>NZ_CP053382.1:1283123-1603903 GCF_014931605.1 Halomonas sp. MCCC 1A13316 | reverse complement strand
AGCGCCAGAGCACTACCTCGAACTGGGTGACATAGCGCTGTCGCCCAACGAACGCTGGCTGGCCTGGACCGAGGACACCAATGGCGACGAGCGCTTCTCACTCTATCTCAAGGCACTGCCCGACGGCGAGCCACACCTCTTGCTGGAGGAGATCGGTGCGGAGCTGGCTTGGGCCGAAGACAACGTCACCCTGCTGTTCACTCGTTACGATGCCACACAGCGCCCGGACAGCATTTGGCGCTTGCCACTCAGTGAAGGCCAGGCCGGCGAGCCTTCACTGATATTGCGCGAGGACGATCCCGAGTTCTGGCTCGGATTGGGCAAGACCCGCTCCCGCCAGTGGCTGGTGCTGGAGATTGCCTCCAAGGACACGAGCGAATGCCACCTGCTGCCGGCCCTGTCGCCTGAGCAGACACCACGCTGTTTTCGACCGCGAGAGAAAGGTGTTGAGTATGGACTGGAGCACCGTCCCGGGCATTTCTACGTTCTGCACAACCGCAACGCACCACATTTTCGCCTGGACGTGGCCGACGAGCACGACTTCGAGGCTCAATGGCAACTGCTGATCGATCATCGCGATGACACCACGCTCGAGGACGTCGAGGCCTTTGACTGGGGCCTGGCCATCAGCGAGCGCGACCACCATGAGGCTCAGGTCCGCATCCGCATCGTCGAACTCGATGCTTGCCACCGCACACGGTGCGACGAGCACCTGACGCTGCCGGAATCTCCCTGCAGCGTTATGCTCGGCGACGTGCCACATTTCGACAGTCGCCGTCTGCGCCTGCGTGAAGAGTCCTTCGTCATGCCGGTACGCTGGCTCGAGCACGACCTCGACAGTGGGGAGCGAGTCGTCCTCAAGTCGCAGCCGATCCACGGCAACCTGCAGCCGGCAGACCTCTGCTGCGAGCGGATCTGGGCGCGTGCCCACGATGGCGAACGCATACCGGTATCGGTGGTGATGCGTGCCGACCTTGCCGGCCACCCCTTGCCCACCCTGCTCTACGGCTATGGGGCCTATGGCGAAGTCCTCGACCCCTGGTTCTCGGTTGCCAGGCTCGAACTGCTCGCCCGCGGCGTTGCCTTTGCCGTCGCCCACGTTCGCGGTGGCGGCGACCGGGGTGAGCCCTGGTATCTGGCAGGCAAACTAGAGCACAAGGAGAACAGCTTCCGCGACTTCCTGGCGGCGCGCAACGCATTGGTGGAAAAAGGACTCAGCGACGGCGAGCGCATCGCCGCCTACGGCGCCAGTGCCGGCGGGCTACTGGTCGGAGCCAGCCTCAACCTGGCGCCCGAGGCGTTCTGTGCGGCCGTGCTCGACGTCCCCTTCGTCGACGTGTTACGCACCATGGAGAATCCCGACCTGCCGCTGACTACCGCCGAGTATACTGAGTGGGGCAATCCCGACGATCCGGGCGCACGCAAGCGTATCCGCGACTACTCACCGTTGGACAACCTCTCCCCCCAACCCTACCCCACGCTTTTCCTCCAAGGCAGCTGGCACGACTCCCGGGTCCCCTATTGGGAACCTGCCAAGCTCTATGCCCGACTGACCGAGATGGACTCCGCACGCGGCCCCGTGCTGCTGCGCACCGATATGGCTGCCGGGCATGGCGGTGCCTCGGGCCGGTTCAAGGCATGGCATGACAATGCACGCCAGGACGCCTTCATTCTCTGGGCCTTGGGGCTAGCCAACAAGGAAGCTTAAGCGCCGCATAAAGAAGACCCGGCCATAGGCCGGGTCTCTTCAAGGGAAGCAAAATCAGGCGCCGCCTCCTCCGCCCCCCCCACCACTACCGCCACCGGCACCGCCGCCGCTGCCACCTCCAGCGCCGCCGCTTGCTCCACCGCTGTCGCCGCCGGAGCCACCACTGCTCCCGCCGCCGGAGCCACCGCTGTCACCGCCACCGGAACCACCGCTGTCACCACCGCCGGAGCCACCGCTGCCGCCACCGCCGGAGCCGCCCCCACCTTCGCCCCCACCATTGCCTGAACCACCGATGCCACCGGTGTCGCCACCACCAGAGCCGCCGCCGTTATAGCCGCCGTTATCGCCGCCGCCGTTGTCGCCGCCGCCGTTGTCACCGCCGCCGCCGCTGTCGCCGCCGCCGTTGTCGCCGCCGCCGCTGTCGCCGCCGCCGTTGTCGCCGCCGCCGCTGTCACCGCCGACGCTATCGCCGCTGTCACCGCCGTCGCTATCGCCGCCGCCGTTGTCGCCACCCCCGTAGTCGCCGTCGCCGTTGTCGCCGTCGCCGTTGTCGCCGTCGCCGTTGTCGTCGCCGCCGCTGTCGCCGCCGCCGCTGTCGCCGCCGCCGCTGTCGCCATCGCCGCTGTCACCGTTGTCGACGCCGCCGTTGTCGTCGCTATCGGCATCGGGTGTAGAGCTGCGCCCGGCGAGAACTAAACCTCCCCCCTCGCCGCCAAGGGAGCCATCCAGGCCAGCCCCCAAGCCCCCAGCGCCTGGCGGCGGCAACCATTTCAGCAATTCGTCCAGCTCCTCATCGCTCAGCACGACACCTTCATTGAAGAGAGCGTGCCAGCGCGCGGCCATCTCCTCATCGCTGAGAGGCTCGGTCCAGACCTGTGACTGTGCCAGGGCGCTCGTCGTCACGATGGCGCCAAACGCCAGCCCTGCCGTTGTCATCCATACCCGTTTCATGATCCCCTCCATTCAGCTTGCATAGCTAGCCAAGCCATTCGAATCGCCCACCTCCGCAACACAAAGTTACAGATAGCAACACGCAGCATCATGGGGAACGGGAAAAATGACCATCAGCAGCTAGGGTGAAATGGTGTATCAAGCGACTGATGCGAAAAAGAAGGCCTGAGACTTAAGCCATGGCTGGAGCGGCACCAGCCACGCTCAGTCTTTGGAGGGGTCAACCGTCGATCGGCAGTATGGCAATGATATAGTCTTCCAGCTCATCTTCGGGCACGTCCCGCTGGGAAACGGCAAAGCTGCGCACGCTGATCCCCTTGCGATGCACCCGATCCGGGTCGCCGGAGATCAGCGGATGCCAACCGGCCAGCCGGCGCCCCTCCGCAATACGGCGATAGGCACAGGACTTCGGCAACCAGCGGAACTCGTCGACACGCTGTGGGGTGAGCCGAGCACAGTCGGGCACACGAGCCTGACGATTGGGGTAGTCACTGCAGCGACAGCTGTGAAGGTCCAGTAGCTCGCAGGCCACGCCGAGCACGGCGAGATCTCCGCTCTCGTCGTCCTGGAACTTGAGCAGGCAACACTGGCCACAGCCGTCGCACAGTGCCTCCCACTCCTCGGCGGTGAGTTCCTCGAGGTCGAAGCGCTCCCAGAAACGTTCACGCATGGTCAATAGCGAGCTTCCGTAGGCGTCCGATAAAGGTCCAACAAATATTCGTCCTTCACCGGCGGCATTTGCAGATAGAACCCCTTGTCGCGGATGGCGGCCATGACATCGCTTGTCTTGGCGCGCGCCAGTGTCTTCTCAGGTGTAAGGATCACGGTCATGGTCGAGACCGGCTTGCCGAAGCGTTCGAGCAATGCCTCGGGCACCTCGGCAAGCCCCTGGCGCTTGTCCACGTAGAGATACATTTCGTCCTTGCGCGAGCTCTTGAAGATCTCACACAACAACTTGTCGCCTTGCATGCGGTCATCCGTCATTCGGCTTTCACCTCGTCCAGTGCCTGTGCCAGGGGGGCCGAAAGGCACTCGCCACGCCACCCCTGGGGAAGGGGCAGCGGCTCGGCGGCCAGGTCGGCGGCGATCATGGCCTCGAGGTCGCGCCTGCGCATCAGTACTTCCGGCGCCAGACCCAGAGTCTCGGCACGCTCGTTCACGACCCGCTTGAGGGCCTTCATGCGTCGCTTGTAATCCGCCCCCAGCGGCGAGGGCTGTACAGGCGGCAGCGCCGCCTCCTCGCATTGGTGCGCCTGCTTCACCAGCGCCAACAGCGTGTCGCCATCACGCTTGATCTGGCTCGGCTTGATGTCTTCGATTTCGGCGAGCTGATAGCGATTCTCGGGCATCCGTTCGGCGATGCCGTAGAGCACCCGGTCGCTGAAAAGCCAGCCCCGCGGTAGATTACGTCGCCTCGCCTCACCCTCGCGCCAGGTTGTCAGCAGCCGGTACGCCTCGATCTGGCGCGGCGCAAGCCGCCACAATTGGCGATGACGGCGGTACCACTGCTCATCGGCCGCGTCGCTGCGTAGCGCCTGGGCCAATAGTTCACGACAGTCGGCCTCGAGCCATTCGCGCCGCCCTTGCTGCTCCAGCGCTTCTCGCTGGTATTTCCAGACCTCGAGCAGGAAGACGACGTCGAGCGCCGCATAGAGCCGCTGGGAATCGCTCAACGGGCGCTGCAGCCAGTCGGAGCGGGTCTCGTCCTTGGGCAGGGTCTCGCCGGTCCAATGTTGCACCAGGCGCTGGTAGCCCATGGCCGCATCCTCCCCCAGCAAGGCCTGAGCCACCTGCGTATCCACCAGCGGGGCCACCGTGACACCGGCCCAGTGCGCCAGCACTTCGAGGTCTTCACTGCTGGCATGCAGTAACTTCAGCGGCCCCTCGCCAAGCAATTGGCGAAAGGACTCGGTACAGCCGACCGTCAGCGGATCGACCAGCCAGACCGGACCACCGACGGAAAACTGGATCAGCGCCGGGACCGGGTGAAAGGTCTTTTCGCGAAAGAACTCGGTATCCAGCGCGATGACCTCGGCCTGCGCCACCTCGGCGCATGCGGCATCCAGTGCCTCGGGTGTGTCGATCCAGCGTATCTCGGGGGTCAGGGTCATGCGTTCGTCCAGCAGGGGAAAACAGTGAAGCGGCGTCAATCGCCACGAAACGGCAGGCGTCCGTTAAAGGCACGACTGAGGGTGCCACCGTCGACATATTCGAGTTCACCGCCCATGGGTACACCATAGGCCAGACGCGAGAGCGTGACGCCGTGGGGCGTGAGCTGAGCGGCAATATAGTGCGCCGTGGCCTCGCCCTCCACCGTCGGATTGGTGGCCAGGATCACCTCGCTGACTCCGCCCTCGGCAACGCGCGCCTCGAGCTGTTCGAGCCCGATGTCCTCGGGGCCGATGCCATCCAGCGGCGAGAGATGACCATGGAGAACGAAATAGCGGCCTCGAAATCCGCCAGCCTCCTCGATGGCCAACTGATCGGCCGGCGACTCTACCACGCACAGCAGGGCGTCGTCGCGCCGGCTGCTGGTGCACAGGCCGCAGACCTCTTCCTCGGTGAGAGTGCGGCAGCGCTGGCAATAGCCCACCTGCTCGATGGCCTGCTCGAGTACGGCGGCGAGGCATCGCCCGCCGTCGCGGTCGCGCTCGAGCAGGTGCATTGCCATGCGCTGCGCTGTCTTGGGGCCTACGCCCGGCAGTACCCTCAGCGACTCCATCAGCCTCTCGACGAGGGGGGAAAAACTCATTCGATACCTCTAACGATGGTTAACGCCGCATGGCAGAGCGCAGCCGGTCTCAATCGAGTCAGAAAGGCATCTTGAAACCCGGCGGCAGGTTGAGCCCCGCCGTGGCCTCTTCCATCTTCTCGCGCGAGCTGACCTCGACCTTGCGCACGGCATCGTTGACCGCCGCGGCCAGCAGGTCCTCGAGCAACTCCTTGTCCTCCTCCATGACGCTGGGGTCGATGTCGACCTTGCTCACGTCGTGCCGGCCGTTCATCGTCACCTTGACCATGCCGGCGCCGGCTTCGCCGGTCACCTCGGCCTTGGCGACTTCCTCCTGAACGCGCTGCATCTTTTGCTGCATTTCCTGGGCCTGTTTCATCAGGTTGCCCATTCCGCCTTTCATCATGATCGTTCCTCTCGCTTGGCAAAGTGAAACTGTTGGTATCAGGCCCTTGGCGCCATTTCCGCCGGCTTGACGCTCGATTCGATTAAGCGTGCGCCGAAGGCATCCTGCAACTGCCGGACATGCGGGTCGCGCTGCAGGGCTGCCACGGCCTCTGCGTGACGCTCGGCGGCGATCCGTTCAGCGCGCTGCCGGGGCGTTTCCACCTCCGCTGGCAATGGTCCCGGCACTATTGCCAACTGGCGCGACACACCAATGGTGGCCAGTGCCTCCTGCACGCGGCGCACATGAATTTCGGCGTTCATGGCCTCCTGAGAAGGGTCCAGGCGCAGCGTCAGCCGATTGCCGTCATCGGCTTCGACCACGCAGTGGGCCGCAAGGTTGCGCGTCAGCCCTCCCAGACCCAGGCTGTCGAAGCGTGCCAGCCAGTGATCATGGCAGAGCAGCTCGTCGCTGGCCGCAACGGCCTGGGGCTCGGGAACCTCGGCATTCGATTCCTCGACGGCCGGCGCTTCGACGTACGGCTCCGGGGCTTCCAGTACGACAGTGTCGTCCTCCTCCGCCCTTGGCGCCATTTCCTGTCGGGTCGCGGATGCCTGTACCGACGGTTGTTCGATCGCTGCCATCGTTGTGGCGTGGGCTTCTCGTGAGGTGCCGGGCGCCCTCGGCGCGGGGGCGTCCGAGGCGCGGGAAAGCTCGCCCAGTGGCGGTGCCGTTGCCTCGTCGGCCGGCTCCTCCCAGGGCGGAGGTGGCTCAGTTCTTTCATCTTCGACGTCAGGCTCTGGTGCACTCTGTGCTGGAGCCGTCTCGGCCGGAGGTTCGGGTTCCGGCGGCCCGGGTTCCGACGATGCTCGATCCGCTGGCGCGGCAGCCGAGCTACCGGTGGGCTGAGCATCGCTCGGCGGCTCGCTCCCGCCGCCCGCGGACGCGACGGGAGTGTTGCCACCGCCTGCGCTGCGCAGCGGCAATGGCGTCTTCGCCGGCTGCGGCACACCCTGAGGACGGAAGGCGAGCATACGCAGCAGGGTCATTTCCAGCGCCGTGCGCAGGTCGGGGGCATGAACCATGTCGCCGCGCCCCTGGATGCCGATCTGATAGTAGAGCTGCACGTCCTCGGCAGTGAAGCGCGACGCCAGGGCCAGCAAGGCTTCCCGATCGCCGTGGCCGTTGTCCACCGCATCCGGCACCATCTGCGCCACGGCCAGGCGATGCAACACCGCCGTCATGTCGTCGAGCACCGCGGCGAAATCTGGTCCCTGCTCGGCCAACTGGGTAATCTCGCTCAATAGCCGGGGCGCGTCCGTGTCGGCCAGGGCCTCGACCAGCGCCAGCACGTGACGATGGTCCAGGGTACCGAGCATGGCGGCGACATCGGCATGACGAACCTGACCCTGGCCGAAGGCAATGGCCTGGTCGGTCAGACTCATGGCATCGCGCATGGAGCCGTCAGCGGCTCGACCCAGCAGCCACAAGGCGCTCTCTTCGCAGCCGATACCCTCGGCTTCGAGCACCTTGGCCAGGTGGGTGACGATGCGTTCCGGCGGCATGTTCTTGAGTGTGAACTGCAGGCAGCGCGACAGCACCGTGGCGGGCAGCTTCTGCGGATCGGTGGTGGCGAGCAGGAACTTGACGTGGGGCGGCGGCTCTTCCAGCGTCTTCAGCAGCGCATTGAAGCTGCTGGTGGAGAGCATGTGCACCTCGTCGATGAGGTACACCTTGTAGCGTCCCTGGGTTGGGGCATACTGCACGTTGTCGAGCAGTTCGCGCGTGTCTTCGACCTTGGTGCGCGAGGCGGCATCGACTTCGATAAGGTCGACGAAGCGCCCCTCGTCGATGGCACGGCAGCTGTCGCACTCGCCGCAGGGCGTGGAGGTGATGCCGTCATCACCATACCCCTTGGCGGTACAGTTGAGGCATTTGGCAAGTATTCTTGCCAGGGTCGTCTTGCCGACGCCTCGCGTGCCGGTGAACAGGTAGGCATGGTGCAGACGCCCCTGGTCGAGGGCGTTGACCAGCGCACGCTGGACGTGCTCCTGGCCGACCAGTTCGTGGAACGTACGCGGTCGCCACTTGCGGGCCAGAACCTGATAGCTCATTGCAGCACGTATTCCTTGCAGCGGGGCTGGCGGGCAGCCGGTCGGAGCAGGGCCTGCTTCGCCCCGGCGAGAAGTCCGCTCGACGAGCCGAACGTGAAAACTCCCATTCTACCGGCTGATGCCGAAGGCGCAAAGCTCGCCCCTCACGCAGAGCGCTGGCAGCACCGGGTGAACGCTGTGCCAAAGGTGTCCAATCCGCATGCTGTGCTAGCATGCGCTGATTATTTTCGACGACTTGCGGAGACAACATGGTTGAGCCACGCTGCGCCTCCTATTACACCGCATCGATCCATCAGGAGTCGGACTACCCCCGGCTGCAGGGCGAGGTAAAGGTCGATGTCGCCATCGTCGGCGGCGGCTTCACCGGAGTGGCCACGGTGCTCGCCAGGTTCGCGAGGTAGTGCGCACCGAGCTTTACCACGGCGGGTTGCTCAACCGCTGCAACCTGCACCTGCACCTGCATCCGCTTAACTTGTGCCTGGGCGAGGCTCGCGTTGCCGAATCGCTGGGTGCAACGATCTTCGAGCAATCGCCTGTCGTTCGCATCGAGCATGGGGCCTCCCCGGACATCGCCGCCGAGCTGCGACCGCGCTTGGAGGCCACCTTCCCCCAGCTAAGAGGAACGCCGCTCGAGCATGCCTGGCAGGGCATGGCCGGCATCGTGATCAATCGCATCCCGATGCTGGGGAGGCTATCCGACAACGTCTACTATGCCCAAGGCTATTCGGGGCATGGGGTGGCTACCTCGCATATCGTTGCAGAGATCATGGCCCAGGCGATTGCCGGCCACATGGAGGAGTTCGACACCTTCGCCGCCTGCCGCCACGTCAGGGTGCCATTCGGCGATGCGCTGGGCAGCCCACTGCTGGCCGCCGGCATGTGGTACTACCAGATGCTCGAGCACTAGCGCTAGGCGGCTTGCCGGCTGCAAGCTTCCTCTAGCCCAAAGACTCATCCAGCACCGTGCCCGGATAGGTCGCGAGCAGCGACCTGCCCCGCTCACGCAGGAAATCGAGCACCCTAGCCTGCTTCCAGTCGTCGCGATAAGCCAGGCCAAAGCTGAATTCCATGGCCGGCGAGAAGGGTCGCATCTCCACGCCATCGCGCGGGGCAAGCTGATCCTGAGCGGTGATCGGGTTCATCACCGTGATACCGACATGATTGGCCACCAGTGCGGTGATGGTGCCGATGTTGGCCTCCGTCTTGCCGGCGATCTGGACGCGGTGCCGGGCAACCAGCTCGAGCAGCGGGTTGGTGCTGATACTGGGCTGGTTGCTGATCACTAGATGCTGGTCGCGTAGATCCTGTACGTCGATGCGCTCCTGCGCGGCAAGGGGATGCGCCTGCGGCATCAGGCACAGCGCCTCGCTGGTGAACCAAGGCTCGACACGCAGAACTCGCGAGGTGATGGGCAGGGTGACGAAACCAATATCGGCATGGCTCGACTCCACCGCCAGCTGCACCTCATGGCTCGACATCATGTCGAGACTGACGCTGAACTGGCGGTTCTCCCCCAGCAATGTCGCCACCAGCCGAGGGACGAAGCCGAACGAAAGGCCCGGCACTGCGGCAATACGCAGCCGTGAGGTGCCGAACTCCTTGAGCGCCAGCACGCTGTGGCGCAGCTCCTCGATGTTGCCCATCAGGCGCAGGATCTCTTCGTAGAGTTCGCGTGCCTCAGGCGTGGCCAACAGGCGGTTCTTCTCGCGCAGGAACAGCTGAATCCCCAGGTTCTCCTCGAGCTGTGCCAGCGAGCGGCTCACGCCGGACTGGGTGATGCCCAAGGTGCGCGCCGCCTGGGAGGCGGTACCGGCCTCGAACAATGTCTTGAAGATAGCCAGCGCCTTGAGCGAGTGGATATTAACGTCTGCCATGAGTAAAACTCATCGAATTCGTTATAAAGATCATATATTGAAATAGCTACCGCTCGCTACTTAGACTGCAGACAACCGTTCACGATTACATAACGACAACCGGACGTTGACATGAGCCCATCTCCGCTTTTCTACCAGGCCGGCCCCGCCCTGCCCGAAGTCAGCCACGCCAAGGGCGTCTACTTGTGGGACGAGACCGGCAAGCAGTACCTCGACGGCTGTTCCGGGGCCATCTCCTGCAATCTCGGCCACGGCCGCGACGATATTCGCGAGGCCATGCTCGACCAGCTCGACCGCGTCGCCTTCACCTACCGCACCCAGTTCGAGAATGCCCCTGCGGTGGCCCTGGCCGAAGCGCTGGTGGAACTCACTCATCGGCAGTTGGAGAAGGTGTTCTTCGTCTCCAGCGGCTCGGAGGCAGTAGAGTCGGCGCTCAAGCTGGCACGGCAGTATTTCGTTGCCAAGGGCGAGCCCCAGCGCCGCCGCTTCGTCTCGCTGCGCCCCTCCTACCACGGCAGCACCCTGGGTGCGCTGGGTGTGACCGGCTACGAACCGCTCGAAGCGCCTTTCGCCGACATCGTCAACGCTTCGCTCAAGGTACCCGGTCCCGACTTCTACCGTCATACCGACACAGGCGACGCCCGGCACGTGGAACGCGTATTGGCAGAGACCCGCTCTGCTATCAAGGCAGCCGGCCCCGAGACGATCATCGCCTTCGTGCTGGAGCCGGTAGGCGGCGCCAGTACCGGCGCACGCATGCTCGACAAGCACTACTTGGATGGCATCCGCACCCTGTGCGACGAGTTCGGCTGTCTGTTGATCTTCGACGAGGTGCTGACCGGTGTCGGCCGCACCGGCGCCTGGTTCGCCTACCAGCACTACGGCGTGATGCCGGACCTGCTCGCCACCGCCAAGGGACTCGGCGCCGGCTACTATCCGGTGGGAGCGGTGCTTTCCCGGGTCGATATCGTCGACACGGTAATGGAGTCGGGCGGCTTCCAGCACGGCCATACCTATGCTGGCAACCCGCTGGCCTGCGCCACGGGGCTGGCCGTGATCGAAGCCATGCAGCGCGAGCGCGTGCTCGACAACGTGGCGGCTCGCGGCCGCGAGTTGAAGAGAGGCTTGCTGGCACTCAAGGCCCGTTTCTCCTGGATAGGCGACGTGCGCGGCCTGGGGCTGCTGTGGGGCGTGGAGCTGGTGGCCAATAGCGAAACCAGGAGCGCCTTCCCGGCCGAGCAGAACCGCTTCGCCCGGATCACGGCACTGGCCAAGGAAGAGGGGCTTTTGATCTACCCGCGACGCACCCTCAACGGCGTGGCCGGCGATCACTTCCTGGTCACTCCTCCTCTGACCATCGGCGCTGACGATATCACCGAGCTGTTGGCCCGCCTCGAACGTGCCATGTGCCGCTTCGACCTCGAGCTCAAACGAGAAGCGGCGCGTACGGATGCCATGAGTGACGCTCCTTGAACGTGCTCCCGACCCACGACAAAAGGCTCCCTGCATGACGCTACTCAACCGCAAATATCGCGCCATCGACGAGGCCATCGCCGCGATTCCCGACGGCGCCTCGATCATGGTGGGCGGCTTCGGTTCGCCGGGCACGCCTTTCGCCCTGATCGACGAACTGCTGGCCCAAGGGCAAAGCGACCTCACCCTGATCAAGAACGACGCCAACGAGCCGGGCATCGGTATCGGCAAGCTGATCGAGGCCGGTCGCGTACGCCGCCTGATCACATCGCACATCGGCCTCAACCGCGATGCCATCGCGGCGATGAACCGCGGCCAGCTCGAGGTCACCCTCTTTCCGCAGGGAATACTGGCCGAGAAGATCCGCAGCGCCGGCGCCGGCCACCACGGCTTTCTCACCGACATCGGCCAGGGCACCGAGATCGCCGCCGGTCGGCGCGAGATCGAACTGGACGGTCGCACCTGGGGCATCGAGCCGGCGCTCTACGCCGACTTCGCCCTGGTCCATGCCGAACACGCCGACCGCTACGGCAACCTCATCTATCGCGCCACCGCCAGCAATTTCAACCCCTTGATGGCGATGGCCGCCGATACCGTCATCGCCCAGGCTTATCGGGTCGACGAACCCGGCAGCCTGACACCCGAGGCGATCCATACGCCTTGCGCCTTCGTCAGCCTGGTGGTGGCGGTCGACCCTGTCACCAGCGAACAAGGGAGGCGTGCCCATGTCGGCTGACCAGCAGCGCATTCTCGCCCGAGCCGCCCGAGAGGTGATTGCGGGGCAGATCGTCAACCTGGGAATCGGCCTGCCTACGCGGCTGTTCCATTACCTGCCGGAGGATATGGAGGTCCTGGTGCACTCCGAAAATGGCGTGCTGGGTTGTCGTCCACGCAACGAAGACGAAGAACCGGACTGGGACATGATCGACTCCGGTGGCGCCTACATCGCCACTCGCCCCGGCGCCAGCGTGTTCGACAGCGCCATGTCATTCGCCATGATCCGCCGCAGCCGCGTGGACCTCACCTTCATGGGGGCCTTCGAGGTCGACGCGCTGGGCAATTTGGCCAACTGGAAGATACCCGGCAAGTTCTCGCCCGGTATCGGCGGGGCCATGGAGCTGGCACAGAAGGTCAAACGCCTGGTGATCCTGTGCTCGCACAATGACAAACAAGGCAATGCCAAGATACTGCACCGCTGCCGCCTGCCGCTGACCGCCGAGCGTTGCGTGTCGCGCATCATCACCGACAAGGCAGTGATTGACGTGACACCGGAAGGACTGGTCGTAGTGGACATTGCCGAGGGCCTGAGCGTTGCTGAACTGCGCGAGGCCACCGAAGCCGAACTGATCGTCGACGAAACTCGACTGGGGAGGTTCTGATGCTTACCAGCACCGAGAAGCGAATCGTCGAGCGCTGCGAGGCATTGTTGGACGAGACCCTTGCGCTGACCCGCGACCTGGTACGCGGCTACAGCGTGCTGGGCCAGGAGCATGGCGCGCTGGATACCATGGAGCGCTGGTTCGAGCGCCTCGACCTGCCCAGCACCCGGGTGCCGCTCGATGCCCCCGGCTTTGCCGGCCACCCTCACCGCGCTCCGACCGAGTGGGACAACACGGGGCGCTATAACCTGGTGGCCCAGCTCAATGCCGGCGCCGCGGGGCCGCACTTGGTGTTCAACGGCCACCTCGACGTGGTACCCGCCGAGCCCACCGACATGTGGACTCGCCCGCCCTGGGAGCCGTGGGAAAAGGATGGCTGGCTCTATGGTCGCGGTGCCGGTGACATGAAGGCCGGCATCGCCGCCATGACCCTGGCCGTGCATGCCGTGCGCGAGGCCGGCGTCACCATCGATTTCCCGCTGACTTTACAAACGGTGATCGAGGAAGAGTGCACCGGCAATGGCGCCCTGGCCTGCCTGCACCAAGGCTACAGCGGCGACTTCGTGCTGATCCCTGAGCCTTTTGGCGCACAGATCTATGCCGGCCAGGTGGGCGTGCTGTGGTTTCGCATGCGCCTCGACGGGGTACCCGCCCACGTGCTCGATACTCGCGCCGGCAACAACGCCATTGAGGCCATCCTCGCCTACCTGCCCGCCTTCAAGGCGTTGGAAGCCGAAATCAACGGCCTCACGCGCCAGCCCCCCTACGACGATATCGATCACCCTTTCAATCTCAGTATCGGCAAGATCGAAGGTGGCAACTGGGCTTCAAGCGTACCGGCCCATGCCATCCTCGAGGGCCGCGTCGGCTTCCCGCCGGGCATGAGGCCCGACGATGTCATGAACCGTGTGCGCGAGTGCATCGCAGCGCACCATGCCGAGCTCGGCGATGGCAGTCCTGCGCCGCGCGTGGAGTTCCACGGCTTTCGGTCCGAAGGTCATCTGGTCGACCTCGAGGCGCCGGGCATCGCGCTGCTCTCGCGCTGCCACGAGGATCTGCTCGGCGAGCCGCCGAAGACCTATCTCTCGACCTGCACCACCGACCTACGCGCTTTCCATGTCAGCGGTGAGATCAACGGCACCTGCTATGGCCCGGTGGCCCAGCGGATACATGGTGTCGACGAGTGCGTCGAGATCGACTCGATCCGCCACGTTCTGACCACCTACGCGCTGTTCATCCATCGCTGGGCACAGCTGGCCAGCGCCAAAGGAGGTGCGGCATGAAGGATGCCTATCTCGTCGACTACGCCCGCAGCGCCTTCACCCGCGCCCACCCGCGCAAGCCGGAGGTGGACGCCTGGGCCGACACCCGCGGTGACGCCCTGCTCGCCCAGGTGATCGATGCCCTGCTCGCCCGCGCCGACCTCGACCCGCAAGCCGTGGAGGACCTCAGTATCGGTTGTGCGCTGCCGGTCAAGGAGCAGTGGAGCTTCGGCGGTCGCTACCCGCTGTGGTTGTCACAACGTCTGGGGCCGCAGGGGCGTGATTGTGCCACCCGTCAGATCGATCAGCAGTGCGGCTCGGGGCTTGCCGCTCTGCGCAGCTCCGCTCGGGAGATCCAGGCTGGCGACATCGACCTCGCCCTGGCCGGCGGCTTTGAAAACATGACTCGGGTGCCCATGGGCCCAAGCCTGTTCAAGGAGGGCACGCTGACCTCGCCCGAAGTGCTGCACGGCGCCGAATGGCTGGAACTCGACGTGGCGCTGAACATGGGTATCACCGCCGAACGCCTGGCCCAGGCGGCCGGCATCAAGCGCGAAGCAATGGACGAGTTCGCGCTCGCCTCTCATCGTCGCGCCGCCCAGGCCGAGGCCGAGGGCCACTTCTCCGGCGAGCGCCTGTCGCTTGTCGGAGCTGCCGGAGCGGTCGTCGAGCGCGACGCCAATATTCGCCCCGATACCAGCCTCGAACGCCTGGCTGGGCTCGACCCGGTATTCCTCGAGGAGGGCCGGGTCACGGCCGGCAACAGCTCGCCGCTGACGTCAGGTGCTGCCGCGGCTCTGCTCATGTCGTCCGCGGCCGTGGAGCGTTATGCAGCCACGCCTCTGGCGCGCATCGTCGCCTTCGCCGACGTGGGAGTGGCACCCGAGCATATGGGCACCGGCGCCGCGGCGGCAGCCCAGCAGGCGCTAGCTAGGGCCGGCTTGCATGCAGACCAGATCGATGCCTGGGAAATCAACGAGGCCTTCGCCGCCGTGCCGTTGCATGCGATAGGCAAGCTCGGGCTCGATTCATCCCGGGTCAATGTCTGGGGCGGCGCTCTGGCGCTTGGCCACCCGCTGGGCGCCACGGGCGTGCGTCTGGCCGGCACCCTGGCACGCATCCTGGCCCATCGCGGCGGCCGCTACGGCTGTGCCACCGCTTGCGTGGGCGGCGGCCAAGGGATTGCCGTGATCCTAGAACTTATGTGACGTCCCAGGGAATGCTTGGTAGTGTCAATATGAATTTTCAACAATATAACTGGAGGTGATAAGTCACCAAGGCCCGGCTCCGCTTCGAAAGCGAGAATGGCAAAGAGCAATAAGGCAAGACGCGACGCAGGTCGCAAACCCACAGCAGAACTCACAATGAGCAGGAATCGACATGACAAATCATAAAAAGCTTTTCCATCATCCTCTCGTCGCCGCCATGACTCTCGGCGCTATTACCCTGGCGAGCTTTGCGGCCCAGGCACGAGACTTACCCGAGATTCAGAACGACACCTTTCAGGTCGCAAATTCGGGGGCGTACCCCCCTTTCAGCTACGTCGATACGTCCGGCAACCTAGTCGGCTTCGATGTGGATATCGCCGAAGCCCTGGCAGATCGGATGGGTGTCGAGGTCAATATCCAGACCTCTCCATGGAATGGCATCGTCGCCGCCCTGGCCGGGGGTCGCTTCGACGCCTGCATCTGCAGCATGAGCGTGACGGAAGAGCGCAAACAGGCGGTCGACTTCACCGACAGCTACTACAGCTCGGGACTCTCCATCTGGGTTCAGGAGGGCACCGACGACGTCGCCAGCATCGATGATTTCGAAGGCAAGTCAGTCGGTTCCACCCTCGGCGAAACAGGCAATCAATGGGCCACCGAGAACGGCGAAGGGAAATGGCGCAACCAGACCTTCCAAGGCTTGCCCGATATGCTCAATGCGCTCACCACGGGACGCATCGACGTCATGATCGCCGATGACATTCCTGTCTACGTGGCGCTCAACGAGCAGGACCTCGACATCAAGCAGGTCGATGTCGGCGAGCTGCCAAGCTGGCCTGCTGCCATTGCCATTCAAAAGAACAAGCCACAGCTCCGTGAGGCCCTCAACTCGGCGCTGGCCGAGATCAAGGCGGACGGTACCTACCAGGAGATCGTCGACAAGTGGATCGGCGAAGGGGTCGAATTCGACTCGTGATCCTGAAGCAGCAGGGCGCGAGCCCTGCTGAACCAATCACCATCACAACACAACAACAGGGCAAAGGAGCTCATGGACATCAACCTGATGATCGAATTAACGCCGTTGCTGTTAAAAGCGGCCTGGGTGACCATCGATATATCGGCTCGTGCCCTGTTTTTCGGTTTTTTCATCGCCTCTGCGCTGGTGGCGCTGCGAACCTCACGAATCCCTCCCGTTCGCTGGCTGGCTCGCTCCTACATCAGCGTCGTTCGCGGCACCCCCTATTTCGTGCAGCTGCTGCTGGTCTTCTATGGCGGGCCCGCCATCGGCCTGCGCCTGGACCCTTTCACCTGCGGCGTGGTAGTTGGCGCTTTCAATATCGGCGCCTACATGAGCGAGGCCATTCGAGGCGCCATCGAATCGGTCGACAGCGGGCAGAACGAGGCGTCACGCTCGCTGGGGTTCGGACGCTTGGCGACGCTCCAGTACATCGTCCTGCCGCAGGCGGCCGGCTTGATGATTCGCTCCATCGGCGTACTGTCCATCATTCTGGTCAAGAACTCTTCGCTGGTTTCCATCATCTCGGTGGTCGAGCTGACCTACCAGGCCCAGCGTCTGATCGGCTCCACTTACAAGCCCCTGGAAGTCTTTACGCTGAGTGCCCTGATGTACATCGTCATCATCTATGCGGTCATGGGTATCGTTGAGTTTCTCTATCGGCGTGCCACGCGATACACCTACCTATAAAACCGACATAGCCGACCGACAATAGAACAAACAGGAAAAGCTTCCATGGAATTCGACTTCAGCCCCGTCATCACCTACTTCCCGACACTTTTGAAAGGGGTGGGAGCCACACTGCTGATTGGCCTTGTGGTTGCCATCATGTCGATCATCGGCGGCCAGATCGTTGCCGTGATAACGCTCTACACCAGGAAAGCTGTGAACTGGCCGCTGCGCTTCTTCATCTGGCTATTCATGACCACACCGCTGCTACTCCAGCTTTACTTTCTGTACTTCGGCATGGGGCAGTGGATATTGATTCCTGCCATCGTAGTCGGCGTTCTGGGTCTCGGCTTTCACTATATGGCCTACAACGCCGATATCTTCATTGCCACTATCAAGTCGGTCTCGAGTGGACAGTACGAAGCCTCGAGGTCCCTGGGCTTCGGTCATCTCGCCACCATCTTCTACATCATTCTTCCCCAGGCTTTCTATCGCGCCCTCCCCCAGCTCGGCAACAACATGATCATCATGGTCAAGGACATCTCGGTGCTCTCCGCCATTGGCATCGCCGAACTGGTCTACATGTCGCAGTATGCGATCAGCGTGACCTTTCGTCCTTTCGAGTTCTATATCACGATCGCGGTCATTTATTACCTGATCAATATCGGGATGGAAACCGGCCAATCCTGGGTGGAGCGCCGTGCCGCCATTCGCCGCTGAGGAAAATTTCCTAACAAGGATCTGACATGACAACAGCAACAACAGACACACCCATGGTCGAGCTCAAAGGCGTCAAGAAAAGATTCGGCAGTCTTGAAGTGCTCAAGGGGATCGACCTCAAGGTCGACCGCGGCAAGATCATTTCCATCATCGGCCCATCGGGTTCGGGAAAAAGCACGCTGCTACGATCGATCAACAACCTGGAAGTGATCGATGAAGGCTGCATCCTGTTGGATGGCGTTCAGGTCAATCGACCGGACCTGAAGGGCCTTGCCTTCGAGCGGCACATCAACCATATACGCCAGAACATGGGCATGGTCTTCCAGCACTTCAATTTATTCCCTCACCTTTCGACGCTGGAAAACGTGACGCTGGCGCCAAGAAAACTGAAGGGAATGGAGACGAAAAAGGCACGGGAGCTGGGCATGGAGCTGCTGGAGCGCGTGGGACTCGCAGACAAGGCCTCGGCCTATCCCAGCTCCCTCTCGGGAGGTCAGAAGCAGCGCGTCGCCATCGCCCGCGCCCTGGCCATGCAACCCAAGGTCATGCTCTTCGACGAAGCGACCTCGGCTCTTGACCCCGAACTGGTGGAGGAAGTGAACCACGTCATGAAGAGCCTCGCCGAGGAACACATGACCATGCTCATCGTCACCCATGAGATGGCCTTTGCACGTGATGTGTCCGACTGGGCAATGTTCATGGACGGCGGCGTGGTGGTCGAGGAGAACACCCCTGATCATTTATTCACCAACCCCGACCAGGAGCGCACCCGCAACTTCCTGCGCAAACACTTGGGCAACCAAGCATAGGTACCTGGACGCTACCAAGTGATAGAGCAAAGACAGGTTGCCAAAAACGCAGCGGGGAGGCCAATAGGCCTCCCCGTTTGCTTGCCTCCACGACCACTGGGGTTCAGGCGCAGTCCGCTGCCCCTTCGCCGAACATGTCGAACAGCAGTTCCCGGCCCATCGCAGTCAGCACCAAGCGTCCCTGCTCGTTGTAGGCGGCGGCTTCGCTGCTCTCCAGTACACGCTGGCAAGCCGGCCACTCTCGTGAGGCCTCGCGCAACTGACGCAGGGCGCGGCTGTCGAGCCCGCGGAAGGGAATCGTGATGGTTTCCAGCACGTGACCTTGCTGGTAGAGCAGGAAGGCAGCGTTCGACAGGCACTGGCGCAAACTGCGCTGAATGGACGTGTTGGGCGTGGTGTCGATCGGCATGTGCGCATCCTCTCCCATGAGTTTTGCTGCGCTGCATATTAACACCAAAGTCTATTGCGACCAAGGTCTAACAAGCCGGACACGACAGCCCGAGACGCCCGCTTGAAAAAAGGCACGCGCCATTACGCTTCGGAAGGCGAGTTACAACCGGACGACAAAAAACAACGAAACGTGATTCGAAAAGCAGCGTGAGCGAGGCCAAAGGGAGGGAAAAGCGGAGCCGAAAAGCAGGGGCCTAAAATGGAGGCGGCCCCGACAGCCACATCCCGGCACACGCGTCCACCACTACCGTTGCTCCCTTCCGGGCCTGGCGGGGTTTGCGGTTTAGCGTTGCGGGAGGACCGACGGGACCACCACGATACGACGCCTGTCTGGCAGGCCTCGAACTCGGTTTGCATCAATGGCTTGCCGAGTGCGCGTGCACTATACCAGCGGTGCCGGGGGCGGGCAAGGATCGCGACTCGGACAGCTCCCGCCCTGTGAGGGTCACCTCAAATCAGCTAGGGTAGAAAGAGCAAGGGAACACGAGGAGTAAGACACTGCACCTGAGGAGATGCCCCATGGAAAAGAATCCCGACAAGGGCTATATCGCACTGCTCGGCTGGAGCCTGAACGCCATCGAGGCCGCCGAGAATTTCGACCGCCGCTATGTTGTTGTGGCACCCGACTGGGCCAAGGAGTACTGCGAGAAGCATGAAATCCCCTACGTCTCTTGGCACTTCGAGCGACTCAATGACAGCTCGCTGGATATTGCAGAAAGGCTCAAGGATATGGGCGTCGACGTTGCCATCCCCCTGTTCGAGGAAACCGTTGAATGGGCAGGCGCCATCAACTCGGTACTGCTCGACAACCCTCGCCTTTACGGCCAGTCGCTGCTGCTGCGCGACAAGGCGCTGATGAAGCGGCGTGCCCAGTTAGGTGGGATCCGCGTGGGCATTTTCGAGGAAGCGCATGACAAAGGCGACGTGATCCGCTTTCTCAAGCGCGTCAACCAGACCCTGCTCAAGCTCGACGGTGACCCCAACGACCCCATTCACCTCAAAGCCTTCGACAAGGCCGGCTGCCTGGGACACCGGGTGATTCGCACCCCGGACGAGGTCGATACCATCCCCGACGAGGAGTTCCCGGTGCTGATGGAGTCGCACCTGGACGGGTGGGAGTTTGCCGTCGAGGCCTGGATCCACAACGGCAAGATCGCCTTCCTCAATATCTCGGAGTACGTCACTCTGGGCTATTCGGTGTTCGTGCCCGCCTCGCCGGAGCTCGAGCAATACCGACCGCAGATCACCGCCCAGATCGAGAAGCTGGTCAAGACGTTCGATATCGAGTTCGGGTTGATCCACCCCGAATACTTCGTCACGAGCGACGGCGAGATGTACTTCGGCGAGGTCGCCTACCGCCCGCCGGGCTTCAAGGTGTTCGAACTGCTCGAACGCGTGTACGGATTCAATGCCTACCAGGCCAGCATGCTGGTGTTCGACCCCAAGACCACGTCGGATGAGGTCAAGGCCTTCTTCCCCAAAGAGGTGGAGGATGCCAAGTGCTATGCGGGCTGTTTCGGTGTCTATCCGCGTCGTCGCGTGGTGAGTCGGCTGGAGATCCCCGAGGAGGTCGAAGACGACCCGTACTTCGAGTCGCACGAACTCACGCCCCCCATGGAAGAAACCGTGACCAAACGCACCGCCTTCGGCACCCACTGGGGACTGATCTACTTCAAGGGCGATGACCCGCATCGACTGCGGGATATGCTCAAGCATCAGGAAGAGCTTGATTTCTATGTCTGAACAAGGCGTCATGGACACGACAGATTGATCAGAAAGGAGTCGGCGTGGGCACCAACCGAGACACGCAGGATAACGGCCAGTCCCCGACGAGTGACGACAAGCTCCAGGGTCTGCTGGTGCATCTCGACGAAGCGACTGCCCTGCTCGGCGAGGCGCGTGACTTCGCCAAGCCGGGCAAGCTTCCCCGCGTACTGGACACGGCGCGCCGGGTGCTGTTTCAGCCCGGCGGCGCCGCTGCTCTGGAAACCCGCGCCAGGTCCCTCGAGCGAGCGGGCGTATTTCTCGGCACGGACTGGGCGACGCCGCAGTACCTATTGCCCGGCCTGACCACCCATGCGCTGAAAAGTGCCGACCCTAATACCGTGGTGATCGAGGCATTGAGCGAGTTGCGTCTTCTCGCCGTGGCCAAGGGCGACTATCCGCATACCCAGATATCCGCCGAGCAGGCCCACCATTACCTGACCCAGGTGATGGCGCTCAACCTATGGCTGCTGTTCAGCGCGCCCAGCGAGGCCGAGCGGGAAACCCAGGGGAGACTGGCGCAGATCCCCCGTCATCTGTTTCGCCACCTGGCCGAGCGCATCGGCTACGAGCACATCATCGACAAGTTGATCGAGGAGATCTGGCGCATCCTCCAGCAGCGCCCGATCCAGGTGGAAAGCGTCAAGCAGATGATCACTCAAATTGCCATCTGCCAGGCCGATCCCGATATCGACTTGGGCGCCAGCGGACAGGGAGCCGACCGCCTGGTCAGCTCACTGTTCGGCCCTACCCGGGCCAGCCGCGAGGATCCCGGCATCGAGATCTATCGTGAACGCCTGTCGAGCATGGACAACAGTGCCCTGCAGGGCGAGGCTACCGGCTTCGCGCGTGCCATGCACGATACCGGACTGGTATCGCCCTATCACCCGGTACTGCTGCGCCACCTGTTGGACCACGGTGACCATCTGCTGTCCGAGGCGCTGGGGCTCTCGTCGACCGGGCGTGATTGTCTGCTCTGCTACCGAGAGCTTGCCCACGCCCTGATTCGTAGTGCGGTGCATCCCGCCACGCCCCAGGCGGCCTACGGCCTGGCCCTGATGCTGGAGCGCGGCATTCTCTATCAGCCTCCCGTGGCCCCCGCCATGTGGCGACAACTGGGACTGTCGCTTTCGGAATGGTCGCAGCAGCGCTTGACCCTGGCCTTCGGCGACGCCGTTTCGCCACGGGCGCGCCTGCTGGAAGGCGTGCTGTGCATGCTCGGGTTGCCGCTGGGAGTGGGCCAGGGCAACAACCCGACCTGCCAGTCGGCGCGGGCGCTCTCCATGTGGGCCTACAATGACCCGGACTATCTGCTGCAGATGGTGGCCTGGGCGGCACGCGACGATGACATCATCATGCACTTCGAGGGTATGCCGCTCTCATCCATGGCCAGCCTCTCCGGCGTTGCCGATAGTCTGCCCATGGATCTCGACCCTGTGTCGCTGATCGTTGTGCCACACCTGGACCGCATATATGCAGAGATGGGTCGGCGCTGCATCGGCCGAGAAGGCGATCCGCATCGATGGGTGAATCCAGAGTTCCACGGCTGGTGGTCGGGCCGGGGCTTTCGCATCAATGTCGATGTCGCTACAGGACAGCTGCACGAGTTGGATGACTTCCTGCGCCATTTTTATGCCAGTTACCACCCCTACTACAACAGCAACCAACCCCTCATACACCCGCAGCCGGCCGGGATTGCCGTCACCGACAGCGCGGCGCGCTTCATCGGCTGGCACGCCATCACCATTTTGCGGGTATCGCTGGACCCGTCAGATGTGATGCGGGTGTACTTCTTCAACCCCAACAACGACAGCGGCCAGGACTGGGGCGATGGCGTGCGTGTCAGCACCGCCGGGAACGCCGAGCGCTTCGGCGAGGCGTCCCTGCCCTTCGAGCAGTTCGTCTCACGTCTCTACATTTTCCATTACGATCCGCTGGAACGTGGCGAACTGGCCCGGATCAGCCAGGAGGAGCTCGACCGGGTGACGCAGTATATTCATCGCAGTTGGGGGGCCGACCGGTTACCAGACTCAGAATTGCAGGCCAATGCAGGCCCCCGTCCGCAGGACTACTGATCGAGGCGCCCTAACATCCAGCGCGCCCAGAAAGGGGCGAACAACATCAGTGCCACCATGCGCAGCAGGTGGTGGAAAGCGACGAAGACGGGGTCGAGATCCAGCGCCACCGCCAGTATGGCCATTTCGCCGATGCCGCCAGGAGCCAGTGCCAGCAGGGCAATGTCCCGTGGCACGCCCACCAGGCGATGGATCAATTCGGCAAAGCCTGCCAACACCGCCAGCGCCAGCAGGGTGGCGACGAAGGCCTCGCCGAGATAGCGCCATAGCCGCGCCGAGGAGAGCCCACGGAAGCGCGAGCCTATGGCGCAGCCGAGCACCCACAGCATCAGGTTCATGCCCCAATCCGGCAGGCTCAGGCTGGCGATGCCGAAACCGGAGAGCACGCCGGCAAAGAGCAGCGGGGTAAGCAGCGATGGAGTGGGAAGCCGCAAGCGACGCCCTAGCGGCAAGAGCAACGGCAGGACCAGCAGCAGCCAGGGTGAGGAGAGTTCACGGTCCACGGCGGCAGCCACCTCGTCACCGCTCGCGCCCTCGTAGAACCAGAACAGCGGCGGCAGGATCATGATCACCAGCACGACGCGTAGCGACTGGGCCACGGCGATTCGCCGCGGGTCGCCACCGCACTTTTCGCCCATTAGGATCATGGCCGTCATGGCACCGGGCGCCGAGGCGAACCAGGCGCTCACCGAGTCGAAGCCGCAACGTCGATACCAAGCCGCCGCTGCCGTCGTCGAGACGGCCACGCCAAGCAGCAGCAGCATGGCGGAAAGCGGCCAGTCGAGCACCCGCTCGGCTAGCTGCGGCGTCACCTGGCTGCCCAGCACCAGGCCGAGAACGCCGAGGAAGACTTCACGCAATGGCTCGGGTATTCGCACGTCGCCCCCCGACGCCGAGACGATCAGGTTGGCCGTCAACGGGCCCAGCATCCATGCCAACGGCATCCCGATTAACTGGAAGACCAGCCCACCCATGGCACCGAAGGCCAGCGACCTGGCCAACGCCCTGCCCATGTCTCGACCCACGCGGCCCCCTTCTGTTAACTGGCTAACTAAACGATTATGCCATAATGGCCAACCCGCTTCTGGCTGCCGGAGTCATGCCATGCCCCGCCTTGATCAACTGCTCGTTTTCCAGGGCCTGGCCCGTTCGCGCACGCGCGCCCAGCGGCTGATTCGTCATGGCCGGGTCAGCGTGGCCAGCAGTGGTCGGGTGCTCGACAAACCGAGCGAAAAACTGGCCGAGGACTGCCGCCTCACTGTGACCGAAGACCCAGAGGAGCGCTATGTCTCGCGGGCAGGATTGAAACTCGAGGCACTGATCGAGGTGCTAGGGCTCGATCTGAAGGGAAAACTGGTACTCGACGTGGGGCAGTCCACCGGCGGCTTCACAGACTGCGCCCTGGCCTTCGGCGCTCGCCACGTGGTCGGCGTCGAGGTGGGACATGGGCAGCTCGACGCCGAACTGCGCGGCGATCCCCGCGTCACCTGCCTGGAGGGGCTCAACGCCCGGGCCATGGCCACCGAGCCTCGCCTGCATGAGGCGCTGGCAGCCCAGGCGGTCGAAGCGCCCGACATCGCGGTGATGGACGTCTCGTTCATCTCGCAGACCCTGATCCTGCCGCAAATCTCCGCCCTGCTACGGCCCGGCGGCGAGCTGCTGAGCCTGGTCAAGCCACAGTTCGAGGTAGGGCCGGGTGGCGTCAACTCACGCGGCATCGTGGCCGACCCGATGCGCTACGCAGAAGTGCAAGACAACATCCGCGCCTGCTGCGCCGAACTGGGCCTGGCAATCTGCCACTGGCAGGAAAGCCCGATCACCGGAGGCGATGGCAATCGGGAGTTCCTGCTGCACGCCGTGAAGCATTAGCGGCCGATCAGCGTCCGCCATCGCTCCCATCACCGCTATCGATATCGATATCTCCCGGATCGCCGCCCGCTCCGGGCGGTGGAAACAGTTCCCCGCAGTCGTCGGAAGGCGTCAGCGTCTGCACCTTCTTTTTTGCCCCGTCATCGGCACGATGCAGCCAGACATCGAGCTGGTTGAAAGCGATGTCGATGCCATACTCGGCGAACAACTCACCGACCCGACAGTTGATCTCGTCGGTGGCAAAGAGCCGATCACCCAGCGAGTTGACGAAAATGCGCAGTTCGAAGGTGAGCGTGCTCTCGCCATAACTCATGAAGAAGACTTGCGGCTCGGGATCTCCCAGCACCCGCGGATTCTCGTCGGCAACATGACGTAGCAAGCGGTGTACCAGACGCTGATCCGAGCCGTAAGCGACACCGAAGCTGAGTACGACCCGGGTGATGGTGTCCGACAGCGACCAGTTGATCAGTTGGTCGGTGATAAAGGTCTTGTTGGGGATGATGATCTCTTTGCGGTCGAAGTCGGTCACCGTGGTGGCCCGAATGCGAATTTTGCTTACCGTGCCGGTGAGGTTGCCCAGGGTGATGGTGTCGCCGATACGCACCGGTCGCTCGAACAGGATGATCAGGCCCGAGACGAAGTTGGCGAAGATCTCCTGCAGGCCGAAGCCCAGGCCTACGCCCAGCGCCGCCACCAGCCACTGCAGCTGGCTCCAGGCCACCCCCAGGGTGGCCAGCGCCATTACCAGCCCGGTGCCTACGATGGTGTAGGAAAGCAGTGTCGAGATGGCGTAGGCGCTACCCTGCTTGAGCTCCAGCCGCGATAGCACCATGACCTCGAGCAGGCCCGGCAGGTTGCGCGCCATTACCAGGGTCAGCACGAAGATCAACACTGCGGCAAAGATATCGGCAACCGACAGCGCGCTGGTGACGAGTTCTCCCCCTCCTTCCTTTCCCGCATCCCAGATCGCGACATCCTTCAGATAGCCCAGCACCGTGAGCAGGTCGGACCACACCAGGTAGAACAGCAGGACAAAGCCGATCAGCAGGAACAGTTTGGAGAGACGCAGCGACTGCTGGTTGATCTGCTCCATGTCCAGCGGCGGCTCCTCGACCACTTCGAGTCCGCCCTCGGCACCCTCCTGGGCCTGGGCACGACGCCGTGTCAACGCGCGCTTGAATGCCAGACGTCGGGCCGCCACGGCCAGGCCGCGCACCACCGATGCCTCGACCAGGATCCACATCGCCAACAGGTAAAGCGTAATGACGAAGCGGCCGATCAGGCTCAGCGCGGTGTATTCGAAACCGGAAACGATCAGCCCCACCAGCACAAGCGGTACGGCGGCCATGATCAGACCCAGTATCAGGCGGAACAGCTTGACCCCGAAAAATGGTGTATGGGCAAGGATGAGCCGTGCCAGCAGAACGCTCATGGCCACCATACCGGCCAGCAGCAACGTCAGTGCAATGGGACGCGTGGTCAAGCTGATTTCGCCATCGCGGGCCAGCGCGGAAATCAGCAATACGGGTATCAGTGTCACACCGAGCCAGCCGAGCAGCCAGCGCAGTCGCGAGACATAGCCCGATGGCCAGTAGAAGTGCTTGGTTGCCACTCCGTCGCGTACCAGCAAGCGTCGCGACCAGGCGATGAAGGCCCAGGCCAGGGCCAGATGCAGAAAAGCCTGGCCCAGGCCCGACGAAATACCTGCTTCGATGCTGCTCAGCGAAGCGCCAATGCCGGCCAGGGTCAGCGGCCCTGGCAAGGCCAGCAGGGCGTTGAGGCCAATCGCCAGCGGTGTATGCGCCTGGGAATCGCTGCGCAACCGACCGATCTGCTCGTGCAGCATCGCCAATCGGCGCTGTATGCGACGGCGTAGCCCCAGCAACAACCCCGCCACCAGCAGGAGAGGGGCACCTGCCAATGCTTCTGCCCCGGGGATACGCCAGTGCACCGGCAGCACTCCACGCCACTCGCCCTGCTGCCATTCAGTGCTCAGGTTAGCGGGGAGGTGGCGGAACCAGGCCAGGTCCAGCGGTCGTGTATTGGCAATCCAGAACAGCTGCTCGTCGATGGTGGTGCGCAGCTCACGCGAGGTTTCCAGCAGCTGCTGCTGGTTGAGTTGCAGCTCGATGGCCGCACTCAGCAGGCTGCCGTAGGTCTGCTCGAGCTGATCGACCAGTTGACGGCGCGAATGATAGAGGCCCTGCAGTGATTCCACCAGTGCCTCGCTTACCTCGATCCCGGCCTCCTCGAGGCGCTGATTGGCCAGGCGTTCGCTCTGGCGCAGGGCATCGCGCTGGCGCACCAGATCGAACTGACGAAGGCGCAGGTCGGCAATCTCGTCCTGCAGGTTGCGCCTGGCATCGATCTGGGGCAGCGAGCGGCGCTGCTCACGCAGGATACGTGACAGCAACAGGCTGCCGCGTATCGCCTCGATCTGCTCGTTGAGGCTACGCTCGAGCTGGCGTACATGATCGAGCTGGCTGCGAGTCGCCAGGCTCTCGCGCACCAGTCCGTTGTAACGATCATTGGCCCGCAGCAGTTCGAGGCTGAGATCGCGATTGATCTGCTGGGCACGCTCCAGCACAGGATGGCCGGCCTCGAGCAGCGGGTCGTCACGCGCGGCATCGGCAATCGCCTGTTCCGTGGCCATGCGGCGCTGGCGGTCGATCACGCTCTGCAGCAGCGAAAGCTCGGCTTCCTGGCGCGCGATCTGCTGGGTCAGCAGGTCGCGCCGTTGCTGCGCCAATTCGCGCAGTCGCGTGTTGCTGCCCAATTCGCGCTGGCGCAGGCGCAGCGTCCGCTCGGCCAGGTGCCGCTCGACCTTGAGCTGCCACAGCTGCGGTGAATCTTGACTGACACCCTGGCCCTCCAGCGCGTCGAGCTCGCGACGCGTACGCTCGGCTTCCTGCATCGCCTCGGCAATGGCCTGCTGCGCACGCTCCGGCAGGGTCTGGGCGGAGAGCAGTTGGGCGTTGACGTCAGCCAGACGATCCTGCTGTTGCTGCAGCTCGAACACCGCCTCCTGCTGGCGATACTCCAGTTCCTCCAGCGGGACGTCATCGAGTTCGGCGATCGTGCGATCGAGCGCCGCCTCCTCCTCTTGAAGCAACTCCCGCTCCAGGCGCAGCAGTTCGCCAGGTGCCTCCTCGAGCCGCTGCTCCAAAGCCTCGAGCCGCTCCTCCACCCCTTGCAACTGCTCGAGGGCGCTCAACGTAGCCTGCAAGGCATCGATATCGCGCTGTTCGGCCTCGGTTACGCTGACGCCTTCCTCGGGGCGAAGTTCGGTCAGGCGTTCCTCCACTACCCCTCGCTCGGGCAGGGTGTCCTGGGCCACTACACGACCGCAGACGAGCAACGACATCAGCAGCAGGACGAACCATGCGGGAAGGCGCCAGGCCGGTCGGCCCGCCCAGCAGCGACGACAATGCACTTGATAAGCCAATTCTTTCACTCTTGCTTCCAATGGGAGGGTATCTTGCGGCTTCGTGCTGATTCTCGGCCCCGCAGCAGCGCAAGGCAATGGGAAGCCGTTTCTATTCCCATTCCGTCCATGTTTGGCGGGGGCGGCTCGGCTCATGGTTGACTTAAGGCCCGAACATGGTAGAAACGGCGTTCACAGTCACGCTTCCTTCGGTCCCGCTGCCATGATGCTTAGTCGTACGTCTTCCCAGGCACTTCTTGCGTTGCTGCTGGCCGGGGCCACCA
Organism: Halomonas sp. MCCC 1A13316; assembly: GCF_014931605.1. Classification (NCBI taxonomy): domain Bacteria; kingdom Pseudomonadati; phylum Pseudomonadota; class Gammaproteobacteria; order Oceanospirillales; family Halomonadaceae; genus Billgrantia; species Billgrantia diversa. The sequence continues at coordinate 1,575,739 of NZ_CP053382.1, read as the reverse complement.
GCAGTGCCACGGCCCAAGAGGGCCAGCTCACCGCAGAAGAGCGCGCGGCGATAGAAGCGCGCATCGAAACGCTCGGTCAGGAGCTGGATTCGCTGCGCCAGCGGCTGACCCAGGATCAGTTGCAGTCCGGCGAACGCCGGCTCGGCCTGGGCGAGGTGCTCACCATCGCCTCGGAGCAAGAGCTGCAGCCCGTGGAGGAACGCCGCCAGCTCGAACGTGAGTCATCGCGCAACCCCTTTGCGATTACCACTCACCGACGCAACTACCTGCTGCCGCTGAATTACGACCGCCGCCCCAATGAGGCGGTCTTCGGTGACGTCGACCAGGACGGGACACCCGACCGCGCCGAGGTCAAGTTCCAGTTCAGTGCCAAGTTCAACCTGATCGAGCGACTCTTCGGCGACTACGGCGGCGATCTCTACTTCGCCTACACCCAGCGTAGCTGGTGGCAGGCCTACAATGCCGATTCCTCTTCGCCGTTCCGCGAGACCAACTACGAGCCGGAGTTCTTCATCGACTTCGAGAATCGCTGGTCGCTGCTGGGCTGGACCAACATCAACAACCGTGTGAGCTTCAATCACCAATCCAACGGTCGCTCGGGCGACATGTCACGCAGCTGGAATCGCGTCATTTTCGAGTCGACTTTCCTCAAGGACGACTGGCTGGTCAGCGTCGCCCCTCACTGGCGAGTGCCGGAGTCGGAGAGCGACGACGACAATCCCGATATCGAACGCTACATGGGCTATGGCGAGGTCACCGTTGCCCATCGCATGGGTGACAACGAAGTGGCCGTTCAGTGGCACGGCAATCCCAGCGCCGGTCACATGGGAACCCGCCTGGATTATTCCTGGCCGTTGCGCGGCAATGTTCGCGGTCATATCCAGTACTTCTACGGCTACGGTGACAGCATGATCGACTACGATCACCGCACCCAACGCATCGGCATTGGGGTCAGTCTCAACCCCATCTTCTCGGGCAGCAGCACCCTGATTCCGGAGTGACCTCGGTCAATCATGAAGCGAAGCGACGTTGAAGTCGTAGTCGCTAATGCTATGCTGAGCCTGTGATCTCATTTCACGTCATAGGAAGACCGCCATGGCATCTCGCACCCCGCATACCGACGAAACCACCCGGCAGCTGAAGGACGACCTGCATCAGTTGAGCCGCACCATCGAGGAACTGGTGAGTGCCACGGCTGACGATTCGCGCAGCAACGTCAAGGAACTCCGCGAGCGCGCCGAGAAGCGATTGAAGGACACACGCGAGCGTATCGAAGCCCGCGGTGAACGACTCTACGGCGAAGCCCGCGATAGCCTGCACCACCAGGCCGACGCCTGCGACCGCTACGTGCACGATAACCCCTGGACCAGCATCGGCATTGGCGCCGCGATGGGCGTCGTCATCGGCATGCTCATCGGGCGCCGCTGATGGCGTCGAGTGACGGACCGGTACAACGCCTGTTCGAAATCGGCAAGCGCCTGCTGGCAAGCCTGGTGGCCACCGGCGAGACGCGTCTGCGTCTCGCCGTGCTGGAACTCGAGGAGGAGCGCGCTCGGCTCGTCACCCTGCTGCTGCTGCTGGGTCTCAGCCTGGTACTGATGCTGTTGGGGCTGAGCATGCTGGCACTGCTGGTGGTGGTTCTGTTCTGGGATACCCACCGCCTGGCCGCCATTCTTCTCTGCGCCGCCACGCTGCTTGCCGGTGGCAGTCTGACCGCGCTGATGGCACTGCGCCTGGCCCGTCGCCACACCCTGCTCAAGGAAACGCTGGCCCAGCTCGCCCTGGACCGCCACCTGGTGGAGGAGCACCGTGACACGCAGCGTCAATGACCGGCGCCTCGAGCCGTCCCGCGCGCAGCGCAAGGCTGAACTCGTCGCCACCATAGAACAGCAGCGCATCGACATCCTGGTCGCGGCGGATCGCTGGCAGCACGCCTCCGCCTCCCTCGATGCAGGCTGGCAACGCCTCAAGCGCTACCGGGGGGTGATATACCTGGCCGGCGGTGCCCTGCTGGTCGGCGGCGCACGCAAGCCAAGCTCGCTCATCCGCGTAGTAAAACGACTCGCTGCCGGCGGCCTGCTGCTCAACCGCGCACTGCGCCTCCTGCAGCAGGTCCGCTGACTTCGGTGAAGGCCCCGAGTGGTACCGCTTTATAGCTGTGCCTCAGCATGATGACGCCGGTGGGTGACGCCCGGCACCCATTTCATCCAGCTCTCGCCGCGCTTGAGACGTTTCTCGACGAAGCGCCGTGTACGGCGCTGGCCTTCGCTGGTGTCGGAAGACCATACCGCCAGGGCCGCCAGGAACAGACTGGTCAACGCCATCTCCTCCACCTGGGCACGGCGAGTACCGTATCGCGCCTCGAGCCGAGCCGCCTCGCGCAGCCACTGGACGGTACGCGACAAGTCGAAGACCATCGGCACCCAAGTATGCGGATGCGGCAGGTGCGCCTTGGATCTCAACATCTGCACGGTGACCCGCCGATGGGCGGCGAAGGTGTCGAACCAGGCCTGCAGGCAGTGTTCGATGCGCACCCGCTCCGGCCAGTCGTCGAAGGTATCGGGCTTGGTCGCCAGCATGGCGCGCCAGCCACGCCGGAACCAGGCATTGGCCACGTCATCCTTGTCGCGAAAGCGCTCCAGCACTACGGACATCGGCAGTCCGAGGCTATGCGCCACCTCGGAGAGGCGAACCGCCTGCCAGCCCCGCTCTTCGGCTTGGCGCACGGCTTCGTCGACGATACGATCGGCGAACGGAGACACCTCGGATTCGGCAGAATCCTGAATCGCAATCATGGTCATGGCGCGAGCCCTCTGCTTCCAGCGTGGTTCTGTCATGCAGCATAGACCGGATTACCTTCAAGGCCATCAGGCGGCACGCTCCAGGTAATGGATGCAAAACAGCGAGTCGCGGTCGATCCAGTGAGCCCTCGGTTCGAAACCGGCGCGGCCGGCCAACTCGCGGAAGCCAGCGACACTGTACTTGTAGGAGTTCTCGGTATGCAGGCTCTCGCCCTCCTCGAAGTCTACCCGCTCCCCCGCCACGCGGATGGCCTGATCGCGCAAGCTCACCAGGTGCATCTCGATGCGGGAATCGGCCTCGTTGAAGAAAGCCTGATGACGAAACGCCTGAGGCTCCACCTCGGCCTCGAACTCGTGACGCAGTCGTTCCAGCAGGTTGAGGTTGAATGCCGCTGTGATGCCTGCGGCGTCGTTGTAGGCGGCATCGAGAATCGCCCGGTCCTTGATCAGATCGACGCCAATGAGCAGCCCTCCACCGACAGGTAGCAACGTGGTCAGCCGCTTTAGAAAACCTTCGGCCTCCTCGGGCGTGAAATTGCCAATGCTCGAACCGGGAAAGAAGGCCACCGGACGTTCGCCTGCCAGGCCGTCCGGCCAGGCCATGGGGCGCGAGAAGTCGGCGCAGGCGGCATGCACCTCGAGCCAGGGATAGTCCGTCGCCAGGCGGCGCGTACTCTCGAGCAGGAAGTCGCGAGAGATATCCACGCCCAAGTAACAGGCCGGATGCAGCGCCTCGAGCAGCAGCCGCACCTTGCGGCTGGCACCGCTGCCCAGCTCGATGAGTGTGGCGTCGCGGCCGACCACCTCGGCAATATCGGCGGCGGCGGAGCGCAAGATTGCCTCCTCGGTGCGGGTCGGATAGTACTCGGGCTGCACGCAGATGGCATCGAATAGCTCGGAGCCGCGGCGATCGTAGAAGAACTTGGGGGAAGTATGCTTGGGCGTTGCGCTGAGCCCGGCCAACAGCTCTTCGTAAAGCGAACCCGCCGCCTCTGGCGGGTGCTGGTCGTGAAAGCGTACGAGCGAATCCATGTCATGCCTCCCTGGCGAGACGGAAACCGGAGAACGCCCAGCGGGCGTGTGGCGGAAAGAAGTTGCGATAGGTCGGGCGAATATGATCGGCCGGCGTGGCACAGCAGCCGCCGCGCAGCACCATCTGCCCCGACATGAACTTGCCGTTGTACTCGCCAAGCGTGCCCGGCAGGGTGCGAAATCCCGGGTAAGGGCGATAGGCACTGCCGGTCCACTCCCAGACGTCGCCGAACAGCTGGCTCAGGCTCTGGGCCTGGGCCGGTGCGGCTACCGGCTGAAGATGGTCGCTCTCGACGAAATTACCCTTCATGGCCACGTCGCGTGCGGCCACCTCCCACTCCGCCTCGCTAGGCAGGCGTGCCCCGGCCCAGCGGGCATAGGCATCGGCCTCGTAGAAGCTCACGTGGACCACCGGCGCCTGCGGATCCACCCGGCGCATTCCGCCCAGGGTGAAGTGGTACCAACCGTCGTCGCGCTTCACCCAGTACAGCGGCGCCTGCCAGCCGTCCTGACCGACCTGCTGCCAGCCGTCGGAAAGCCACAGCTCCGGGCGCGAGTAGCCACCATCCTCGATGAAAGCCAGGAACTCACCGTTGGTCACCGGGCGATTGCCCAGTTGGAACGCCTCGAGAAACTGGCGATGCACAGGCCCCTCGTTGTCGTAGGCGAACCCGGACTTCAGGTCGTCACCGATGGAGCGGATGCCCGCTGGGTAGCCGAGCCAGGCCAGCTCGCCAGGCGCGTCTTCCAGCGGCGGCGACAGGTCGTCACGATAGGCGGGGCATAGCGGGTTCTGGGCCAGGATGTGCTTGATATCCATGAGCAGCAGCTCCTGATGCTGCTGCTCATGGTGCAGCCCCAGCTCCACGCGACGCAGTATCTCCTCGACATGCTCGGGCGGCGGCGATTCGAGCAGTTCCGCCATTGCCGTATCGACATGGGCACGAAAGCGGTAGACATCGGCCACTGTGGGGCGTGACAGCGTTCCACGCCGGGGCCGTGGGAACGGCACACCGTGGGTCTCGTAGTAGGAGTTGAAAAGAAAGTCGTAAGCGGAGTCGAGCGTTCGATAGCGGGACTGGAAAGGGACAAGGATGAAGGCTTCGAAGAACCAGGTGACGTGGGCGAGATGCCACTTCGGCGGGCTGACGTCATCCATGCTCTGGATCACGTAGTCCTCGGTGCAGAGCGGCTCACACAGCTGCTCGGAGGCTCGGCGAATGCGCTGGTAGCGTCTCATCCACTCCTTGGTGTGCAGGGTATCTGGCGTTTCCAGCTGGTGTGGGCTTTCCCACTGTTGGGCTTGGGGGGGCATGGCGCACTCCTGTGACGAACCACATCCATGGGGAACCAATTCTCCCAAGCCTAGCAACCCCTCCCCAGGCGCCCGGTTACGTTGCGTAAAATTTTGTCATTCGAATGCCAAAAGGCCCTGGCGAACAAGGCCGCTGGCGAACAAAGTGCGCGTAACCCGACCAGCAAGGCAGTTTTCAGGTACCCAGGCTCAGCCTAAAGCGAATTGCCACACGCCACGCCCGAGGCCCAGGCCCACTGGAAGTTGTACCCGCCGAGCTCGCCGGTAACGTCGAGCACCTCGCCGATGAAACGCAGCTGCGGCAGACCCTCGACGCTGAAATCCTTCGACGAGATGGAAGCCGTGTCGACACCGCCCAGGGTCACCTCGGCGGTGCGCCAGCCTTCGGTCCCGGCAGGCTTGAGGCGCCAGTGGCCGAGGCGTCCGTGCCAGGACTCGATGCGGGTATTGGAGAGTTCGGCCAGGACGGGATCCTCGCCGTGCCACTCGGTCAACGCCTGAGCCAGGCGCCGTGGCAGACGTTCGCCGAGCCAGGTGGAGAGCTGGCGACGCGGTGTGTCACGACGCGCCGACGCGAGCGCTTCGCCGACCGATATATTCGGCAACAGGTCGATCTCGAGTTCGTCGCCGGGCTGCCAGTAGCTCGAGATCTGCAGCATGCCCGGTCCGGACAGGCCGCGGTGGGTGAACAGCATTGGCTCGCGATAGCGTCGCTCACGCCCCGGCCCCAGGCGCTGGCCGGCACGCACGGTGCTCACCGCCACGTCGCAGGCCACACCGGCCAGGTCGGCGGCGCGCGCCTTCCACTGTGAGGTCAAGGTGAAAGGCACCAGTGCCGGGCGCGTCTCGGTCACCTCCAGGCCGAACTGGCGGGCGATGTCGTAGCCGAAGCCGGTGGCGCCCATGGTGGGGATCGATAGTCCACCACTTGCAATCACCACTGCACCGGCTTCGATGCGCCCCGTGGAAGTGACGAGCCGCATGCCCCCGCCGGTTGGCTCGATACGCTCGACGGCTGTTTTCAGGCGCAGCTCCACCCCGGCCCATTCGCATTCGGTAAGCAGCACGTCGAGTAGCTCCTTGGCGGAGTGGGCGCAGAACAGCTGGCCCGGTGCCTTCTCCACGTAATCGACGCCATGCCGCTCCACCAGCTCGACGAAATGCTCCGGACGGTAGCGTTTCAGCGCCGAAATGCAGAAATGCGGGTTGGACGAGAAGAAGTTGGCCGGCCCGGTAGCCAGGTTGGTGAAATTGCAGCGCCCTCCCCCCGACATCAGAATTTTCTTGCCGGGCTTGTTGGCATGATCGAGTAGCAGCACGCGCCGCCCGGCATAGCCCGCCGTGAGGGCGCACATCAGCCCGGCAGCGCCGGCGCCGACGATCACGACATCGAATCCTGGAGACGGCATGGCTTGTCCGTTGGGAGAAAAAGAGCAGATTCTAGCAGAACCCTCCGCCGCGTAGCCAAGCCGTGACGGCCTAACCGGCTGATGTTCCTAGTTCTCGTGAACTTTATTCCAAAATTCCTGATGCAGTTTTTTTGGTAAATGCGTACGACTAAAGGATGAGAAATATAATCCAGGCATTTCGTCACATTCAATTACAGTGGATAAGACACACCCATCACAAAACATTACGCTAATCCATTCTCAATTAATAAATATTTACAACTAGAAAGAACCAAAAAAGAACTCATAAAGCGTTATCACGCAAGGGACTCAGGAGGGACACTGCCAATGTCCACCCATGCCTACGTTCTCGTTGTGCTCCGTACACTCAATGATCCGATAGAACAAGATTATGTCCGCGCCCTGCGAGACAAAGGGTATCCGATACAGTTCGTAAAGAACGATCAGGATCCGCTTCCCATCCTGCTTGCACACCCACCAATCGCTGCCTGCTTCGAATTCGACTATCCCGACCTGAAAGGCCTGACCGACCTGAGACAGGCCAAGCAGCGCGCCGCCTCGGTTCCCCTGCTCATGATCACCCAGGCACACTCCGAAAGCCTGGCCGTCTGGGCCTTTCGAACCCGGGTATGGGATTACTTCGTGCAGCCGGTCGATCTCGTTCGCTTGCTCACAGTGGTGGAAACACTGGATAAGCTGCGTCAGCCCACCGCATCCCGGGCGGTAGCGCGCAAGGCACACGATGTAAGCAACCAGATCCCGCCGGAAGCTCGACTGCGCTGTGTCGCTCCGGGGGGGCCGCAGGCGCAGCTGGCTCTCGCCATCAGCTATATCGAGCAGCACCTGCACCAGAAGGTCGCACAGGCGGAAGTGGCCGAGCGCTGCGGGATGAGTGCCTTCCAGCTCAGCCGGTTGTTTCGAAAGCTGACCAACACCACCTTCCAGGGATTCCTGCTCGAGAAGCGCATCACCGAGGCGCAGCGCCTGCTGGCGAACCCGAAGGTCTCGATTACCGATGTCTGCTTCAGCGTCGGGTTTCGCGATCTCTCCTATTTTACGCGTACCTTCCAGAAGTATGTCGGCCAGACACCGACGCTCTACCGCCAGGACCTGCTTCGCCGCGGCACGTTCACCGCACCGCTGCTCCCCGCCTCGTCCAGGAGTTCCGCTTCCATCCCTGACATATCGCGCCAAACGCTGACCTCGCCGGTCGATTTCATCCATGACTGACTGCTGAAGAAAAAGGGCGCTGACCGCAAAGGCAGGGAGCCGGTCAGCGCCAAAGAGGACATCAGTTCACCAGGACCGGAATCTCGGCCAAAATCCCAAAATTTTCCCCGCCGGTCTGCCCTTTAGGTTCGTGAACGCTGCAACTGGGCAGGAAGTAGATGCTCATCTTGCGCCAATCCGCTGGGTCACCATTCTGAAACTGCAGCCCAAAGTGCTCGGTAAAATCATCCCAGCGCTCTTGCCCATCCGTACTGGCGTGCTCCCAGGAACCTGGCCACTCGACGTCTTCGGAATCAGGAGCGAGATCCATGCGCTCAGGCGCAAATTCATCGATCTTGGTCTCCTGGGCATTGCTTACGACCCAGACAATATGCACCGTCACAGCGCCCACCAGCCGATTACTGGGTGCGACGCCATCCTCGCAATCGATAACTGGCAGTGTCAGCGTCCAGGTAATCTCTCTATTCGTCTCATCTACCCAACGGTCATGAAAGGCTTGAAATGCTGTCTGCACTTGGCCATTGTTGGTGGCGATATCCTCGCCGAAGTACATTTCGTTTTCATTGCCATCTCCCTCGACAAGATCGCGAAGTTCATTTGCATTGGTGGCACCTGTGGTATCATGCTCGAAGTTGGTCCAGCCTCCTGTCTGGTCGCCGTCGGGTATGAAGCGACCCACATCGCATGAGTAGTTACCACTGGGATCCAGCAGCGCCTGTTTACACAACGCAATGGGCTGATCGACATCCTGTGGCCGCAACGTCCCGGCAAAGCCGATATAGGCCACCGAGCGGGCTGTTACTTCTACATTATTTATGCCCAAGACACGCGCAAAAAACGTTTCGACAGGCGTCTTATTCCGTTCCGTCACCACCTGCACAGCATTGATAAAATTGATGTTTTTATCCAGCTCTTCCGTAGACGCCTCTTCCCCAAAGAGATCCACCGGTTCGACAGCACTCATGTTGGGCGTAAAGGCCTGATTAGCGAAACTCCAGTGGCCTCTTACCGTTTCCTCAACACGCACCTCTACCGGTGAATTCTGGCTATTGTTGGCTTCTGCCGCCTCCCTTGCCCGAACCTCAGCGCTCTTGAAGGGATCGTTCGGATCATCCGGATCGTAGGCTTCCATACCATCATTAACCCAGGAGCCATCTTTCACGTACAGGAAGCGTGCCCCCGCTAGGGAGCCCGCATCCGCGGCGTTATGCAGCTCGTTTCTGGCCACATAGAGATTTCCGACATCTACGGCAAGCGCCATGAAACCCAACAGGACAACGAGAGAAACGGCCACGAGAACGACCGACACCCCCTTCTGCCGCTGTCTTGCACCCCAGCGGCGCGTAACCCGAACCATCTTGACATTATTCATGACTACTCAGCCCGCATGCTGGTGACAGCCTGGATCTCGATGAGATCCCCCAAGGTACCGATGAAGCCCGGCAACAGAAGAAATTGGTAGGAATAATCAACGGTCACCTCTACCTCGTTACCTGGCGGCATATTGGCATCCGAGCGTACAACGCTGATGGCCAATTCCGCCGGGCCACCCAGCGAAATCAGGTACTGCTCGGCATACCCGCAAACAGCGCTTCGGACATCTTCATCCTCACCTTGTTGCGACTCATTGCATTTAAAAGAATTTGCCTCTGATGCATTCCGAGGCTGGGGGCGAAAGAGTATCCCCGTCCTAGCACCTTCACGACTCGCGTTGGTCAATACCGCCTTGTCATAAAGCGCAACGCTGAACTCGATCATGCCGAACAGCAGGATGAACAGCAGTACAGCCGTGAGCGCAAACTCGACCACTTCCGCCCCTTGCTGCTTATGTAACGAGCGCACCCTTTTCATGGCCGCCTCTCCCCTTCATGCCCTAGTTGGCAGTCTGCGTGTTACTGCTACGCCGCATCAGGTTGTCCAGGTTCCTGGCATTCTGGCTTGCCGTAATGTAATAGGCTGGCGACAGGCGCATTGCTTCCTCGAAGAACCCCATGGCATCCTCGTAGCGCCCTTCCAGCATCGAGATGTAGCCGATGTCGTTGTAAGCCTTGGCGCGGTCCCCATTGCGCGCCACCGCCTCGACCGCCGTTTCGAAGTCCCCCTCGCGGGCGTATACCAGGCCAAGGTTGCGCCAGGCCAGCTCATAGCCGGGGTTGGCACTCACCGCGCGGCGCAGCGATTGCCGGGCGCCATCCCAGTCGCCGGCCAGGTAACGGGAATAGCCCAGGTTGTTGAGCACCAGCGGCGTATTGGGGCCGGCCTCGAGCGCTTTTTCGTAGTGGCCCCGAGCCAGTTCGAACTCGCTGCGTATATCGGCGATCACGCCCAGGGCGTTGTGCGCCTGCCAGGGCGCACCGGGCCGCGACACCAGCGGCTGAAGGTGCTGTTCGGCAGCGTCGTACTCGCGCTGTTCCAGCAGGGCGACGCCCAGTGCCGTGCGCGCCCCCACGTGGCTGTCGTCCACCTCCAGCGCCCAGCGGTAAGCCTTCTCCGCCAGGTCTTGGTTGCCCCGCCCATGGTGAATGATCCCCACGTAGTAGAGCGGATCCGCCTGGGGGGTCCTTTCCATGCGCAGGCCGCGCAGGTACTCGAATAGAGCACGGTCGGGATCGCGCGCGCGCATCGCGGCGGCACCGTTGCGGTAGGCCTCTTCCGGCGATGCGACGGGAAACGCCGTACCGTACTCCACAGGGGAAGCATCGCTACCCAGCGCCGCGTAGGGATCCGAGCCTGTCGGCCGGTCGGTCGTCGCACAGCCAGCGAGACCTAGGGCCAGCAGGAAAACGGCACAGTTCGCCTTCTTCTTGAGATTTTTCATGTCATGTACCTCTTCAGTTCTCGCCCCGTCACGGTAACGGCGTTTGTCACTACAGTCCCTGCCGGGAAAACGCTGCGATCACGCCCAGAATCGGCGGCCCCAGTGTCACCAGCAGGAAGCTCGGCAGAATGCAGAAGATCAGCGGGAAAAGCATCTTGGTGCTGACCTTGGCGGCTCGCTCCTCCGCCTGCTGGGTGCGCTTGTCGCGCAGTTCCGCGGCGAACAGGCGCAAGGTCAAGGCGATGCTGGTACCGAAGCGCATGCTCTGCAGCAGGGTGGTGACCAGCCCGCGGACGTCCTCGACGCCGGTGCGCTCCTCGAGGTCACGCAATGCCGTCCTGTTATCCATGCCGGCCCGGGTCTGCAAACCGTAGAGGTGCAGTTCATCGGCCAGCTCCGGGTGGCTGATCTCAAGATCGCGCGCCACGCGCTGGATGGCGGCTCCCAGGCCCAGCCCCGCCTCACTGCATACCACCAGCAGATCGAGAGCATCAGGCAGGCCACGGCTGATCAGTTTCGAGCGCACCTTGATGGCCCGATCAAGCCAGAAGCGCGGCAGCAGATAACCCGCTACCGCCAGACAAGCAATCAATAAGGCCCCTATGTTGAGCGGAATGCGCAGGAAGGGCAGCACCATCAACATGGACAGCGGAGGCACTACAGTGAATAGCAGGCGAATGCCGAAGAAGGTGTTGAGCGCCCCTGGCGTGCGCTTGCCGGCGCGGCGGAGGTCCCGCGCAATGCGGCTCCTGGCCTCTTCCTCAGTAGGCACCAGGCGCTCGCCCATGGGGCCGAGCCATTCGCGAAGGCCCGTTTGGGCACCCGTCGTACCACCAGCCGCCGCTGTTTCCAGGCGGCGCAGGCGGCGGCGCAATGGATCGGAAAGACCCATCACCACCATCATCAGCGCGATAAGAAAGGCAAAGACCGCCAACCCAAGCAGGCCAGCAAAACCTAGCCGTGCCGCCGCTGGGTCACCCAACCAATCACTCATTGGCTGCAGCCATATCAGGAGAGTTTCCATTTCATCGCCTCCTCACACCTCGACACGCACGATCTTGCGCAGCCACAGGATGCCGATGACCACCATGACGAAAGCCACCACGACCAGTTGGCGGCCCAAGGGGTCCTCGGTGAGCATCGGTATGAATTCGGGATTGATCAGCATGAGAATTCCTCCCAGGGCGAAAGGCAGCAGCGAAAGAATCCAGCCAGCCATTCGCCCCTCGGCCGAGAGGGTGCGCACCTTGCGCTGGAAGCGGAAGCGTTCGCGCACCACGGCAGCTAAGTTGTCGAGCAGCTCGGCGAGGTTGCCACCGGTCTCCTTCTGAATCAGAACCGAGGTGACGAAGATCATGACCGTCACGCTCTGCACACGCCGCAGCAGGCCAAGCAAGGAGCCGCGCACATCGCCGCCATAATTTATTTCCATGAAGGCAATGCGAAACTCGCTGGCGACGGGATCTGCCAATTCCTCAGCCACCAATTGCATGGCGTCACTGAAGGGATGACCGGCGCGCAGGGCGCGGGCCATGATGATCAACGCATCGGGCAACTGCTCCTCGAAACGTGCCAGGCGACGCTTGCGGGCGCGTGTCAGGCGCATGAAGGGGAAGGCCGCCACGCCCAGACCCAGCAGCACGCCAAGCAACGGCTGAGGCAGCAGCAGATAGCCGGCCACCCCGCTGACGCCGCCCAGGCAAACCGAGTAGAGCACTACCCGATAGGCAGGCGTCTCCTGCCCAGCCTGTTCGATGAGCTGATGCAGACGCTCCATGCCTGGCAGGCGTTCCAGTAAACGCTCCAAGGGGGAGAGTTCGCGCAGGTACTTGCTCTGTATCAGCGTTGCGGTGCCCTGCTGAGCATCGCTATTGATCGCCCGTAGGCGCTTCTTTAGTCGCTTTTGCGCCTGGCGATTCTCGCCGAAGGCGGGCACCAGGAAGCTCTGCATTAGCAGGAAGACGGCAATGAAGATCATGCCGACGACAATGATCTCGTCGGAAAGCTCGATCTCAAGCAGGCCGCTCAGATCCATGACCGCACGCCTCCCGCGTTCTGAAAGATCTCCAGGCCCGGATCGAGCCCGCGCCGCTTGAGGTGATCGTGGAAGCCCGGCACCACGCCGGTCGCCACGTAGCGGCCGACCACCTTGCCCTCGGCATCCACCCCTTCGCGGTCGAAGCGGAAGATCTCCGACATGGTGATGATCTCGCCCTCCTGGCCATTGACCTCCTGCACGCTGACCAGGCGGCGCACGCCATCCTCCTGGCGCTCGACCTGCACTACCACGTCGATGGCCGAGGCGATCTGCGAGCGCAACGCCTGCGGTGGCAACTGAAAGCCGCTCATGGCCACCATGTTCTCGATGCGCGTCAATGCATCGCGGGGCGTGTTGGCATGGATGGTGGTCAGCGAGCCGTCGTGGCCCGTGTTCATCGCCTGCAGCATGTCGAAAGCTTCGCCCCCGCGTACCTCACCGACGATGATTCGGTCGGGACGCATGCGCAGGCTGTTGCGCACCAGGTCGCGCTGGCTGATCTCGCCCTTGCCCTCGATATTGGGTGGGCGCGTCTCGAGCCGCCCCACATGTGGCTGTTGGAGCTGCAGCTCGGCGGAATCCTCAATGGTAACGATACGTTCATCGTGGGGAATGAAGCTCGAGAGCACGTTGAGCAAGGTGGTCTTGCCGGCACCGGTACCGCCGGAGACCAGCACGTTGAGTCGTCCATGGACGACCTTCTCGAGCAGGCGGGCGATTTCCGGCGATACACTGCCGTACTCGATCAGGCTGTCGATACCCAGACGTTCCACGGCGAAGCGGCGTATGGAGAGAATGGGTCCATCGATGGCCAGCGGCGGGATGACCGCGTTGACCCGCGAACCATCCTTGAGGCGCGCATCGACCATGGGGGAAGACTCGTCAACACGCCGCCCGACGCTTGAAACGATACGATCGATGATGCTCATGAGATGAGCGTCGCTGTCGAAGCGCAGCGTGGTCTGTTCCAGCTTGCCGCGCCGCTCCACGTAGATGGGTGTGGTGCCGTTGACCAAGATGTCGGAAATCGACTTGTCGGCGAGCAGGGTTTCCAGCGGGCCCAGACCCAGCACCTCGTCCTGCAGTTCGGTGACGATACGCTGGCGTACTCCGGCGTTGAACGGCAAGGTCTCCTTGCTCATCAGCGACTCGCACACCTGCTGCACCTGCAGGCGCGCCTCTCGTTCGTCCAGCGTGCTCAGCAGGGTCAGGTCCATTACCTTGACCAGCTTGCGGAAGAGCTTCTGCTTGTACTCCTGCTCCTCCTGCGACAACCGGCCGGCACCGCGCCCGGCCCAGCCGGCGCGTAATTCGCTATTGTGATCGGAAACTGTACGCTCGCGCGGAATCATGGCCTTTCTCCTGAGTGCACCCCGTTGATGCCTGTTCGTTCCGGTCAGTCATCAGTGAACTTGTCGCTTCTCGTCGAAACCCTGTCGGCTTGCTCAGTGCCGGAGAGGCAGCGCCCAGCCCAGCAAGGAGCGTTTTCTGACTGCGCCATGCCCCGATGGAGCATCCAGCGCCTCGACCAACGCCTTGATCTGGCGTGTCAGCGGTGCCTTGGGGGCGATGTCACGCAGGGGGCTGCCCATGTTGATGCTGTGGCTGGCGCGCTTGAAATCATTGGGCAGGGTGTGCAGCGACAGCCCCGGCAAGGCATTGCCGATGGCATTGAGGTCGACATCGTTCTTCCTGTCGTAGCGGTTGACCACTACGCTGATCCGCGCCGGCGAGATCCGAAGCTCATGAACGAGCACATCGCGCAGACGCTGGGCGTCATGGAGATGGGCCACGCTTTGTTGCATCACCATCAGCACGCGGTCGGCCCGCTCCAACACGCAGGCGGTTGCCCCATTGATCCAGCGTGGCAAGTCCACTACCACTTCGTCATGGGCCTGACCCAGCACCTCCAGCACCTGTTCGACTCGCGCCTCGGGCACCTCAGCCAAGCTGGCACGGTCCTCTGGCGATGAGGCGAGTAGCCCCAACCCGCTATCGTGCTGTTGTACGTAGGCTGCCATGGCCAGTGCATCCAGGTTGTCGGCGGATTCCAAGGCCCGTACCAGGCCGTGATCGGGTACAAGGTTGAAATAGAGCGGAAGGCAGCCGAATTGAACGTCCATGTCGACCAGCACCGTGCTGCGGTCATTGCGGGCCAGCCGGTGGGCCAGGTTGGCCGCCACCAGGCTGGCGCCGGAACCGCCCTTGGCGTTGATCACCGCTGTTGTGCGGCATTCCCGCCCTGAGACCTTCGGGCGATCGCGTGCCAGCTCACGCAAGAACTGGATGATTTCGCCGTCGTCGATTGGGGGGGAGAAAAAATCACGAGCACCGGCGCGCATGGCAAGCCGGATCAGCTCCACATTGCCCTTCGGCCCAACCACCAGTAGCGGTGGACGCTCGCTGGCCGGTCGTTCGCAAATTGCCATGAGTTCCGCCTCCCAGTGATCGCCGACCAGCAGTACCAGCGCATCGGGCAGCGGCGAGACCCCCTCCAGGGGATCGATGTTGCCATTGACCATCAGCCGTGAGTTCACCTGGATATCGCCTTGGCTGCACAAGAGCGCCTCCAGGGACCGCAGCTGCTCCTGGGACCTTCCCGTCAGCTGAATCTCGAGCTGTCTGCGCATCGTGTCACCTGCTTGTTATCGAAGTTGCTGGCCTCAAGCCAATCCTGTTGCGCTCTTGTTGCGGCCGGCAGTGTGGCTGGGCAGCCCGTTTCACTGCATGGCGCCTGGCGCCAGCGGAGCCCCAGCGGGCGGCAAGCGATAGGTACGCATTGCCTCGGCCGCCTTGGCACCATGCAGCGGCGGTACGGCATCACCCGGTTCATAGGTCTGGATTTCCCTGGTATGTCGAACGGTGTCGCCGTAGGGGGGCAGATCGGCCCCCGGCCGCGGTGCCGTGCACGCTGAAAGCACCAGGGCGAGGGCTAAAAATCCCAAGCAGCGAATGGCCCCCGCGGCATTGCCGCCCCGGTGCGCAGTAACTCTCTTGATGTGGTAATCGGTCATGGTGCATTCCCCTTGGCTAGGCCGGAGTAGCATTAGTGAGCAGCGTTCAGAGGTCATGGCCGAAACGCCCTTCGGTACCGCCTTCCCGACGGCTCGACATCATTTCCAGGTCCAGGCTCGAGGGCCGCGGACGCTGGCTGCCACCCTCCTCGAGGGACCGGAAGCTACCCAGCAGATAGAATTCGAGATCGCTCGGCGGGACGAAGGAACCGGTGGGCAGGCGCACCTGATCGGGCGAAAAGGAACGAGCCAGACGCGGGGTGACGAAGATCACCAGTTCGGTCTGCTCCTTGATATATTCCTGGCTACGAAACAGTGCCCCCAGCACCGGTACCTCTCCCAGCCCGGGCATCTTGGAGACGTTCTCGCGCAGGCTCTCGTTGAGCATGCCGGCGATGGCTATGGTCTGGCCGGTGGCCAGCTCCACGGTGGAGCTGGCGCTACGCTTGGACAGCGCGGGGACGAAGAACTGGGTGCTCACTCCGCTGCCGACCCCCACCTGCAGGCTATTGGCCGGCACCAGGTCGGAAACGGAGACATCCACCTGAAGATTGATCGTGCCGGAGTCCAGCACCACCGGCAGGAAGCCAAGCCCTACCCCGAACTCCTTGTGCTCGATGGCCACCTGACCGTCGCCCTGAGGCACGGGAATGGGAAATTCGCCGCCGGCCAGGAAGCGAGCGGGCTGTCCGGTCAGGGTGGTCAGGTTGGGTTCGGCGAGGATCTTGGCCACGCCCTCGCGGCTGGCGGCGTCCAGCACCAGGTTGAGCAGGTAGTCGCCTCGCAGGTAGCTGGCGAAGATGCCGGTATCCGCAATGGTGGCCGTCGCGGGGGCAAACTCATCGACAACCGGGCCGATCGGCGTTCCACCGCCGAAAACCGGCAGCCGGCCTCCCAGGCCTTCTGCCCCCTCGAAAACGGCATCGGGAAAACTCGCCCCCCCGCTGACCGCTCCGCCGCGGAATGCCGACGAACCCACGTTGAAGACGTTGAAGTTGGCCTCGAGCCGCTTGACCAGCGAACGCGACACCTCTGCCACTTTGACGTCGAGCATCACCTGCTGTGCCCCGCCCACCTGCATCAGGTTGAGTACGATGCCCTCCTCGCCGCCGGCGTAGCGATTGGCCAGCCGCAACGCGGTCTCGAGGCGCTCGGCGCTGGAGACTTCGCCGCTGAGCACGATGCCATCCTGGGCCGAGCGCACCTGGATGCTCTCGCCTGGCAGCAGTTCGTGAAGATTGCTCTTGAGCGTCTCGAGGTCATGGGTGACGGTCACGTTGAGGGTGCCCTCGATATTCTCCGACTGGTCCCACAGCACCACGTTGGTGGTGCCGGTGGACTTGCCCAGCACGTAGATCTGCCGCGAGCCCATCACCACGATATCGGCGATCTCGGGATTTCCCACCGACACCACCCGCACCGCCCGGGGGAACTGCAATACCTGGGCCTTGTTCAGTGCCACCGCCACCGCAACCGTTCGACCCTCGATTGGCATCGCCACGCTGCGCGTTGACTCCTGAGCCTCGCTCTCGATGTCCCACCCCAGGACGGTTACTGTCAACAGAGCCCATAACAGCCCCTTCCAAGCCTCGTTTCGAATGACCATGTCGATTCTCCCTGCCTGACTGCTAGTGAGTCGTGGCAACACGCCGGTATCACCACATTTTTCTTATCCAGACGGCACCGCCGCCTTGTCTCCTGCCGCTTCACTGTCGGCTTCAGTTGCGTACGGTCACGGTGCTCGACTGGGTGCCGCGGATCACTGTCACCCGGCGCGGCGCCTGGGCGACGGTGGTGCGCGGTGACGGCGGCGAGCTACGCTCGCGGGGCGGCTCGACGCCGAGCAACTCACGTTGGGCCGCCAGCAGGTCGGGTTTCTCTTCTGGATCCAACGGGTTGCGCAGGGTCAGCTGCACTTTGCCCTCCTGGGTAGCCTTGACCAGGGTTTCCGCCTGGGAGGGAGCCACCTCCAGCGTTACCGCGCGCACGATGACCGGGCCGTCGCGCTCCTGGCTGGCGATCTGGTCCACCGCCAGTACCTTGAGGTTCTGCAGCACCGTCTTCGACTCGAAGCTGTCGCGGCTGCCGTTGCGCTTGCTGGAAACCACGTCCACCCGGTTGCCCGGCAGCAGGAAGCCGGCCACGCCGACCACGTCATCGACGCGTACGCTCATGGCCCGCATGCCGGGGTCGAGCAGCGCCGCCAGGGCGCTGCCGCCCAGGTGTTCGGCCACACGGCCCTCATGCAGGATCTCGCCGGCATAAATCACCTGGTTACTGACCCGCCCCACCACACCCTCAATTTCATTAAAACTGCCAGGCGGTACCGAGTCGGGCGGCAGCCGCAGTACCTTGAGGTCGCTTGCCTGTACCGTGGTGCCGAAGGGAATCTGCAGCGCGGCCACTACCACCTGGCCGGCCTCGGCCAAGGCATCGTGCTCGTCACTTTGCTGCTCCATCCAGCTCATGGCGATCAGGGCCGCGCCACCGGCCATCAATATCGAGATGACAAACATCGTGGCAATGCCTTTCTTCTTCATGACGCACTCCTCCCGCTCGTATTGCCGTCACCGCCTAGGCGGTCGCTGTCCGAGAAATCACCGAAATAGGTTTGCCAGGCCCAGGCGAGCACCTCCCGGTCGGGTGCTTCTTCGCCCCAGTAACGCAGTCGATCTACCGCCAGCCCCAGCAGGTCGCGTGGGTGGCAGGCCAGCAGCGGCACGCCGAGGCGTGCGTGCAGCTCGAAGATCACGAAATCGACTAGGGCCGGATCGAAGGGAATATCGCTCGCGCGGCACTGCTGGGCCCAGATCTGCCGGTAGGCATCCTGTTCCAGCGGCGCGAAACGGATCTTGTAGCCGATGCGGCGCAGAAAGGCGGCGTCGGCCAGGGACAGCGGGTCGAGGTTGGTAGAGAACACCAGCGCCACGTCGAAAGGTACGCTGAAGTGGTAGCCGTTCGAGAGCGCCAGGAAGTCTCGCCGTTCCTCCAGCGGCACGATCCAGCGGTTGAACAGCTCCGTAGGGGTCATGCTCTGGCGGCCCAGGTCGTCGATGATCAGCATGCCGTTGTTGGCCAGCAGTTGGACCGGCGCCTGGTGGATATGGGTGGCGGCGTCGTACTGCACCTCGAGCCGCTGCATGGTCAGTTCACCACCGGTGACGATACAGGGGCGATGGCAACGCACGTAGCGTGGGTCATGGCCATGCTCCAGGTAGAGCTGCGCGGCGCGCGGTGATTCGTCCGGCGCTTCAAGGGAATGGTGCACGGCGGGGTCGAAGCAGCGCAGCGCCTTGCCCCCCACCAGGATGGCGTGGGGCACCAGTACCTCCCCCGGCAGAAGCCGCACCAGCCGGCGGGCGATGTAGCTCTTGCCGGTACCCGCCTCGCCATGGATGAACATGGCACGGCCGGAGTGCAGCCCGGGGCCGAGCTGGTCGAGCAGCGCCGGGTCGATCACGGTGTCGGCAAAGGCCTCTCGCACCGTCTCGCGGCGGATGCCCACCTCGCTGAGCGCCTGCCCGCGAATTCGCGCGCTATATTCCTCCAGAGTGACCGGCGCCTTGCCGCTGTAGCCGTCGCGGGTGAGCGCCTCCAGCGCCGAGGCGCGGCCGCGGTCGGTAAGCCCGAAGCGCAGCGCCCCGCTTCCCCCCTGGCCGCGCACCTCCAACCGCCCCTCCTCGCGCAGGAAGCGGCACACCTCTTCCACCACACTGCCGGCCAGCGCACTCTCGCGGCTCAGCTGATGCAGGTCGAGCACGCCCTGCTCGAACAGCTGCTTGACCAGCAGGTCGCCCAGATAGAGCACCGACAGCCCCGTTTCCGCCACCGTACCGGGGCGCGGGGCGCGTCGTGCAGCCGCCTGGCCGTGGCTGATATCGTCAAGGGGGATGGCTTCCGAGAGCATGATCGGCCTCACTTTTTCAGCGTAACGCTTAGTTAACGAATGGCCTGGAAATGGCCGCTGGGTTCCTTTTCTTGTTCTTGTTTATACTCACTAGCCCAGCGGCCATTGCCAGATCATCCATCCTGTCGTCCCCAATGCAATCGCCACGGCAAAGGGAAACTTTCGACCCATCACCTCGCCTTGTTCCGGTTTGATATAAATAGGCCTTCCGGTTGCCACTAGCACCCTTGCCATCAATCCATAACGCGTCATTGGCGAAGCCGTCTGGCGAAACAGCACGGCAAACAGGAGATAGCCAATGGCGATCATCGAGCCCGCCATAATGCTGGCGAGTGCGGCCTGAAACGCTCCCAACGGCCCCATAAAAGTGCCCACCGCCGCCATCAGCTTGGCATCGCCGGCACCGGTAAATCCCAGCAGGTAACCGGGCATGAATACCGCCAAGCCCACCAGCAATCCGTAGGTGGCGGCCAGGATACCGCCCGAGCCTGACAGCACTCCCTGCAGCAGCAGCCCGGCAGCAGCCCCGGCCAGAACAAGAGGATTAGGGATACGCCTCTGTAGTAAATCCCAGATGGCGGTGGCTCCTACCAGGAGCACAATGCAGCCACCAATAATAAGTGCCCTTTCATCCATCCCGTTAACCCTTCTATTTTTGAGAAAAAAGAGGGGGCAACAGCTACCCCCTCAGCCCAAATACACGTTACGCTGCGGGAGTCGTACCAGCACCGCTAAGCGCATCAGTAATGGTCTTGAATGCTGCTGTTATTTCTGCGCTCAAAAGCGTATATCCAGCAACAAAAGCCGCAACAATTAGTGCACAAACCAACACCCACTCGACCACCTCAGCGCCTTCCTCATCCTTCCAGAAACGCTCGATCCCTTGCATCAGCTTGTTCATGTCGTTTCTCCTACCTTTTTGTCAGTCAACTTGGGTTGCGTCGTTCAAGGAGCGCCGGGGTTACTTGCGCTCACATGACTCAGCATCGTCGTTACAAAGGGGTTACGCTTGGAGGATCTTGCAAAGCAATGGAAGGATCTTGCAGTGGCAGGCAAAAAGAGGCCTGATCGGGCACAAATTGAGCTTCCTGTACACTCTCTGTACAATTAAGAGCGCATGGTAGAACCATTATTGTGAATTTGTTGTCACTTTCGGTGCCGACAAATTGAGTAGGCTGTCAAGGAAGCGCCTACGGATGCGGCGCCCTCTCGCCACTGCCGAGTTACGACAACGAGCCCTCATGAACCCAACGCCCCTCTACTCCCTCGCGCTGGCCCGATGCCTGGCCACGCTGACCGGCCCGCTCTGCCTGGCCCTTGCCCTGATCTCAGGCCTCGTGCTTGGCCCTCATTCGCGCGTGGCCGCCCAGGAGCATCCGGCGGTGATCGCCGCCCGCGCCATCGTCGAGCCCTGGTCCGACCCGCTGGAAGCGCTCGGCACCCTGCGGGCCGACGAGAGCGTGACGCTCTCGGCCACGGTGACCGAGATCGTTGCCGAGCTGAACTTCCGCGATGGCGAGGTGGTGGAAGCCGGCCAGCTGTTGATTCGCCTGGAGGATGGTGAGGAACAGGCCCAGCTGCGTGCCGCCCAGGCGCTGCGCGACGAACGCCGCAGCGCCGTGGAGCGCCTGACCCAGTTGCAGAACCGCAACATGGCGCCGCGCGCCGATGTGGAGGACAGC
Source organism: Halomonas sp. MCCC 1A13316 (assembly GCF_014931605.1). Lineage (NCBI taxonomy): Bacteria > Pseudomonadati > Pseudomonadota > Gammaproteobacteria > Oceanospirillales > Halomonadaceae > Billgrantia > Billgrantia diversa. The sequence continues at coordinate 1,554,493 of NZ_CP053382.1, read as the reverse complement.
CAGGCGCGGCTGCGCCAGGTGCAGGCGGAGATCCAGGCGCTGGAGGCACGGCTGACCAACTACCGGATTCGCGCGCCGTTCTCCGGCCGGGTGGGGTTTCGCAATATCAGCGCGGGTAGCCTGGTCACGCCGGGTACGGAACTGGTCACGCTGGACAAGCTTGACCTCATGAAGCTCGACTTCAGCGTGCCCGAATCGTACCTGGCGATTCTGGAGCCGGGGCTGCCGCTGACCGCACGCAGCGCCGCCTTCCCCGACGAGCGTTTCGAGGGCGAGGTCAGCAGCATCGGCTCGCGGGTCGACCCGGTGAGCCGCAGCATCACGGTGCGGGCGAAGCTCGACAACCCCGAACTACGCCTGCGCCCCGGCATGCTGATGGAGGTGGTGCTGCAGCGCAATCCGCGCCAGGCGGTGGTAGTCCCCGAGTCGGTACTGGTTCCCAGCGGGGACAAGCAGTACGTGCTGGTGATCGACGAGGCCGACGAACACCGCCTGGTGCGGCGCCAGGTGAGAGTCGGCGAGCGCCGCACCGGTCAGGCCGAAATTCTGGAAGGGCTCGCGGGCGGTGAGTTGCTGGTCAGTCACGGCCTGCAGCGCGCCCAGGAAGGCGATCGGGTACGCGTGCTGGGTATCGCCGACGATGATGCCTCGGTGCGCCAGATCCTCGAGGCCAATCGCCCCGAGGAAGACGCCTGATGCGGCTCTCGGATATCTCCGTCCAGCGCCCGGTGCTCGCCACCGTACTGGCCCTGTTGATCATCGCCTTCGGCCTGCTGGCCCTGCAGCGACTGCCGCTGCAGGAGTACCCCTCCATCGACCCGCCGGTGGTCAGCATCGAGACACGCTACCCCGGCGCCTCGGCGAGCGTGGTAGAAACCCGTATTACTCAGGTGCTGGAAGATCGCATCGCCGGGGTCGAGGGCATCGAACTGATTACCTCCACCAGCGAGGATGGCCAGTCGCGCATCGACATCGAATTTCGCCTCGACATGGATATCGACGCAGCGGCCAACGACATGCGCGATCGCATCTCGGGAGCGCTGCGCAACTTGCCTGATGAAGCCGACCCACCGGAAGTGCAGAAGACCGATTCGAGCGAAGAGGTGGTGCTATGGCTCGCGCTCTCCGGCGCCGGCTATACCATTTCCGAGCTGACCGATTACGCCGAGCGCTACCTGGCGGATGGCTTCTCCGTACAACCCGGGGTGGCGCGCGTGCGCGTGGGTGGCGGCAGCGAGTACGCCATGCGCGTGTGGCTCGACCGCAACGCCCTGGCCGCCCGCGATCTGACCGTGAGCGACGTGGAGAGCGCCCTGCGCGCCGAGAACGTCGAACTTCCCGCGGGTTCCATCGAGTCGAGCGAGCGACAGTTCGTGGTACGCCTGCCGCGCAGTTTCGCCGAGCCGGTGGACTTCGAGCGCCTGGCCCTGGCGCGCGGCGAGGGCGGTTACCTGGTGCGCCTGGGCGACGTGGCGCGGGTGGAGATCGGCTCGGTGGAGGATCGCTCGATCTTCCGCGCCAACGGCGTGCCGATGGTGGGCCTGGGCATCATGAAGCAATCCACTGCCAACGTGCTCGAGGTCTCGCAGGGGGTCCAGGCGGAGCTGGAGCGAGTTCAGAACGGCCTGCCCGACGGCATGTCGCTCTCGCTCAACTACGATGCCTCGGTGTTCGTCTCGGGCGCCATCGAGCAGGTCGTGCTCACCCTGTTCATCGCCATGGGGTTAGTGGTGGTGGTGATCTTCCTGTTCCTGGGCAACGTGCGCACCACACTGATTCCCGCCGTTACCGTGCCGATCGCCATCGTCGGTTCTTTCATGGCGCTCGCGCTGATGGGCTTCTCGATCAACCTGCTCACCCTGCTGGCCCTGGTATTGGCGATCGGCCTGATCGTCGACGATGCCATCGTGGTGCTCGAGAACATTCATCGGCGCATGCACGACTACGGCGAAACCCCGTTGGTCGCCGCCTTTCGCGGCAGTCGCCAGATCGCCTTCGCCGTCATCGCCACCACGCTGGTGCTGGTCGCGGTATTCGTCCCACTGGGCTTCCTGCAGGGCAACGTGGGCCGGCTGTTCTCCGAATTTGCCCTGACCATGGCCGCCGCGGTGGTGATCTCCAGCGTGCTGGCCCTGTCGCTGACGCCGATGATGGCGTCGAAGATCCTCAAGCCCTCGATGCATGACGGCCGTATCGCCCATGGTGTTCAATGGCTGCTGGAGCTCTCGCAGCGCCTCTACCGCACGCTGCTGGTCGGCGTGCTCAAGGCCCGGCTGCTGGTGCTGGCGCTGTTCGTCGGGCTGATCGCCGCCACCGCGTGGCTCGCCGCTCAGCTGCCCAGCGAATACACCCCGCAGGAGGATCGCGGCAGCTTCATCGTTCTGGTCAACGGGCCGGAGGGGGCAACGTTCGACTACACCATGGATTACATGGACGAGATCGAGACGCGCCTCTCTTCGCTGATCGACAGCGGTGAACTGCAGCGGGTCGTGGTCCGGGCACCGCGAGGATTCGGCAATATCGAGAACTTCAATAACGGCTTCGTGATCGTCAGCATGGCCGATTGGGGGGAGCGTCGCGACGCCTGGGCGATCATGAACGACGTGCGGCGCATGCTCGCCGACCTGCCCGGCGTACAGGCCTTCCCGGTGATGCGCCAGGGTTTCGGCCAGCGCATCAGCAAGCCGGTGGAATTCGTGCTGGGCGGCGGCACCTATGAAGAGCTCGCCGAGTGGCGCGACCTGTTGATGGGGCATATTCGCGAGGACAACCCACGCCTGATCGGCCTGGACAGCAACTACAAGGAGACCCAGCCGCAGTTGCGCGTCGAGATCGACTACACGCGAGCCGCCGACCTTGGCGTCACCGTGACCGAGATCGGCCGGACTCTCGAAGTCATGCTGGGCGGGCGCAACGTGACCCGCTACCTCGACAATGGCCAGGAGTACGACGTGATCGTCGAGGGCGATCGCGCCAATCAGTCGAGTCCCCGTGCTCTGGATAACATTCAGGTGCGTTCTGCCCGCACCGGGGAACTGATCCCGTTGGCCAGCCTGGTGAGCTTCTCCGAAGAGGCCGGCGCCAGCACGCTCAACCGCTTCAATCGCCTGCGCGCCATCACCATCGAGGCCAACCTGGCCGACGGCTACGCGCTGGGCGACGCGCTGGAGTACCTGGAAACCGCAGCCAACGAGGTACTGCCGGGCCAGGCCCAGACCGACGTCAGCGGCGCATCTCGCGACTACGATCGCGCCAGCGGCGCCACCCTATACCTGCTGATCCTGGGCGGCCTGGTGGTCTTCCTGGTACTGGCGGCCCAGTTCGAGAGCTTCGTTCATCCGTTCGTGATCATGCTCACCGTGCCTCTGGCCATGAGCGGTGCCATGCTGGGGCTCTATGTCACCGGACAATCGCTCAACATCTACAGCCAGGTGGGCCTGGTGATGCTGATCGGGCTAGCGTCGAAGAACGGCATCTTGATCGTCGAATACACCAACCAGCTGCGCGACGAGGGCATCGCCTTCCGCGATGCCCTGCTGGAAGCCTCCGTGACGCGCCTGCGGCCAATCCTGATGACGGCGGTCACCACCATGGCCGGCTCCATCCCGCTGATCGTCTCGACCGGCGCCGGCGCCGAATCGCGCATGGTGATCGGCACGGTGATTCTCGCCGGCGTCGCTGCCGCCACCCTCTTCACCCTGTTCGTGGTGCCGGTGGCCTACGACCTGCTGGCTCGCCATACCGGCTCGCCCGGCGACGTACGCCGACGCCTGGAAGACGAAATGGCACAGGCGAGCAGCGAATCAACGTCCACAGGAGGAGATCGCTAACGCAGCACCGGCAGCCGTGACGTCGTCTGGCGCTGTTGCCGATTGACGGTGCACAGCATAGCGGCCCCGGCCAACAGCAGCGACCCGGCGATCAGCCCGACCTGGTTGCGGTGCGTCGTCAACCAGAACTGTTCGCTGCGGTTCTTCGACTCGCGGCCAAAGCGGCCCCGGGCTCCCATGTCTCCACTGACCGGCTGCCACAGATTATCGGGGCGGTCGGGATCTTCGGCTTCCGAGGTCTGCTGGCCACTCACTGCCGTCCGCGCCATGAAGCGATCCATCATCCCGGGCGCCAGCTTGTTACCCCAGATGGTGAGCAACGACGATACACCGACATAGACTTGGCGCCGGCGTTGATGCGCGGCCCAGTAGACGGCACGTGCCCCCACTTCGGGCTGATAGACGGGCGCCACAGGACGCGCGCGCCGGAGCAGATGGCTCTTGCACCAGTCGAACTGAGGCGTATTGAGCGCCGGCATCTCGACCAGGGTGACATGCACGTCACTGCCATCATGCATCAGTTCGCAGCGCAGCCCTTCGGTCATGCCCTTGATGGCATGCTTGGCGCCGCAATAAGCGGTCTGCAGAGGAATCGGCCGATAGGCCAACGCCGAGCCGACCTGCACGATGGTGCCCCGATTGCGCGGCCGCATACGCTTGAGCGCAGCCATGGTCCCGTGTACGTAGCCCATGTAAGTGACGTCGTTCACCCGCTTGAACTCTTCCGGGCTCATCTCGTGCAGCGGCGAAAACACCGTCGTCATCGCGCCATTGACCCAGATGTCGATGGGGCCGAGTCGTTGCTCGATATGGCTAGCCGCATGCTCGACCTGATCGGCATGGGCCATGTCGGCACTGATGATGACCGCCCTGCCGCCCAAGGCCTCGACTTCACTCTTGGCGGCTTCAAGGCGACGCTGGTTGCGCGAGATCAATCCCACGGCGGCTCCGTGACGGGCAAATTCCCGCGCTACGGCGCGTCCCAGGCCGGCGCCCGCGCCGGTAACGACAACCACTTCGTGTCGATCTTGCATGTGCACCTCCTTTGCCTTGCGCCCGGTATTCGCTGCCTATCGCCTGGCCCGGCGATGCCAGTACCAGGCCGCCAGTCCACTGGCGGCCAGGGCGCCAGCCACGGTGGCCGTGCGCCGATTGGTCCGACGCCGAGCCTGGGCGCGGCGCCGTATAATGCTCTGTTCCGCCAGTTCGCTGGGCGACTCCGGCCGAGCGTCCATGGCCATGCGCAGCACGTCGGCGATATGCAAGGCGTGCCTATCGGTGGTATCCGCAATCTGCTGGCGGCAGCTGAATCCGTTGGCGATGATCAAGGTGCCCGGCTGGGCCTCGCGTACCCGCGGTAGCAGTACCCGTTCCCCGGCGCCGATCGACACCTCGTACTTGTCGCGATCGAAGCCGAACGAGCCGGACATGCCGCAGCAGCCGGAATCAGGTATCTCGTAATCCAGTCCCATCCACTCCATCAGCGTCTTCTCGGCATCCAGGTGAATGATGGCCTTGTGATGGCAGTGGCCATGTACCAGCGCCTGGCGTGCAAAGCGTGGTGGCCGGTAGTGCTCGGCACGCTGCACCAGGAACTCGCTGAGCATCAGGCTGTTTTCGCTCAAACGCCGCGCCCGGTTGTCGTCCGGAAAGAGGTTGATCAGCTCGTCGCGAAACACCGCAATGCACGACGGCTCCAGGCCGATAATCGGCATGTTCATCTCGATGGCCGAACCCAGCGTGGCCATCACTCGCCGAAGGTATGCCTTGGCGTCGTCGAGCATGCCGAAATCGTACAGCGGCCGCCCGCAGCAGAGCCCTTCGGGCGGAATCACGACGCGATAGCCTGCCGCCTCGAGCACCTCGGTGGCGGCCTGGGCGGTATCGGGATAGAAGTGATTGGTGAAGGTGTCCGCCCACAGCATCACCGGCTGGGCATGTTCGTTGACGATGGGCCGCCTGGCGAACCAGGCCTTGAAGGTTTCGGGGGCATAGGCCGGTGCCTGGCGCTGCTGAGGCATGGCGGTGATGGCCTTGACCATGTTGCTCAGCGGCGACGTCTGAGTGACGAGATTGACCAGTGCAGGCATCTTCGACGCCAGCCGCGACCAGCGGTCGATGTAGCCGAAGGCGTAGTGATTGAGCGGGCGCCGATGCCCTTCATAGTAGTGCGACAGGAACTCGGCCTTGTAGGTGGCCATGTCGACATTGACAGGACAGTCGTTGAGGCAGCCCTTGCAGGCCAGGCATAGGTCGAGCGACTCTCGCACCGCTTCCGACTGCCAGCCATCGCGAATCAACTCGCCGTTCATCATCTCGAACAGCAGGCGCGCCCGACCGCGCGTGGTGTGCTTCTCTTCGCGGGTCACCATGTAGCTCGGACACATGGTGCCGCTGTCACTGCGACACTTACCGACTCCGACGCAGCGAAAGGCGACCCGCCCGAAGCTGCGCTCATCCTCGGGAAAGCGGAAGTGAGTCGCAACCGGCTCCGGTCGGTAGTTGACTAGTCGCAGGTTCTCGTCGAGCCGATAGGGATCGATGACTTTGCCGGGATTCATCTTCCACTGCGGATCCCAGATGCGCTTGAACTCACGAAACGCCTCGATCAGTTCGGGGCCGTACATTCTCTCCAGCAGTTCGCCGCGCGCCTGACCGTCACCATGCTCTCCCGAGAGCGAGCCGCCGTAGGCGACCACCAGGTCGGCGGCCTCCTGCGCAAAGGCGCGATACTGGCGTACCCCCTCCTCACTCTGCAGATCGAAGTCGATTCGTGAGTGAATACAGCCCTGCCCGAAGTGACCGTACAAAGCCCCGACGTAGCCATGCTTTTTGTAGAGCGCCTTCAGATCGCGTACATAGTCACCGACGCGCTCCGGGGGCACGGCCGAATCTTCCCAGCCGGGCCAATGCGGTGCCTTCTTGGGCGGCGGGAACGCCGTCGCCCCCAGCCCGGCCTTGCGCACTTCCCAGATGCGGTTGGCTTCGTCTTCGTCGTCGACGATACGGTAAGCCGTCGGCGCGCTCTTGGTACGCTGCAACTTTTCGAACAAGCGCCTCGCCTGGGCACAGGTGTCCTCGGCATCTTCCCCGCCGAACTCGACCAGCAGGAAAGCGTTTCCCTCAGGCATCCTGTCGAGAGTCGCCTCGTTCATATGTTGATCGACTTCGTGCTGGAACAGCCGCTTGTCGATGGCCTCCAGCGCGATCGGCGCTGCATCGATGATAGTCGGCACATGATCGCCGGCGATCTCGATACTGTCGAAGCCCACCACCATCAGTGTCCGGTGCCGGGCATTGACCGTCAGCTTGAGCGTGGCATGCAACACCGTCATGCAGGTGCCCTCGGTACCGCACAGGGCGCTTGCCAGGTTGAAACCGCGCTCCGGTAGCAGGTCGTCGAGGTTGTAGCCGGATACGCGACGCGGCATGTGCTCGATCTGCGGGTAGCACTGGCGAATTTGCTCGCTGTAGCGGTCGCGCAGATTCTTGAGCTTGAGGAAGATTTCACCTCGGCGCCCGCCTTCGGCGATGATGGCGTCGATCTCCTCCTCGCTATAGCCATCCTTGAGCGTCATGCGCTCACCGTCATAGGTGAGAATATCCAGCGAATGCACGTTGTCGCAGGTACGCGGGCCATGGCCGTAGCACTGCGCCTGGACCGAATGCACCCCACAGGAGTTGTTGCCGATATTACCGCCGATGGTGCACCACTCGTGGGTGGAGGGGTCGGGTGGAAATACCAGGTTACAGGGGCCCAGCGCCTGGTTGACCTTGTCGTTGATCGCTCCCGCCTCCACGGTGACCCGCCTGTTCAGCTCGTCGATATCGACGATACGGTCCAGATACTTGGAGTGGTCGATCACCACCGCATGGTTGACGGTTTCCCCCGACAGGCTGGTACCGGCGCCGCGCGACAAAATGGGCACACCATGTGAGTGACAGATGCGGTGAATGGCAATGATGTCGTCTACCGAGCGGGGGATGGTGACGCCGATCGGCGGCTGACGATAGTTCGAGGCGTCGTTGGCGTAGAGCGCCCGGCTACCATCGTCAAAGCGCACCTCCCCTTCGATTGCCTCGGCCAGTTCCCGAGCCAGTTGTAGGTATGCTTCTGCCTCGTCACGGTACTGCGAGCGAGATGTGCTGATCATGTCGTTCATCGCCAATCCCTGAGCATGTGAAGGTAAGAGCCAAAGAGTTCAGCCCAACCGGTAGCGCTCCGCCTCCTTGTGCTTGAACGTCAGCCCCAGCCCGGGCAGCGAGAGGTCCGGTTGCAGGTTTCCCTCGCCATCGGGAACGACGCCCCCCTCGAACAGCATCGCTTCGATCCGTGCGTGATCGTGGAAGTATTCAAGGTGGCGTAGCGGCGTCGTACAGCAGGCGGGATGCAGGTGCAGCGCCGGTGCGGTATGGGAGGAGAGAGGCAGTTGATGGGCCTCGCACAGCGCGGCGACGTCGAGGAAGCCGGTAATGCCGGCGCAGCGCGTCAGGTCGGCCTGCAGCACGTCTACTGCGCCCGCCTCGAGCATGCGCCGGAAATAAGGCAGGTCATAGCCGTACTCGCCTGAGGAAACTTCCATTCCACCAGGCACGCGATCGCGCAGCATGCGCAGACCCGCCAGGTCGTCCGAGCTTACTGGCTCCTCATACCAGCTCACTTCATGGATATTGAAGGCTTCGGCCATGGCCAGTGCCTGCTTGCGGGCATAGGCTCCATTGGCATCGACGTAAAGTTCGGTTGCGGGACCGATCGCCTCGCGCGCCAGGCGGATGCGCTCCAGGTCGCATTCGGGCTGGCGACCGATCTTCATCTTGACCCGTCGAATTCCTGCTTCGACCCAACCGCCCAGTTGCGCCTGAAGCCGCTCGCTGGAGTAGGAGGTAAAACCGCCGCTGCCATACACCGGCACCGACGGGCGCACAGCCCCCAGCAGCCTCGCTAACGGAACGTCGAGCAGGCGCGCCTTGAGATCCCACATCGCCACGTCGATGGCCGCGATCGCCATTGAGCTGATTCCCGGCCGACCGAGATTGCGGATTGCGTCCACCATCTTCAGCCAGCCCCCGCGCACCGCCAGTGCATCATGCCCTTCGACGAGTCCGGCCAGCTTGTCGTGGATCAGCGTGGCGCAGGCCCGGTGCCCGTAGGTATAACCGAGCCCATGCTGGCCGCCGGCACGTAGTTCGACGAGCACCAAGGTGGTGGAGTCCCATTGCAGCGTGCCATCGGACTCCGGCGCATCGGTCGGAATCTCGTAGACCGAGACTTCCAGGGCTTCGATGGGGATGTGTGGTTCCAGCATCGCAGCTCCTCCTCACCCGAGCGAGGCTCAGTGCTTGCGCACCTTGGGTACGAACTCCCGTGCGAATTGCTTGAAGGAGGCCTTGATGGTACCCAACGCATCGGGATCGCCGTGCAACAGCGCCGACATGTAGGCCTGCGCCTGCTCACGCTTGATATGTGGAGGAATGGGCGGAATATCGGGGTCGGTGACAACCTCCAACACTACCGGACGATCGGCTGTCAGGGCGCGATCCCAGGCACCTGCCAGTGCCTCGGACTCGGTGACCTTGATGCCCTTGAGCCCGATCAGCTCGGCATAGTCCGCGTACGGGAAATCGGGGATGTTCTGCGATGCCTCGTACTTCGGATCGCCCTCCATGACGCGCATCTCCCAGGTCACCTGATTGAGGTCCTGGTTATTGAGCACCATGATGACCAGGCGCGGGTCGCTCCAGCGCTGCCAATACTTGGCAATGGTCACCAGTTCGGCGTTGCCGTTCATCTGCATGGCGCCGTCACCAACCATGGCGATGGCGACTCGCTCCGGGTAGGCGAACTTTGCGGCGATGGCGTAGGGCACGCCGTTGCCCATGGTAGCCAACCCTCCGGAGAGAGAGGCCATCATGCCGCGGCGCAGCTTGAGATCGCGCGCATACCAGTTGGCGGCGGAGCCGGAATCGCTGGTCAGAATGCAGTTGTCGGGCAGTTTCGGCGATAGTTCCCAGAACACGCGCTGCGGGTTGACCGGATCGGCATCAGCCATGGCGCGCTCTTCTAGCACTTCCCACCATTGGGCAATGCTTTTCTCGATATGCTCGCGCCAGTCGCGGTCGGTCTTCTGCTTGAGATGAGGCAGAAGCGCCTGCAGCGTGGCAGCACTGTCACCGACCAGATTCACCTCCATGGGGTAGCGCATGCTCACCTGCCCGCCGTCGATATCGATCTGTACGCCGCGCGCCTGTCCCTCCTCGGGCAGAAATTCCGAGTAGGGGAAACCGGAGCCGATCATCAGTAGCGTGTCGCAGTTCGACATCAACTCCCAGCTGGGGTTGGTGCCCAACAACCCGATCGAACCGGTGACGAAAGGCAGGTCATCGGGCAGCGCCGCACGCCCGAGCAGCGCCTTGGCCACCCCGGCGCCCAGCTTCTCCGCGACCTGGATGACCTCGTCGGTGGCGCCCAGCGCCCCGGCACCGACGAGAATGGCCACACGCTCACCCTCGTTGAGCACGGCAGCGGCCTGGCGCAACTCCTCTTCGTGAGGAACCACACGTGGGCGTACATAGCCGACGCCGGAATGCACGGTGCCGTGCGCTCGCGGCGGTGTTTCAACGGCTGGCTGGCTCTGCAGGTCGTTGGGCACGATGACTGCCGTCACGGTTCGCTTCGAGAGCGCTATTCGGACCGCGCGGTCGATCAAGTGGCGGACTTGAGCGGGGCTGGTCGCCATATGCACGAATTCGTGGGCGACATCCTTGAACAGCGAGACGAGATCCACCTCCTGCTGGTACTCGCCACCCATGGCGGCCCGCGCCTGCTGGCCGACGATCGCCACGACGGGTTGATGGTCCTTCTTGGCATCATAAAGCCCGTTGAGCAGGTGGATGGCACCAGGCCCCGAAGTGGCAGTACAGACTCCCACTTCACCGGTGAACTTGGCATGGGCACAGGCCATGAACGCCGCCATCTCCTCATGACGCGTCTGGATGAACTCGAAGCGATCGTCCGCCCGGTTCAAGGCTCCCATGATGCCGTTGCTACCATCGCCCGGGTAGCCGTAGATGCGCTTGACACCCCACTCGCCCAGACGTCTGATGATGAAGTCACCGACTTGTTCGCTCATGCTTGCTCTCCCATAGCTTTCATTCGTGCTCGGATTCGACGCGACCAAGCACCCTCTTTCCATGGAAATCATTAGAGCTATAGTCATCTGTATCAAAATGGTCAATCTGGCTAGGAGCGGCGGTTTCGCTTCGCTTGCTTTCTCCTGCTGATCTAATATTTTCTTTTTCTAGCAGCTAGTTATCGAAAAAATATTATAATTCCTGGTGGAATAACAAAACTACTAGCGCTTTTACCAATGGGAGGCAGAAAGCCAAATGAAAGAGATTAAAAGGCCGTCCTTCTTGCCTTCGCTGATGTAAAGAAAAGCGGATTTTTGTTCTTTTTTGACATCAATGGCTCGACTCGCACCGCTCAAGATGTCGCAGTTCGTAACGACATGGAAGCGCACAGGAGGGAACCGCAGTGAAACAGGCGACACGGAGGATCGAAGATTACGGGTTCATCGGCAACATGCGAACGGCCGCACTCATCGATCGCGATGCCTCGATCAGTTGGCTGTGCCTGCCACGGTTCGATTCGGATGCTTGCTGCGCTGAATTGCTGGGAAATGGTGACAATGGTTATTGGTGTATTCAGCCCTCCGAGACGGTGCTGAACCGTTCGCGCCATTACCGCGGCGAGACGCTGGTGCTCGAGACGCTCTTCGAGACAGAGCACGGTCGCGTTGCAGTCATCGACTTTATGCCGGTTGCCAGCGTGAGCGATAACGAAGTGAATGTCATGCGTGTCGTCGAAGGACGTAGCGGTTGCGTGCCGATGCACTGCCATGCGGCCTTTCGCTTCGGCTATGGCCGTCTGAAACCCTGGCTGAGCCAGGAAAAAGACTGCATTTCCGCCATGGCGGGCCCCGATGGCTTGCGTATGGCAGCCCCCATCGACCTTCAGGCTCAAGGCAGCGACATCGTTGCCTCCTTTGAGGTTCGCGCCGGTGAGCGAGTACCGTTCGTGTTGACCTGGTATCCCTCTTTTCGCAGCGTCCCGCGCCACCGGGATGCGCTGCGCTCTCTCGAAGACACCGAAGGTTGGTGGCGCGAATGGAGCTCACGCTGTCAGGTTGCCGACCGCTATCGCGAGCCGGTGGTGAGATCCTTGATCACGCTCAAGGCGCTCACCCACATCGAAACCGGCGGCATGGTGGGGGCCCCGACCACGTCCCTGCCCGAGCAGCCCGGTGCCGGCCTAAACTGGGACTATCGCTACACTTGGCTGCGTGATGCCACGTTCACGCTCTACGCCTTGCTCTCCTCGGGCTACAGGGACGAGGCTTACGCCTGGCGTGAGTGGTTGCTGCGCGCGGTAGCCGGCGACCCCGGCAAGTTGCAGCCACTGTACGGTCTGGCCGGAGAGCGGCGACTCTACGAGCACGAAATCGATTGGCTGGAGGGCTTTAACGGCTGCTGGCCGGTACGCACTGGCAACGATGCCTTCCGACAAAACCAGCTCGACGTCTATGGCGAGGTGATGGACGGTCTACACCTCGGTCGCATTCACCAGATCGAGCCTTCCTGCGACATGTGGGACATCCAGTGCAACATGATCGATTTTCTCGAGCAGCACTGGTGTGAAAAGGGGGCCGGCCTGTGGGAGAGCCGCGAACCCGCCCGTCACTACACCCACTCCAAGGTCATGGCCTGGGTCGCAGTGGATCGGATCATCAAAGGCGCCGAGCACTTTGGCCTCCCTGGCGACGTCCAGCGCTGGCGGGCGCTGCGTCAGCGCATCCATGACGACGTCTGCACCCACGGCTTCAACCGCGAGCGCAACAGTTTCGTTCAGTACTATGGTGCAGATGCGTTGGACGCCTCGCTGCTGTTGCTGCCACAGGTCGGCTTTCTTCCCATCGAGGATCCACGCATTCTCGGCACCATCGAAGCCATACGAGCCGAGCTGGTGCATGACGGTTTCGTCTACCGCTATTCTAACGGCGATGAGGATCGCCACCTGACGGAAGGGGAAGGCGCCTTCCTGGTCTGCAGCTTCTGGCTGGTGGATACGCTGGAACTGCTCGGTCGGCACGACGAGGCGCGCGACCTTTTCGACAAACTGCTCAGCGTGCGTAACGACCTCGGCCTTCTCGCCGAGGAGTATCACCCCATCGCACGCTGCCAGCTGGGCAATTTTCCGCAGGCTTTCTCCCACGTCGGGCTGATCAACAGCGCACATAACCTCAGCAAGGACACGCCGGGCCACAAGGGGCCGGCAGAGGAGCGCAGCGACGAAGGCGGTTGACGCGAAGCGGCGAGGTAGTACGACAATAATGTGCAGAGTACGACATCTCACGACGCAAGCCACCTACAAGGGGCAGCTTGCGTCATGGCTGACAACGTCAGGACTCTCAGCAATCGCCGAGACGCTCGCCCTCGATAGTGGTTTCCAGTTGCATCTGCCCCATCGGCGATTCGGTATCGATGTTCACATTGCCCTCGACGCGCTCACCCAGGAAATCCATGCGTCCATCGATATTGGCTTCGCCACCCTCGGCACGACAGACCATCTTGTAGTCGACACCATCCGCCGAGACATTGTGCTCGAGCAGCTCACAGCCTTCCTCCACTTCGAGGAACTGGAAATCTGCGTCGTCCAGATCGCCCTGGACGATACACTCCTGATAGCTGTCGGTCTGGTCGGGAATCGGCACATCGCCCTTGACGGACGTGGTACTGGAAAACTGCCACTGACCCGGCACGATGTTGGGCGACTCGGCCAGAGCCGTGAGCGGAAGGATCAGCACGGCGGCGGCAAGCAAAGGACGAAATGACATGAAAAGCTCCGTTGTGGTGGTAGGCAGGACAGAGAAGCGAGCTTCTCGGCGACATGACACGCTCAGCTTACCCCAGCGACGGCAGGAAAAGGAGGAAGCTGCATGAAGCCGTGCTTCATCAGGAGGAAATGGTGCAAGCCTGCTCGGACAACTCCAGCTCTTCCAAGGCCAGCGGACGGCCGAACAGATAGCCCTGAAAGGCCTCGCAACCATGTTCCAGCAGCCAGCGGTGCTGCGCCTCCGTCTCGACTCCCTCGGCGGTGACCGCGAGCCCCAGACTGTTCGCTAAAGTGATCGTTGTCGTGACGATGGCGGCATCAACCGGGTCGTCGAGCACGCCATCGATGAACGACTTGTCGATCTTGAGTTCATCCAGGGGGAGCCGCTTCAGGTAGTTCAGCGATGAGTAGCCGGTACCGAAGTCGTCCAGGGAAAAACGTATACCGAGCTTGCTCAGGCGCAGCATGATGTTGCGCACCCGCTCCGGCTCCTCCATCAGCAGGCTCTCGGTGACTTCCAGCACCAGCCGGGCAGGGTTGGCGCCCGTTCCTTCCAAGGTATGCTGAACGCGAGCAACGAAGTCGGGCTGGTGGAACTGCACCGAGCTGACGTTGACGGCGATCGTCAGCCCCTCCTTGCCGCTCTCCTTTGCCCATGCGGCCAGTTGGCGGCAAGCGGTCTCGAGCACCCAGTAGCCGACCGGCAGTATCAGCCGGTTCTTCTCGGCAAGCGGAATGAAAAGCGCCGGGGGTACCAAACCACGCCGTGGGTGTTCCCAGCGAATCAAGGCCTCGACGCCCGTTATCTTCGCATGATCATCCACCTGGATCTGATAGTGCAGGCGCAGCTCGTTACGTGCCAGCGCCTGGTGCAGGTCGGCCTCGAGATGTACCCGCTCCATCACATCGGCCTGCATGTCGGCATTGAAGAAGCGCAGGGTGTTGCCACCCGCGGCCTTGGCCTGCTGCAGGGCGATATCCGCCTGTCGCATGGCACTGTCGACGTTCGCCTGGCCGTTGGCGAACAAGGAAATACCGATACTCGCCGAAATGGGCAGGGTCAGCGCCTGGTCGTCGTCGGTCTGGGCGCTCATGATCTGTCCCAGCAACTTCTCGGCCACGCGCTCGGCGGCATGGGCGGCCTGCTCCACCTCGAGGCCGAGGTCATGGATCATCAGCACGAACTCATCGGCTCCCAGCCGCGCCAGAGTATCGCTCTCACGCACGACCTCTGTCAGTTTCTGCGCCACCTGGCGTAGAAAACGGTCGCCCCGCTGTAGCCCCTGGGTTTCATTGACGACCTTGAAATCATCCAGGTCGATGAACAGCAAAGCCGCATAACGCTCGGTTCGCCGAGTGCCCTTGACCACCATCTCCAGGCGGTCGAGCAGCAGGCGGCGATTAGGCAATCCCGTCAGGGAATCGTAGAACGTCAGCCGATGCTTGCTTTCCTGGATATCGCGGTATTCGGTAACGTCGGTAGAGAAGCCGCAAAGCGCACGAATCGTTCCATCGGCTCTGCGCAACGGCAGCTTGATCGACAGAATGGTGAAGACGGTTTCGTCCTGTGCCTTCACGTACCCCTCTTCCACCACGACTTTCTCGCCCTGCTCCAGGACTCGCCGGTCATTGAAGCGCAGCTCTGCTGCCGTGACCGAATCGAAGATGTCACTGTCGGTCTTGCCCAGGACTGCCTCGGCCGGCAGGCCCACGATCTCGCTGCCCTTGCGGTTGACATACTGGTAGCGAAAGTCGCTCGATTTGACGTAGATACAGGCGTCGACGCTGTCGAGGATGGTCGTCAGCTCTTCATGGCTGGCCCGCAGCCTTTCGACTTCACTCAACAGCCGGCGTCTATAGGCCAGTCCCGCCAGAACCAGAACCGACACCACGACCAGCAACATCACGCCCCAGCCGGCAGCAGGCATGGCGGCGGCTCCAGCGGAGGCGGACGCAGCCGACGGCAGGCCGGCCCATAGCCCGGCGAATATAGAACGACGAGCCTTGACCAGCCAGTCAGATTTGGACATCCCGTCACCCATTGAAGGATACGCTTATCTATAGCAGACAATTCTAAACCAATTGACCATGTGCAACCGGCTATGCCAGCGCTGTCACTGATCGTTGTTCCTCTGCTCTATCGGCGCCGCCCCTTCGTTCCCATGGCAGCCGACCTTCCATCATCGCCTCAGTTGTAACGAAGCAAAAGCAAAGAATTCGCCCTTATATGGCGGCTTTTCCAGGCTTGAAGGACAGACGGTGAGTCGATGGCTGTGATTCAGGAAGGGTCGCGCAAAAGGAGGGACACAAAACAAGAGCCCGGCCTTGCGGCCGGGCCAACCTTTGCTTCCTTGCTTCTCTCCCGGTCATCCTGACCGGGCATCCTTGGGTCATTGAGTCGTCCTGACTCGGCTTCCTTGCGGAGCTTCCCTGCTCTTGCTTACTAGCATGGCAGTAGTGCAGCAAAATGCAGTTAACGTGGGATATGCGCCGTTGTAAGAAATCACTGACAAGCGGTGTAGTAAAATCGCTTACGACCGTAGCATGAGCTTGGTTAATACTTTTCATTCGTGCAGTGCGCGAATCGCTGCCCTACCCGGCGGCCAGACCGCCAGCCACCTGCATCAAGTGCCCCGTGAGAAGATATGCTGACTCGTGACACAGCCATCCTGCTTGTCAGTCATTTCCGCCGACGTGATGGCACTTCCACCTCGATGCGCTCTGCCAGGTTAACGAGACTGTCGTGAAGCAGTTGCAGCATGTAGCCGGGGTTGTGAGCGAAAGCGCCGGGGTCCTTCTTTGCGAACTGATAATTGTAGGCCGCCTTCAACAGGCGCGGCGTCCAGCTCTGGTAGCGGTTGGGGAAAATGGCTTCGTCGGGACTGATGCTGCCGTCGCCATCGGTGTCGGCGAAGAAATAGGGGAAGGTATCGGCGGCGTAGCCGACCGGCCTCCCTGTCACCTCTTCGGCGTAGAGGACGATTGCCTCGCCGAGACGGGTTCGCAACGTCTCGATTTCACCGAGAACGCCTTCGGCTGTATCCCCGTCGCCATCGAAGTCGCCGTGGCGGGTGCGAATCGCGGTGATATCCTCGACACCGCGATGACAGGTCAGGCACGTCTCGGTCGCTACCTCCGTGCTGTGCGGTTGATGGCAGGAAGTGCAAGTGCTTGCGCTCGGCACGTGGTCGAAGCGCCCGAGATAGTCGCGTCCGGCATACTGGTAGCCACCGCGAACATGCGCGCCGTGCATCGTCGCCGCTGCGACCGCGTAATGGACGTTGATGAATCCCAACTCGGAAACGACAGCATCCTCGTCGAGGCCCTCGACCTGCGCAGCGACCGTGTCGGTGGACGCCCGGCCCTGATGACAAACCGTGCAGACCGCCGACTCGCCCAGCGCCGCAACGCTGACGCCCGACGGAAACGTTACCTCGTCGAGCTCATGCGCGGCAGTCGTATGGCAGGAGGCACATCCGATCGGAGCATTGATCGCCGCCGGGGCATCGACGACCCCCGCTGCGCTGCCGTCTGCACCCAGGTAATCGACGAAGCCCGGCTCGGAGTGGCAAGCCGCGCAGCCAGTCGGAACCTCACCCTCTGCGTTCCAGTGCGTGAATGAAGGTGACCGATAGTCACCGTGCGGAGCCGCGAGCCACGCCTCGACGATCGCAGCGAGTTGTGCATCATCATCCTGCGCCAAGGCAGCGGGTGCCACGGTAGCAGATGTCAGGGCGAGAGTCGCAACGACCGCGATGCAGTGGATACCTTGGCTGAACATAGGTCGATCTCCCCTACTGCGCCGAATGATCCCCGCCATGGGCACCTGCGCCCCGTGCTGCCCTGGCTTGGTCTATCTTCGAGCTTAGGTGACGGAACGATACAAGGAAACACAATGACGAGCTCCGACGATAGCAGCATCCGCAGCGCCGACCGTAAAGCGAGTCAACTGCCGGGCACCACGCTCGCCGCGCTCTATCTCGGCATCGTTCTGCTGCCACTCGTAGTAGCCCTGTTCGGCCGCGCCGCACCGGCCGATCCGTGGGAGCGCACGGCGGCGGCACTCGGCATGATCGCTGTCATCGCGATGGCGATACAGTTCGTGACCTCGGGCCGCTTCAATAGCGTCTCGCGCCATCTCGGCATCGACAGGATCATGGCCTTCCACAAGGTCGCGGCGTGGTGGGTGCTGTTAGCGGTGCTCCTACATCCTCTGCTCTATGTGCTGCCAACGTGGTTTGAGTCACCGGCGCTGGCGCGAGAGCGGCTCGAGTTCTACCTGACCTCGCCGCACTACCGCAGCGGCGTCTTCGCCTGGGTCGCCTTCGCACTATTGCTCGTCACCTCACTGCTGCGCGAGCGGCTGCCGTGGCGCTACGAAACCTGGCGGGCCACGCATCTGCCACTCGGTGTCGTGGCGGTGATGGGCAGCGTGCATCACGCCCTCGCGACAGGCCGATTTACTGCTGCGTCGCCGCTGCCACCCTTCTGGCTCACGACAGGCGCTGCCGTTGCGGTGGTGGTCGGGGTGCTCTATGGCTGGCGCTGGTTCAGGCTGCATAGGTATCCGTGGAAGCTCGCCAGCGTCTCGCGCGTGGCCGACCGGATGTGGGAGCTGCACGTCGAGCCCACTCCCCGCACGCCATCCCTGGCCTACCGCGCCGGCCAGTTCGTCTGGCTTACCGTGGGAAGGCGACGGTTTCCTCTCTTTGACCATCCCTTCTCGCTCTCCAACAGCCCCCGCGATCCCGGGGTCAAGCTGATCATCAAGGAGGCGGGGGATTTCACGAGCACCTTGGGCGCGCTCGCGCCCGGCACACCACTCGGGCTCGACGGCCCCTACGGAGAGTTCGTGCTGGAGGGCCACGATGCCGAGGCCGTGATACTGATCGCGGGCGGCGTCGGCATCGCGCCGATCCTGGGTCTACTGCGCGACATGGTGGCGCGGGGCGAGCGACGTCCCGTTCGGCTCGCCTACGCTGTGGGCGCCCCCGCGAATTTCGCCTGCCTCGGCGAAATCGAGGCGGCACGCGCGCGTCTCGACCTACGCGTGCACCTGCTTTCCGAAACCTCTGGCCCCGACTACCGTGGCGAGATCGGCCTGCTCGACCGGGATCGGCTACACACACTCCTCGAGGGGCTCGATCCGGCACGGTCTGTAGTGCTCATGTGCGGCCCCGGCGGGATGGTCACGGCGGTCTCGGATGCGCTTCTCGACCTCGGCATGCCAATGCATCGCATCCTCTATGAGCGCTTCGACTACTCCACCGGACCATCGCGCCAGGATCGCCACCGCACCCGCCGCTTAGCCGCCATCGGTGGCGGCCTGGCAGTGGGGGTCGCACTGTTCGCGCTGGCCAGCAGCTGAGCGCACAAACAGAGCAACGTGCGACGTAGCGCCTCAGGACTTGCCGGCAGTAAAGCCGCCATCGACCATCAGGTGCGTCCCGGTAACGAAGCTGGCCTCGTCGCTGGCCAGGAACAGGAAGGCGTTGGCGACCTCTTCCGGGCGGCCCAGGCGGCCGATGGGGTGCAGTCTTATCAGCCCCTGCAGCAAGTCGTCATCCAGGGCCTCGAGCAGCGGAGTGTCGATATAGCCCGGACCAATGGCGTTGACTCGTACGCCCTTCGGCGCCGCCTCGATAGCGAGCGTCCGGGTCATGTTAACCACCCCGCCCTTGGCGGCGGTATAGGCGGCGGCCTGAGACTGGCCGAAAATGCCGAGGATAGAGGCGCAGTTGACGATGCTGCCGCCACCCTGGCCGTACATCACCCGCAAAGCGGCCCGGGCCACGCGGAAGACCCCATTGAGATTTATGTCGATGATCCTGAGGTACTCTTCGTCGGTCACCTCATCGGAGGGGCAGATGCCGCCGATGCCAGCATTGTTAAATACGGCCTCGACGCTTCCGAGCTCGGCGACACTGTCCGCGAACAGGCGGTCGACCTGAGCGGTGTCGGTGACATCGCACGCCTTGAACAGGCAGCGGCTGTCATACAGGTCACCGAGCCGGGCGGCCTGAACCTGGCCATTACTGCCCTCGAGATCGGCGATGACCACGCTGGCACCCTCCTGCAAGCAGCGCTTCACGCTGGCCAGGCCGATACCGCTGGCCCCTCCTGTGACGATGACATTCTTGCCCTTCATGCGCATGTTCTTTCCCCTGTCGATACTCTTTTTAGCACGACGAACGGCCGCACCGGTGTGGCCAGTGTAGCCAATCACCTTGTCGCGAGAACCATGCTCAGCTCCAGCTTCCGGCACATTCTCATCATGTCTTGATCCGCATCAACTCGGCCCAGCGGGTGGCTTAGTGCAAGGTGCACCGCTCAGCACAACGCATGCTACCGTGAAGAAACATTCATCAGGACGCCCGCCATGCCCCACCCCCTGCTCTCCCGCCAGCCCTTCACCGCGAAGGGCAAGGTGGTCTCCGCTCGCGAGGCCGTGAACCTGATCCGTGACGGTGACGCCCTGGCGACCGGCGGCTTCGTCGGCATCGGCTTCGCCGAGGGGCTCGCCGTAGCCCTGGAGGAGCGCTTCCTTGAGACCGGCGAGCCCCGAGACCTGACCCTGATGTATGCCGCCGGCCAGGGCGACGGCAAGGAGCGCGGGCTCAACCACTTGGGCCACGAGGGGCTGGTGGCGAAGGTGATCGGCGGCCACTGGGGGCTGGTGCCCGCCCTGCAGAAGCTCGCCATCGAGGGGCGCATCCAGGCCTGGAACCTGCCGCAGGGGGTGATCTCGCACCTCTTCCGCGACATCGCCGCCGGCAAGCCGGGCACCCTGACCCGGGTGGGCCTGGGCACCTTCGTCGACCCGCGTCTGGGCGGCGGCCGGATCAATGATGTCACCCTCGAGGAGCGTGTCTCGCTCCTGCCCATCGACGGCCAGGAGTACCTCTTCTATCGGGCCCTGCCGCTGCAGGTGGCTCTGCTGCGAGGCACCACCGCCGACACCCTGGGCAACGTCAGCATGGAGCGCGAGGCCCTGACCCTGGAGGCGCTGGCCATCGCCACGGCGGTGCGGAACTCCGGAGGCGTGGTGATCGTGCAGGTGGAGCGCCTTGCCGAGCAGGGCACCCTGCACCCCAAAGACGTCAAGATCCCCGGCATCCTGGTCGACTGCGTGGTGGTCTGCGAGTATCCCGCCCACCACTGGCAGACCTTCCACACCGCCTACAACCCGGCCTTCTCCGGCGAGATCCGCGCGCCCATGGCAAGCCCCGAACCGCTGCCGCTCTCGGCCCGCAAGGTCATCGCCCGGCGCGCGGCCTTCGAGCTCAGGCCCAACAGCGTGGTGAACCTGGGGATCGGCATGCCCGAGGGCGTGGGCGCGGTGGCGAGCGAGGAGCGCCTGCTCGAACACCTGACCCTGACCGCCGAGCCCGGGGTGATCGGCGGGCTGCCGGCCGGCGGGCTCGACTTCGGGGCAGCGCTGAACACCCAGGCGATCATCGACCAGCCGGCCCAGTTCGACTTCTACGACGGCGGCGGGCTCGACATCGCCTTTCTGGGCATGGCTCAGGTGGACGGCGCGGGACACGTCAACGTCTCGCGCTTCGGCCCGCGGCTGGCCGGCGCCGGCGGCTTCATCAACATAAGCCAGAACGCCCGCAAGGTGGTGTTCATGGGCACCTTCGTGGCCACCCGTGAGGCGCTGGCCATCGTCGACGGGCGGCTCGAGGCGCCCCCCGGCGGCCAGGGCAAGTTCGTCGCCGAGGTGGAACACCGCACCTTCAGCGGGACCCTGGCCGCCGCGGACGGCAAGCCGGTCTGCTACGTCACCGAGCGGGCTGTGTTCGAGCTCACCCCTGAGGGGCTCGTCCTCACCGAGATCGCTCCGGGGGTCGACCTGGAGCGCGACGTCCTGGCGCTGATGGCCTTCACCCCGTGGATGCCCGAGCCGCCCCGGCTCATGGACGCGCGCATCTTCCACGAAGCGCCCATGGGACTCGCCGAGGAGCTGCTCGATCGGCCCCTGACGCAGCGCTTCAGCCTCGACGAGGAGGAAGACATCCTCTTCATCAACTTCGAGCACCTGCGCGTTGCCTCCCCGGAGGACATCGACGCCATCGAGCAGGAGGTCGAGCGCCGTCTCGCCCCGCTAGGCCGCCGCGTCCAGGCCGTCGTCAACTACGACCACTGCCGCATCGACGACGCGCTGCTCGCCCCCTACACCGAGATGGTGCGCGGCCTCGAGCAGCGCTTCTACAGCCGGGTAACCCGCTACACCACCAGCGGCTTCATGCGCCGCAAGCTCGGCCACGCCCTGGAGGCGCGCGCCGTCTCGCCGCACATTTACGAGAGCGCCAAGGAGGCCCGCCAGCACCTCAAAGGGTGAAGGATGACAGGCTCCGACCCGGAACGAGCGAGGCGGCCCCGTGAGGCCGCCTCGCTCGTGATCATGAAAGGGCTGCTGGCATCAGAAGCGCAGCTCGACTCCCAAGGTGGCGCGGTGGTCCTCATAGTCCTCGTTGGAGAAGGTGCCGTCGTATTTCAGCGATATGGTGGTCGGCATGCCACCGGTCTCGAAGCTAGCATCGAACCCGACGCCGGCGCGGATATAGTCACTGTCGCGGCCGTCGATGGGGGTGCCGAAAGGCACGGCGCCACCGGTGAAGCTGGTGTCGACGCTGGCGGCATCGTCTTCAAATTCCTTCACCCAGTGCATGTGGGCAGTCGGCCTCAGGAAGATGTCGTCACGTACCATGGGCATGGATATCTCGCCGCCCAGCCAGAGGGTCCGGGACTCGAAGCTCATGTCATCCACGCTCATGGAGAGCACGCCGGCACCGCGCTCCTCGTAGCCGTCGACATCCAGGTCGAGGTACTGGTAGCGCGCGCTGGGACCGGCGATCACAGGGCCGAGCACGAAGTTGTAGCCGCTCCGCAGAGTGAGGCTCAGCTGCTCTCCGTCGGTGCTGCTCTCGGCCCGCTCGCTGACGGTGTCGCCAATAAGGATGTTGCGCTCATTGTCGTAGTCAAGCCAGGAGTAGCCGAGCACCGCATCGGCGTAAAGGCCGGTGGCACCGCCGTAGCCGCCGAACGCCAACAGCGAGGTGCCGTCGACTTCGAGCGTGCCGCGCCCATCCACGACTTCGCCGTCGTTCTCGCCGTAGGCCACGGCAACACCGGCCCTCAGCTCATCGGTGAAGCTGTAGTCGGCGCCAAGGGTCAGCGAGTAGCCGGAGTAGTCGGCACCGGCGCCGTTCTCGGTGCTGTCCAGATCACCGGTAGAGGCAGATCCGGAGATGAAAACGGTGGAGCGCTCGCTCGCTGCGAACGTGGCATCGCCATTCTCGTCGAACGCCATGGCCACGTCGGCGGCCGAGTCGGTGGCTGCCATCATGGCGTAGTCGGCCTGGCCGCTGATGTTGGCCTGGGTGCCAGTGACCTGGGTGACGCCCAGTGCCGGGTCGCGGAGGGCCTCCAGGTGCTGCAGGATCCCTTCCATCTTGTCGCGGCCCAGCAGCATGCCCTGAGTACCGTAGTTGCGCAGGTAGCTCGTGCCGGCACGCTCCAGCGCCTGCTGGCGAGCAGCTACCGTCGGCAGCGCCTCGATGGCATTGATGATGACCTGATAATCCGCGTACTCCGGCTTCAGGTTGCCCTGCGCATCATAGAAGCGGAAGGGAATCTCGGTGGAATCCAGCGAGCCGGCCACCGCGAACTGATAGTCGGTGCCCGCCGCGGTGACGATGGGCGAGAACATCGGCACGAAGCGCACCGTGAGCTCGCCGAGGCTGATATCTCCGATATCGAAGGAGTAGTTCAGGTTGGCGTTTGCCAGATCCTCGATGACGTCGGTGTAGTGGTTGCCATCGGCCAACAGCTGCTCGATCAGGGCGGGATCCACGACGTTGCCATCGCCATCCAGCCAGGCATCGCCGGCCTTCCAGTAGAGTAGCGTGGTTTCCGGACCCTTGAGAAAAAGTGAATGCCCTTGCGTGTTTTCTACTGCCGGGGAATCAACTCCCCACTCGATGGCTGACTCGCCGCTCCCCAACGCGGTCCGACCGCCACCTTCCTATCTGGTGACAAATCACGCCGCCCAGGCATGACCCACCTTTTGTTCAAAACTAAAATCGTAAAGAAGCCTGCAAGACAGGCCGCGGCTCAGCCGCGCCCTCCACCGCCGCCCTGATTCATCAGGCGGCCACTGCCGCCCTGGCCGCGGGGGCTGCGCTGCTGCTGCTGAAGGATCTGCTGTCTCATCTGATGGCGATGCTCCTGGCGGATGCGTTGGCGCTCGGCATCAGAACCGGCCCCCCGCATGCGCTGGTAGTACCCTCGTCGCTGTTGCTGGTTAAGCATCGGGTAGCCTTAGATGCCGTCTGGGTCGAAGCCGCGTTGCTCGGCACGCTGGCGCATGTGGTTAAGATGCTCGGCCTGGATGCGCTGGCGCTCTTCCATGGTGCGCGCCTCGCGCATCTGCTGCTGGAGCTGGTCGCGCTCCTGCTGGTTGAGCATCGGCCCGCCGTAGAGCCGCTCCTCGTCGGTGACGTTCTGGGCTTGGGCGAGGCCGATGGAGAGGCACAGCGCCGCCACCGGCAGGAGCCGCAGGCCACGCGTGATGAGGGAAACTGATGCCATGCTTACCTCCTCTGCTGGAGAACCAGCAGAAACCTAATGAAATAATTACTACGCACTTGATATTAGTCTTAAGTCGTAAGTGGCAGCCATGGTTTTAGGAGTCAGGCGGAAGGAACCGTCGCTCTTCTTGATATACATCAAACCGGAAGGGGAAACGAGTCCACAGGCCGGTCCGTCCGAAGAGGTGGCCTTGGAAGGCGTGGCAGCCATGCGCTACCAGCCTGGCCCGCTGGGCCTCGGTCTCGACCTCTTCAATGGCCACGCTCTGGGAGAAGTTATGGAGCGCCGGGGAGCATCACTTGGGAGCGAATATTTTTTGACAGTGCCGCACTTGGGCCTCCACAAACAAAAGCCGGTCCGCTCGCGATACAGGTCGAAACGATATGAGTGGTAATAACTGATGGATAAACCCAGCACATTGACGATTCCATAACGGACTTTATTCACTTCAAAAGCCTGAATGAAGTCGGCGGTATGTTGTGGTTTTTTTTCGGTAAAAGCCTTGGCTATAGCCAGATTATGCATTCTTATTCAGAGCATCTTGAAAGCGGTCGGATGTCCACCGAACCGAGTCAAATTCAGGTAAAACTCGGACGGTTCCCGGAATAACTCTAACGTCGCCCCGTCAGGTGAGCACGCGACGGAAAAGCTGGCGTATGCTGAATGGGTACGAAGAGGCAGGGAGGTTGAAAATGGCGTTGGAAAAAGGTTCCCCGCCGGGCAATGGGCAGAAACTGAGTGATCGGGTCTACGGCGACATCATTGATCGCATCATCAACCGTGACTACGTCGAGGGCGAGCGTCTTCCGTCGGAAGAGCTGTTGGCAAACCGTTACGGCGTGTCCCGTCCGATCGTGCGCGAGGCCCTGGCCCGGCTCCGAGATGATGGGCTGGTGCGCTCGCATCGGGGCTCCGGCAGCTTTGTCCAACGCTGTCCGAATCGGGCCATGCTCGACTTCGCCCCCCTGGAGAGCCTGGCAGAAATCCAGCGCTGCTTCGAGTTTCGCATCGCCGTGGAAACCGAGGCGGCGCGCCTTGCCGCGACCAAAGCAACAGAGGATGAGCGCGTGGCACTAACCCGAGCGCTGTCGCTACTCGAGCAGCGCATTCGCGACAATGCGCTGGGTGTCGATGCTGATTTCAGCTTTCACCTGTGTGTCGCGCACGCTACGCATAACCGCTTCTTCTCCGACACTCTACTGTCGCTGCAGGCAGCGATTACCTATGGCCAGAATCTGGCGCGCGGCCTCGGCTTGCGGCGTCCTGAGCACCATTTGCCAGAAGTGCAGGTCGAACACCGCAATATCCACGATGCGATTCTCGCCGGAGACGCAGAGCGTGCCGCACAATGCATGCAGAACCACTTGAGCAATTCCCGTCGGCGCGTCTTCGAGGGATAAAAATTGACAACTTTTACAACTTGGCTAGCTTGAGTGGTGGGGTCGCTACCCCAAAGACACTACAACAACGTTGGAGCATGCCATGACCTTCACCTACAAGACGCTGGCAATGTCCGCGACGGCGGTCGCCGCCATGGGCCTTGCCGGGCTGGCCCAGGCCGAGTACCCGGAAGAAGACATCACCTACATCATTCCCTTCGATCCAGGCGGTGAATCCGATGTGACGGCGCGTTTCCAGGAGCCGATCCTGGAAGAGGAGCTTGGCGTGTCGGTCAACGTCACTCACCGGCCGGGTGGCGGGGGTGCCGTGGCCTGGAGCGAGTTCCAGAACAACGCCGAGCCTGATGGTTACGAGATCATCGGGGTCAATATTCCTCATATCATCGGCCAGCCGATCCAGCGCAATGACGCCGGTTACGAGACCGACGACTGGCGGATCGTGACCTTCTTCCACTCCACGCCCAATGCGCTGATCGTGCCCGACGACAGCCCATACGACACGCTGGAGGATCTCGTCGAGGACGCCAAGGAAAATCCCGAGGCGATCACCCTGGGCGGCAGCGGTACTTACAGCGCCAACCACCTGGACATGCTGCGCTTCGAGGAGGAAGCCGGTATCGACCTGACCTACATTCCCTTCTCCGGCACCGGGCCACTGAAAGGGGCGTTGGAAGGTGGCCATGTCGCGGGTATCTTCAATTACACCATGCTCGGTACCGAGATGGCCGATAGCGTCAAAGTACTGGCCGTGGCCGCCGAAGAGCGTGTCAAGGCACTGCCCGATGCACCGACCTTCAAGGAACAGGGCTACGACATCGTGGGCGGGGCCTATCGCGGCGTCGCGGTGCCCAAGGGGACGCCTGATGAAGTAGTGGCAACCCTGGAAGAGGCCTTCGCCGAGGCCAATCGCCAGATCACCGAAAAGCAGGAGCCGCTGGGCTTCGTGATGGAATACATCACAGGTGACGAAGTCGACGAGGTCATGGCCATGCTGCGCGAAGCCTACGGCCCGATCCTCGAAGAGGCCGAGTAACACCTCTCCCACCGCAGGGCTCCCGGGCGGAGCCCCTTTTCTTGACACCACTGCCACGCGCGCGTGGCCTCGGGGAAGGTGTATGGAGATGTTACTGGAGGCGCTGACCTCCCTTCTCACCGTTGAAAGTATCCTCACGGTTCTGTTGGGCGTCTCGGCGGGGCTCTTCATCGGCGCCATGCCGGGGCTCACGGCCACGATGGCACTCGCCATGCTGCTGCCCTTCACATTCTCGATGGAGGCCCTGCAGGGATTGATCGCACTGGGCGCGGTATACATGGGCTCCATCTACGGTGGGGCGTTCACCGCCATTCTGATCAATACCCCCGGCACCCCCTCGTCCATTGCCACCACCTTCGACGGCTACCCCATGGCACGCCAGGGCCGAGCCTACGAGGCCCTGGCCGCGGCAACCATCGCCTCGGTGGTGGGTGGCATCGTCGGGGTGATCTTCCTGTTGATCCTCGCGCCGCCGCTCGCGCGGCTGGCGGTGGCCTTCGGGCCCTCGGAGATGTTCTGGGTGGCGATGCTGGGGCTGACGTTGGTCGCCAGTCTGTCGAGCGACTCCCTGCTGAAGGGCCTGCTGGCGGGCTGTATCGGCATTCTACTGAGCACGATCGGGGTGTCGCCGGTCGGTGGTGAAAGCCGCTTCACCTTCGGCTATCCGCCGTTACAAGGCGGCATCGAGCTGATCGTGGCGCTGATCGGGCTGTTCGTGATACCCGAACTGTTGACCATGGCGGCGGAAGGGCGTGGGGCCTTACCCGGTGGTGGCGAGCTGCGCAAGAAAGAGGTCTCCATCGCCAGAATCGCGCGGCATATCTTCAGCAAGCCGGTCAATCTGATCCGCTCCTGCCTGATCGGCCAGGTCATCGCGATCATTCCGGGCGCCGGAGGCAACGTCACCAGCCTGGTGGCCTACAACGAGGCGCGACGTTTCTCCAAGGACCCCAAGAGTTTCGGCAAGGGCAACATCGATGGCGTGGTGGCGTCCGAATCGAGCAATAACGTCATGGTCGCCGGTAGCATGGTGCCGTTGCTGACGCTGGGCATTCCCGGGGCGCCTCCCGATGCCATCATCCTCGGGGTTTTGCTGATGCATGGCCTGCGACCGGGGCTCGATCTTTTCACCGAGTCCGGGGTGCTGACCAACGGTTTCATTCTCTCCATGGGGCTGGCGGCGTTGCTGCTGTTGCCCGTGGGGCTACTGGGCGGGCGCCTGATACACCGCGTGGTGATCCGCACGCCCTATTACTTCCTGGTGCCGAGCATCGCCATGGTGACCATTCTCGGCACCTTTGCGTTACGCAACAGCCTGCTGGATGTCGGGATCATGCTGATCCTGGGCACGGCCGGGTACTTCCTGCGACTGATCGGCATCCAGGCCGCACCCATCGTACTTGGCCTGATTCTGGGGGGAATTGCCGAACAGGGCTATGTGCAGACGCTGATGGCGGCGGTGGTCGATCCGATTCCCTGGCTGCGACTGGTGAGCAATCCGCTTTCCATGGTGCTGGCCGGCATGGTGCTGCTGGGCGCGGCCACGGCATTGGTGCCCAAGTGGCTGGCTCGCAAGGGGCTCCTGGACAAAGTCGAAGAGGATAGCGGAGGTTCGGCATGATTGTGCGCATCAATACCGATATCGCCGCGGGCGTCCTCGGCCTGGTATTCGGTTCCGTGCTTTGGTTCCCGCGGGCGGATATCGGCAGGCTGAGCATCATCTTTCCGCGTGCCGTCCTGCTGATCCTCACGCTCATTTCGATCGCCCTGATCGTCAAGGGATTCATCAAGCCGAGTGACCGCCAGATCGAGATCACCGGTAGCCCACGGCGCCTGGTCACGGTCATCATAGGCTTCTTTCTCTGGTGGGGCCTGGTCGAGGTGCTGGGGTTCCTGCTCACGACGCTCCTCGCCTTCTTCGCGCTTACCTGGTACCTGGCCAGGGTCGATACGGTGGTTACCTGGCAGCGCTTGCTGATGTGGAGCCCGATCATCCTGGCGCTGGTTGGCGTCTTTTACCTGGCCTTCACGGAGGTGCTCAATGTGCGCCTGCCCTCTGGCCTGTTCTTCTAGTCAATTCCAATCGGGAGTCATGCATGAGAATCACCGATATTCGTGAGGCGCGGGTGTCGATCGCCTCGGACATTGCCAACGCCTACATTTCCTTCGCCAAAATGGACGTATCGGTGCTGGCGATCTACACCGACGCACGGGTCGATGGCCGTCAAGTGGTGGGCTACGGCTTCAACTCCAATGGCCGCTATGCGCAGAGTGGCCTGCTGCGCGAACGCTTCCTGCCCCGCCTGCGCGAAGCCGACCCGCAAGTCCTGCTCGATGACAGCGGCGCCAACCTCGACCCCTTCCGGGTCTGGGACGTATTGATGGCCAACGAGAAACCCGGCGGCCATGGCGAGCGCTCGGTGGCGGTGGGCATCATCGACATGGCCGTGTGGGACATCGTCGCCAAGGTGGAGAACAAGTCGCTGGCGCAGCTGTTGGCCGAGCGTCACGGGGACGGCACAACCGACGCAAAAGTCTCGGTCTATGCGGCGGGCGGTTATTACTACCCGGGCAAGCAGGTCAGCGCCCTTAAGGACGAGATGCGCGATTATCTCGACCTGGGCTACACCTGCACCAAGATGAAGATCGGTGGGGTGCCCTTGGCGGAAGACCTCGAACGGGTCGAGGCGGCGATCGAGGTCGTCGGCGATGCCTCGCGTCTCGCCGTCGACGCCAATGGCCGTTTCGATCTCAAGACCGCGCTGGCCTTCGCCGAGGGCCTGGTCCCCTATGGGGTGCGATGGTACGAGGAGGCCGGCGACCCGCTCGACTACGCCTTGCAACAGCAGCTTGGCGAGCACTACGGCCCGCCCATGGCCACTGGCGAAAACCTGTTCTCTCATCAGGATGCCCGCAACCTGCTGCGCTATGGCGGCATGCGGGCCGACCGCGACATCCTACAGATGGACCCGGTGCTCAGCTATGGCCTGGTAGAGTACCTGCGCATGCTCGAGGTGCTGAATCAGCATGGCTGGTCATCGCGTCAGTGCATTCCTCACGGCGGTCACCAGTTCGCCCTGAATATCGCTGCCGGCCTCAAGCTGGGCGGCAACGAATCCTACCCGAGAGTCTTTGCGCCCTTCGGCGGCTTCGCGGACTCGACGCCCATCGACGCAGGCCGTGTGGCTTTGCCACAAGTGCCGGGAATCGGCTTTGAGGACAAGCGCGAGTTGATGGAGGTCTTCGACTCGCACCTGCGGCGCTAAGGCCGGGCGCACTGGCCAGACGCCCTGCTCCCGCTTCTGAAGTGCTTGATCCGCCTGCAGCGTTTCTGGGCGGCCTGAAGCAGTTTGGAGACGTCGCTAAGTCGTGTCCCGAAAACGCAGTTCCGGCTACGCTTTTTTCTCAGAAGTTAAACCCATGCGCGAAGTATGGGCTCAGTTCTTGCAGAAACAGAAAAAGCCGCTGAGATCAGCGGCTTTTTCGTAATTTTTGGCGGAGGGGGAGGGATTCGAACCCTCGAAGCCTTGCGACTTACACACTTTCCAGGCGTGCTCCTTCGACCACTCGGACACCCCTCCACATTGTGGTCCTCACGCCCGTTGGCTGTGCCTTGTGCGTCAGAACGGCGCAAAGTCTAACGGCTTAAGTGCGCGTTTGCAAGCCGGTTTTCGGCTTCGGCGCCGTCAGCTAGCGGGCAGTACGGCGTAGTCGCCGCGGGCTTCCAGGCATAGGGTGTCGCCGCACCAGAGCTGCTGCGTGAGAGCGATACGACCGCGCCCGCGGCTGGCCAAGCGCTCTGCCAGCGTTTCGGGGCCGTGCTCGCTTTCCGGGGCGCAAGTAAGCCGGTAGTCGCCGGTGACCGGTGCCAGGAAGCGCTGGCTGGCCTCGGCCACGACGACGTCGCGGGCATGGCCACGCTGGCGCAGCCACAGGGTGGTCCAGCACCAGCCCAGCAGGGTGGTCTGCGCAGTGAGCCCGCCGCCGAAGCCGGTGCCCTTGTCGTTGAGGTTGGGTACGAGAGAGAGCTCCCACACCAGACACTCCCCTTCCCAGCGCATCTCGCGGATACCCAGGTGTTCGACCATGGGAATGGCGTCACTCAACCAGGCGAGGAAGGCCTGAAGGTCGTCCCGCTTGCCGGGTGCGGGCAGCGGCAAGCGTGGATGCGGTATGCCGACGTCACGCATGGTTTCAGGTCCAGCGCTCGACGAAGTCACTGAGGCGATGCTCGGCGATGGGTTTGTGACGCCCCGCGAGCTGGCCGAGGTAGATGAAGGCGATCAGTTCGTCCTCCTCCTCCAGGCCGAGTCCCTTGCGCACGCTGGGGTCGAAGGCGTACTTACCGCTGCGCCACATGGCACCCAGACCCAGGGCGTGCGCCGCCAGCAGGATGCCATGGGCGGCGCAGCCGGCCGAGATCACCTGCTCGATCTTGGGCACCTTCTCCACATCGGGTGTCACCTTGGCGACGACCGCCACGATCATCGGCGCACGCAACGGCTTCTTGCGCGCAGCGTCCAGGGCGGCGTCCTCGATGCTCGGGTCCTCGCGATACTCGGCTTCGGCGAAGAGCTCACCCAACCGCTCGAGGCCTTCGCCGGAAAACTCGATAAAGCGCCACGGACGCAACTCCTTGTGATCGGGTGCTCGTAGCGCGGCGCGGTAGATCGCCTCCATCTGCTCGGGGCTCGGCGCCGGGCCGGTCAACTTGCCCATCGAACTGCGCTGGTGCAGCAGGGTGAGTGCGTCCATACGATTCCCTTGTCAGCCGAAGAAGTATTGATCGAACTTTACCAGTTGGAAATTTGACTGTCGTGCCAGGCCTACTGCCTCGCCAAGCGCAGCGGCTCCGGCGGGCGTTCGCCCGGCGTGGCGCGCCATGGGCTGATATCGAGCCCGCCGCGGCGCACGTAGCGTGCCAGCACCAGCAGCCGCTCAGGCTTCGCCTTGGCCATCAGGTCGGTGAAGATGTGCTCCACGCAGTGCTCGTGGAAGTCCTGATGCTGGCGATAACCGATCAGGTAGCGCAGCAGGCCCTCGCGGTCGAGCCTGCGGCCACGATAGCGGATCAGCACGCTGCCCCAGTCGGGCTGGCCGGTGACCGGGCAGTTGGACTTGAGCAGGTGCGAGTAGAGCGTCTCCTCGACCATCTCTTCGCCGACCTTCAAGTGCTCGGCGCTGGGCGTGTAATCGTCGATCTCGATGTCGAGTTCATCGAGGCACTCCCCGGGTAGCCGGCAGGCGGCAAGCGTCGTGTCATCGACACCGAACAGCTCCACCGCGACGTGCGCCCCGGCCGCCTTGGCCAAGTCGCGCTCGAGCACGTCGATCACCTGCTCGCGACTTTCGAAGCGGGTCTGATTGAAGCTATTGAGGTAGAGCTTCCACGACTTCGATTCGATCAGGTTGGGCGACTCGGCCGGCAGGCGGAAGCGCGCCACGGCCACCAGCGGCTTACCACGAGCATTGAGCCAGCTGACCTCGAAGGCGTGCCACTCGTCCTCACCGACGAAGGGCAGGCTGCCCTCCTCGATACCCAACGGCCCGCGGTTGGCAGCGCGTGGTATGGGATAGAGCAGCCCGGCATCGTAGTGCTCGGGATAAGCGGACTCGCGCCCCAGCGGGGCGTGCTCGAGCGTATCGGGGCGATGTGTCATGACCGTATTCCCTTGCCGCGTTCGAGCATCCACAGCGCGACGGTGAAGAGCACGACGATGAAAGCGACGATAGCGGCCAGCGCCCAGCCCACGGGGATGTCGGAGACACCAAGGAAGCCGTGACGGAACACGTTGACCATGTACAGGATCGGGTTGAGCAGCGAGGCATTTTGCCAGAAGGTCGGCAGCAGCGAAATCGAGTAGAACACTCCGCCCAGGTAGGTCAGCGGCGTGAGCACGAAGGTCGGCACGATCGAGACGTCGTCGAACTTGTTGGCCAGCAGCGCGTTGATGAAGCCGCCGATGGAGAACAGCGCCGCGGTGAGCACCACTACGCCGATGGTCAGCAGCGGGTGCGCCACGCTGATGCGAGTGAAGAATAGCGACACCAGGGTCACGATCAGGCCTACGCCCAATCCGCGCGACATCCCGCCGAGCACGAAGCCGGTGAGGATCACCCAGTTGGGCATCGGCGATACCATCATCTCCTCCACGCTGCGCTGGAACTTGTTGGAGAAGAAGCTCGAGGCCACGTTGGAGTAGCTGTTGGTGATTACCGCCATCATGATCAGCCCCGGAACGATGAAGTCCATGTAGCTGAAACCGTCCATCTCGCCGATGCGCGAGCCGATCAGACTGCCGAAGATGATGAAGTACATGGCCATGGTGATCGAAGGCGGCAGCAATGTCTGTGGCCAGATGCGGGTGAAGCGCTTGATCTCCTTGAAGACCAGGGTCCAGAGGGCGATGGCGATCTGGCTGGCGCTCATTTGCCCACCTCCGCCCGTTCGGCCTCGCGACGCTCATCGTTGCCCTGCTCCACCATCGACACGAACATCTCCTCCAGCCGGTTGGCGCGGTTGCGCATCGAAACCACCTCGATGTCCTGTTCACCCAAGGCAGTGAATACATCGTTCAGGCGCTGTCCGCGGTGCACCACCACGGCAAGCTGCGCGCCCTCCACCTTGTGCACCTCGAAGCCCTCGATATGAGGGGCCTGCTCAACGGGGCGAGCCAGGTCGAGCAGAAAAGTCTCGGTGTCGAGTTCTGCGAGCAGGCCACGCACGCTGGTGTTACGCACGATCTCGCCGTGGTTGATGATCGCCACGTTGCGACAGAGGCTCTCGGCCTCCTCGAGATAGTGCGTGGTGAGGATGATGGTGGTGCCCTCCTCGCGGTTGATGCGGCGCATGTACTCCCACATGCTGCGACGCAGTTCGATGTCGACCCCGGCGGTGGGTTCGTCGAGGATCAGCAGCCTGGGCCGGTGCATCAGCGCGCGGGCGATCATCAAGCGGCGCTTCATGCCGCCCGAGAGCATGCGCGCACTGCCGTTGCGCTTGTCCCACAGGCCAAGATCCTTGAGCAGCGTCTCGGCACGCGGCAGTGCCTCCCGACGCGGCATACCGTAGTAGCCCGCCTGGGCCAGCACGATGTCGACCACCTTTTCGAACTGGTTGAAGTTGAATTCCTGGGGCACCACGCCCAGGTGGTACTTGGCGCGGGCGAAATCGCGGTCGATGTCGATGCCGAAGATCGAGACCTGGCCGGCGGTCTTCTGCACCAGCGAGCAGACCACGCCCAGGGTCGTGGACTTGCCGGCCCCGTTGGGGCCCAGCAGGGCGAAGAAGTCGCCCTGTTCGACGTCGAGGTCGATACCCTTCAGGGCGTGGAAGCCGTTGCCGTAGACCTTGGTCAGGCCACGGATCGACAGCGCCGGTTCGGCCATGGGACATCCTTGCGAAGCGAAAACGAGTTCAAGAGATTAGGGCGCGAAGGAATTTTTCAAGCCTGGCCCGGGAAAAACGCAGCTGCCTCGCCCATGGGCAAGGTAATAGAAATTTTGGGGGGAGGAAAACTGGAGCGGAAAAGGAGATTCGACGGTCCGGCGCCCCGGCTTCCGGCCCGAGCCTTGGCATTCTGGAGAACGGATAAGAAACTGGAGCGGGAAAGGAGATTCGACGGTCCGGCGTTCCGGCTCCCGGGCCGAGCCTTGGCATCTTCGAAACAGGGAAAGAAACTGGAGCGGGAAAGGAGATTCGACCGGGCTGGCGCACCAGATCACGGCCCAAGCCTTGGCATCTTGGAGATTGAAAAGAAAACTGGAGCGGGAAAGGAGATTCGACCGGGCTGGCGCACCAGATCACGGCCCAAGCCTTGGCATCTTGGAGATTGAAAAGAAAACTGGAGCGGGAAAGGAGATTCGAACTCCCGACCCTCGCCTTGGCAAGGCGATGCTCTACCACTGAGCTATTCCCGCTTGATCGGTCTCGGTCATGCCTGCCCATGCAGTATAACCGAAAGGTGGCGTCCCATAGGGGGTTCGAACCCCTGTTCCCGCCGTGAAAGGGCGGTGTCCTAGGCCACTAGACGAATGGGACGCAGCAGCCAGACAATGCGCGATCACCGAGAAGGTGATCTGTACCCCTGCCGAAGCAGGATCTGGAGCGGGAAAGGAGATTCGAACTCCCGACCCTCGCCTTGGCAAGGCGATGCTCTACCACTGAGCTATTCCCGCACGTACGCAAGTCTATGCAATCAGCAATGCAACCGCTACTGCGGATGCAACCGGAAGATGGCGTCCCATAGGGGGTTCGAACCCCTGTTCCCGCCGTGAAAGGGCGGTGTCCTGGACCACTAGACGAATGGGACGCAGTAGGAGCGGAACCTGCTCATTCTGCCGAAGCAGAATTTGGAGCGGGAAAGGAGATTCGAACTCCCGACCCTCGCCTTGGCAAGGCGATGCTCTACCACTGAGCTATTCCCGCACTTCAGTCCCGCACTCCGGTACCTGCTGAACCAGCAACGAAACGAGTGGCGTCCCATAGGGGGTTCGAACCCCTGTTCCCGCCGTGAAAGGGCGGTGTCCTGGACCACTAGACGAATGGGACGCAGCCGTCTCGTTCTCTGCCTCAACGAGGTGGCGCGAATCTTACTCAAGCCCCTGGAAGCTGTCAACTGTCGGCCTGGGTTGGCCGAAGCAATGGAAAGCAGCCAAGCTATGGGTGTCTGATGAAGACGTCGCACCAGCAGGAGAGAAAGGCCATGCGCAAGAAGATCGAGAAGAGCGATGCCGAATGGCAAGCCCAGCTCACGCCGGAGCAGTACCGGGTGACTCGGCAACAGGGTACCGAGCGCCCCTTCAGCGGCGACTATCAGGTCACCGACGAGCACGGCATCTACCACTGCGTGTGCTGCAACGCGCCGCTGTTCGAGAACGAACACAAGTTCGAAGCCCATTGTGGCTGGCCCAGCTTCGACCGCCCGCTTGGCCAGGCTTGCGTCGAAGAGCGCCACGACGACTCCCACGGCATGCAGCGTACCGAGGTCGTATGCGCCCACTGCGATGCCCACCTGGGCCATGTCTTCCCCGATGGCCCACCCAAGAGCACGGGGCTGCGCTACTGCATCAACTCGGTGTCCATCGCCTTCCATCCCGGCGAATAGCCCGTCCCCTGCTCTGCCGAGGCCGCCCATCTGCTATGATGGGCGGCCTCAAACGTTTGCAGGAGTGGTACATGCTCGGCTGGTATCCGGGACACATGAACAAGGCGCGACGCCAGATACAGGAGGCGTTGCCGGAAATCGACGTGGCAATCGAAGTTCTCGACGCCCGCCTGCCTTACTCCAGCGCCAACCCCATGCTCGCCGGCCTGACCCGCCACAAGCCGGTGTTGAAGATTCTCTCGCGGGCCGACCTGGCGGACCCGGAGCGTACCCGTGAATGGGTCGAGCATTTCGACTCGCTGCCGAATACCCGGGCACTGGCCGTTACCACCACCAACGCCCGCGAACTCAAGCGCATTCCCAAGCTGTGCCATGAGCTGGCCGGGCAGGTGCGCGCCGACCGCGACGTGAGGGTGATGGTCATGGGCATCCCCAACGTGGGCAAGTCGACTTTGATCAACGGCCTGGCCGGCAAGGCCATCGCCAAGACCGGCAACGAACCGGCAGTAACCAAGCGCCAGCAGAAGGTACGCATCCAAGGTCGCGTGGCACTGATCGATACTCCCGGGGTGCTGTGGCCGAAGATCGAGGATCAGGCCAGTGCCTATCGCCTGGCCGCCACCGGTGCCATTCGCGATACCGCCATTGACTACGTCGACGTGGGTGTGGTCACTGCCGCCGAGCTGGCCCGACGTTATCCCGAGTCGCTCAAGGCTCGCTACAAACTGACCGAGCTGCCGCCCTACGCCGCCAACCCCCAGGCGGAACAGGTCGAGGCCGACGGCCCCCAGCGCATCGACCTGCTGGCCGTGGCCGGCTTCGACGGCCATGCGATTCTGACCGAGATCGCCAGCCGCCGTGGCGGCCTGCGCCCCGGTGGCGAGGTCGACCTGCACCGTGGTGCCGAGGTGCTGCTGCACGAGCTGCGCGACGGCAAGCTGGGCCGCCTGACGCTGGAGACACCCGCCGACATCCCCGTCCCGGCGGATGACGAGGAAGCGATTGGCGAGGCCGCGAACAACGATAGCGGCAACGCCGATACTTCAGCATAATCACTGAGTTCCGGCAGCTCGCGCCTGGCCGGAACCACCGGACACCACTAGAACCTCGGACACCTCATGGACACGCCCACCACGTTCAGGAAATCGCACAAGCTCGACAACGTCTGCTACGACATCCGCGGCCCCGTGCTCGAACACGCCAAGCGGCTGGAAGACGAAGGCCAGCGCATCCTCAAGCTCAACATCGGCAACCCCGCCCCGTTCGGCTTCGAGGCCCCCGAGGAGATTCTCCAGGACGTGATGCGCAACCTGCCCACCGCCCAGGGCTACTGCGATTCCAAGGGTCTCTATTCGGCGCGCAAGGCGATCATGCAGGAGTGTCAGCGCAAGGAGATTCCCAGCGTCGGCATCGAGGACATCTACATCGGCAACGGTGTCTCCGAGCTGATCGTGATGGCGCTGCAGGCGCTGCTCAACGACGGCGACGAGGTCCTGATTCCGGCACCCGACTATCCGCTGTGGACCGCCGCCGCCAACCTCGCCGGCGGCCACGCCGTGCACTACCGCTGCGACGAGCAGGCCGACTGGGCGCCGGACATCGCCGACGTGCGTGCCAAGGTGACCGGCCACACCCGTGCCATCGTGATCATCAACCCCAACAACCCCACCGGGGCGGTTTATCCCCCCGAGGTGGTGCGCGAGCTGCTGGCCATCGCTCGCGAGCACGATCTCGTCGTGTTCTCCGACGAGATCTACGACAAGATCCTCTACGACGATGCCGAACACGTCTCCACCGGGGCGCTGGCCGACGAGGACCAGTTGGTGGTGACCATGAACGGGCTGTCCAAGAGCTATCGCTGCGCCGGCTTCCGCTCCGGCTGGATGATCCTCTCCGGCGGCGTGGCGATGCAGCGGGCCAGGGACTATATCCAGGGCATCAACATGCTCGCCTCGATGCGGTTGTGTGCCAACGTACCGGCCCAGCACGCCATCCAGACGGCACTGGGCGGCTACCAGTCGATCAACGACCTGATCCTGCCCGGCGGTCGCCTGCTGGCCCAGCGCGATATCACCTATGAGAAGCTCAACGCCATTCCCGGCGTGAGCTGCACCAAGGCCAAAGGGGCGCTCTATGCCTTCCCGCGGCTCGATCCCAAGGTATATCCCATACAGGACGACCAGCGGCTGGTACTCGACCTGCTGCTGCAGGAGAAGATCCTGCTGGTGCAGGGCACGGCCTTCAACTGGCCGGAACCCGACCATGTGCGCATCGTCACCTTGCCCTGGGCCGACCAGCTCGGCGACGCCCTGGATCGCTTCGCCCGCTTCCTGTCGCGCTATCGTCAGTAAGCCCCGTTACGCTTCGATTTACGGCCTAGCCTTGAAACCTCCTTCAACGGGCCGTATCTAATCAGCAGATTTTGCAAGGGCCGCAGCGTCGGCCCGCGCCCTACGAACGGAGACTCCCCCGATGATGAGAATATTGCTCTTCCTGGGCACCAACCTGGCGGTAATCGTCGTTGCCAGCATTACGCTACGCCTGCTCGGGGTGGAGGGTTATCTGACCGAGCAGGGCATGAACTTCAACGCCCTGCTGATCTTCTGCTTCATCTTCGGCATGGCCGGTTCGATGATTTCACTGTTCATCTCCAAGTGGATGGCCAAGCGCTCCACCGGTACGGTGGTGATCACGCAGCCGAGTAACGCCACCGAGAAGTGGCTGCTCGATACCGTGGCCGAGCTTGCGCAGCAGGCCGGGATCAAGATGCCGGAAGTGGGCATCTTTCCCGCACAGCAGTCCAACGCCTTCGCCACCGGCTGGAACAAGGATGACGCCTTGGTGGCAGTCTCCGCCGGTCTGCTCAACCGCATGCGCCCTGAAGAAGTGCGTGCGGTGCTGGCCCACGAGATCGGTCACGTGGCCAACGGCGACATGGTGACCCTGGCGCTGATCCAGGGCGTGGTGAATACCTTCGTGATGTTCTTCGCCCGGGTTGTGGCCCACCTGGTGGACAACTTCCTGCGTTCGCGCAACGAAGGCGCAGGACTCGGCTTCATGGGTTACTTCGCCGTGGTGATCGTCGCCGAGATCGTATTCGGCCTGATCGCTTCGGCCATCGTCGCCTGGTTTTCGCGCTTCCGCGAATATCGTGCCGATGCGGCCGGTGCCCGGCTCGCCGGTTCCGGCGCCATGATCAACGCCCTGGCCCGGCTCAAGGCCGAGAGCAACATGCCCAACCAGATGCCGGATACCCTGACCGCCTTCGGCATCAATGCCGGGCAGACGCGCAAGATCATGGAGCGCCTGTTCGCCAGCCACCCGCCGCTGGACGACCGGATTCGAGCACTCAAGGAAGCCGCCTACCGCTGAGGCGCAGCTTCCAAACGCATCGGGCCCGTCAAATGACGGGCCCTTTTCGTTGGGGATTCGCCTATGCCAAGGACCCGGTCACACCTAGCCCCGCCCCTTGCAGGCAAGGCGCCAGCTGCATGGTATCGGGCCCAAGCTCGACCGTGAGTGTCGAAAGCTCGCGGCGCAGCGGATAGTTCGCCCGGCAGACATCGAAACCTTGGGCAATGCCGAGCCGGCGGCTCTCGCGTTGCAGGCTATCGTGATCACGTCGTACGTCATATACCGTGCGCAGGCACAGCCGCAGTGCCTCATCCGGCGTCAGCCCGCCCTGCAGTGCCAGGCGCGGCACGGGGGGATCCGGCAGCAGATCGGACAGGGCGAGTCGCGTCGACAGCCCCAGGTAGCGCGACAGAGCCGTATAGATCTGATGGGTGCCGCGCAGCTTGCCATCGAGGCTATGGCCGGCGATGTGCGGCGTAGCCAGTGAGGCTAGATCGCGCAACGCCGGATCGATCCCTGGCTCCCCCTCCCAGACATCCAGCACGGCACTGATATCGCCCTGACCCGACAGCCGCTGACGCAACGCAGCACCGTCTATGCAGTCGCCGCGTCCGGCGTTGAGCACTAACGTGCCGGGAGCCAGCTCGACGATTCGCTGGGCGTCGAGCAGGTGATGGGTCGCATGCGGGCCTTCATGTACCAGTGGGGTGTGCAGGCACAGCACGTCGCACTCGCCGATCAGTGTCTCCAGATCGGAGAAACCGTCGCTGCCCTCACGCTGTGCGCGGGGCGGGTCGCAGGCCAGGCACTCGATGCCCATGGCAGCAAAACGTTCACGTAGCCGTCCACCCACGTTGCCCACCCCAACGATGCCGATGCGGCGCTCGGCGAGTCGCCAGCCCTGGCATTCGGCGAGGGTGAGCAGGCTTCCCAGCACGTAGTCGACCACTGCTTCGGCGTTGCAGCCCGGCGCACTGGCAAATGCGATGCCGTGACGCGCCAGGGCTGCCTGGTCGACGTGGTCGGTGCCGATGGTGCAGGTGCCGACGAAGCGCAAGCGAGCACCTTGCGCCTTGGCCGCATCGATAGTTGCCGCATCGAGCCGAGTGATGGAGCGGATCACCAGCGCATCGACATCGCGCAG
Organism: Halomonas sp. MCCC 1A13316; assembly: GCF_014931605.1. Classification (NCBI taxonomy): domain Bacteria; kingdom Pseudomonadati; phylum Pseudomonadota; class Gammaproteobacteria; order Oceanospirillales; family Halomonadaceae; genus Billgrantia; species Billgrantia diversa. The sequence goes on along the minus strand of NZ_CP053382.1, from coordinate 1,514,137 downwards.
GGCCGCGGGGTCGATCTCACGTCCCGGCAGCCTCACCAATTCACCCAGCGGGCCGAAGCAGGCTTCTGCACCGGGTACGTTGGTATCGACGAGAATCCTCACGTTTTCTCTCCCTGAGGTAGCAGTGACAAAGGCAGCTGGCGTGGCTTGTGCCGGCGGCGTTAAGCCTTACAATACCGCACGAACCCTTTGCGCTACCTCCCGGTAGCGCCTCAATGTTGGTGGAGCCTTCGTGATCGTCCGCTGGGAAAGTGAACACGACTACGTGCTGGTGCACATTCACCAGGACATGTTCGGTGATTGGATATTCAGCCGCGCCTGGGGGCAGATCGGCACCCAGTTCGGTGGACTCAAGCACATGCTGGCCGACGATCACGATCAGGCAATGATGTGGCTGTCCGATGAGACTACCATCCAATCGTCACGTGGCCTGCGCAAGGTACTCGAAGTGGAAGCCGAGAGCGCCGAGGGCCAGGCCGCAGTGCGGCAGCTCTCGCTGCTGGATTCGCTCTAAGGCTGCGTCAATTACGGGTCCTCCTGTATGGCCTCGCTGGCATCGATCCAGTACTGCAGCAGATCCAGCAATTCCTCGCTCACTCCCGCCATTTGGCGGGTATGCTGCTCCACTTGCTCGTCGTCTTCATGCGCCTTGAGTTGCAGCGCCTCCTCGGCAAGCCGATCGTAGACGGTGCAGAGTGCGGCGATCCGCGCCGTGTGCTCGCTCCCTCTGCTCGATGATTCATCGAGAGCGGAGAGCCACTGTTCCAGTCGACTCTTGCGACTACTCACCGTCGGCGGGTCGGCCAACTCACCTTTCAAGTAGTGCAGCAGACCGGCAGCGCAGGCGCGATGGTCGACCATGGCATAAATGGCTTGCAGCTCTTCCGGCCGGGCACGCTGACGCTGACGCCAGGCCGGATCGGGGCGCCATGACTCGAGCCAGCTCCGAATCGCCTTCGCGGGCATGGGCCGGGCGATGGCGTAGCCTTGCCCCAGCTGGTAGCCCATCGCCAGCAGCATGCGCCCGTGCAGCAGCGTCTCCACCCCTTCGGCAATGATGCCCCGGCGGAACGCGACGGCCAGCCCGAGCACGCCTTCGAGTATCGTCAGATCCTCCGGGTCATCGAGCATGTCGCGTACGAAACTGCGGTCGATCTTAAGCTCGCTGGCGGGAAAATGGCGTAGGTAAGTCAACGAGGAGTAACCGGTACCGAAATCGTCCAGCGCGAACTCGACGCCAAACCCGCGACATGCCTTCATCACGGATGCCACATGAGTGACATCTTCCAGTGCATTGGTCTCGAGTACTTCAAGCATGAGATCGCCATGCTGCACACTCGGATGGCGAGCGATCTCGGCGCGCAGCCGCTCGACGAAGTCGCCCTGCTGGAGGTGAATGGCATCGATATTGACACTGACCGGTAGTCGAATGCCGGCTTTAGCCCAAGCCTCGAACTGGCCGAGTGCCTGGGACAGCACCCATTCGCCCAGGTCAATGGCCAGAGGATGCTGCTGGATGACCGGCAGGAAGGAGGCTGGGGCCAGCAGCCCTCGCTCGGGATGCTGCCAGCGAATCAGCGCCTCGACGCCGACGACCTCGCCGGTGGACATGTTGACCTTGGGTTGGTAGTAGAGCACGAACTCGTCATTGGCCAGGGCCTCGCGCATACGCTCGACGCTTTCGTGGTGCCCGCGCACTGCACGGTCGTGTTCGGCATCGAAGATGTGAAAGCGATTCTTGCCCGCCTGCTTGGCCTGATACATGGCCTGATCCGCCTGGCGAATCAACTGCTCGGGCTCGATCTCGTCTTCAGGCGAAAAATGCACCACGCCGATGCTGCCGGACACGTAAAGGTAGGTCTGCTCAATCTCGATAGGCTCGGCAATGCGGCGCAGCAGACGGGCGATGAGGACGCTCACGGTCGCCACATCGTTCTGTTCCGGCAGTACGATGATGAACTCGTCCCCTCCGAGGCGGGCCACCGTATCGGCCTCACGCAGGGCCGACGTCAGACGCTCGGCAATTACCACCAGTACCCGATCGCCAAAGTCATGCCCCAGACGATCGTTGATCTCCTTGAAACCATCCAGGTCGATGTAGGCCAACGACACTTGGCAGCCGCTGCGCCGCGCGGCCAGCATGGCCTGGCGTAGCCTGTCGGCCAACAGGATCCGGTTCGGCAGCTCGGTCAGGCTATCGAAGAATGCCATGCTCTGAAGCTGGCGCTCATGCTCTTTTTGCCGGCTGATGTCGGTGAACACGGCTACAAAGTGCGACACCTGGCCCTGCCTGTCGCAGACCTTCGAAATGGTGAGCAATTCGGGGTAGGTCTCGCCGTTCTTGCGCCGATTCCAGAGCTCACCTTCCCAGGCGCCCTTTTCCAGCAGCTCCTTCCATAGTGACTGGTAGAAGCTCTCCTCCTGTTGGCCCGACTGCAGGAGACGCGGATTCTTGCCCAGGACCTCATCGCGACGATAACCGGTGATCCGTGTGAAGGCTTCGTTGACTTCGAGGATATCGCCCTTGGCATCGGTAATGACGATGCCCTCCCGCGCATGGCTGAACACGCTCGCGGCGAGTCCGAGTTCCGCCGTCTTGTGTCGAACCGCCTGGCGCAGCCTGACGTTCCAGGCAACGATCAGGACGACCAGCAGCGCCAGGCCTCCCCCGTAGGGCCAATAGCCACGCCAGTCGACCCCGGCACCGGGCAGCTCGGCGCCGACCCACTTACCGTACAGCCGGTCGAGCGCTCCACTGCTGCGAGCATGCTCGATTCCCTTGTTCAGAATCGACTGCAGCAGGTGATTTCCTTCCGCCACCGCCATGGCATTGCGCCCCACGTACAGCGGCTCGCCGACTCGTTTCATACGCTGATGGAAGCCGCTTCTGTAAAGGTAATAGAGAACGATCTGCTCGTCGCCCACCATGGCGTCGGCATCTCCTTCCATTACGGCTCGCGCTGCGCTGGCAAAATCGTCGGTCTGGATCAGTTCGATCTCGATATCCAACGACGCCAGGTACTCCCTGGCATAGTCGCCACGCTGCGTTGCAACACGCTTGCCATCGAGGTCCGACACACGAGCAACGTCGGGGCGTTCCACTGCAACGAAGATTGCGGCGGGGACCTCGAATACCGTCTGGGTGAAATCGAACTGGCGATCGCGAGCCTCACTGTAGAAGAAACTCGTCAGGACATGGGCGTCACCGCTCATCACGCGCTCCTGAGCCTGGTGAAAGACGGTGTCGGTCAACTGCGCGTGGAAGCCGGCCTCGGTGGCAATCCATTGAGCCAGCTCCACCATGATGCCGTGGCGCTCTTCGTTGTCGTCAAGGAATTCGAATGGGGGGTAGCGGCTCTGGCTGACGAAAACGATGGGTTCGTTCTGCTCCAGGTAGCGACGCTCCTCCTCGGTCAGCCATATTCCGCCGGGGTCCGCAGCACTCTGCACCGTGTCCGCAAGCGCCAGCAGCAACGTACAGCCCAGGGCGATGTACTGCCACCGCCTTCGTTGCGGTGCACTCATTTACACCCCCTGTGCTTTCGGATCCATGCTTCATGATTGTTGCCAAGCCGAGGGTCTCACACCACTTCAAAGCGAAACCCTGGCTTACGCTGGGTCAACGTAAGCGGCTCAGCCTAGATAGCGCCGTTCCGCGGGTCGCTGGGTTGAACGCTTGCTCTCATCCTGCGCTTCTTGAGGCACGAACTGCGCTCCCAGCCGCTGCCAGGCGGCTTCGTCGAGGCAGTGGCGTTCGGACAACCACGCCGCCAGCCGCGGCGGCTCGAAGCCCATATCGAGCTCATCGCCCGCCTCGTCGACCAGCACCGGGATGCGTACGCCGTAGCGCGCCATCAGCGCCTCGTCCTCACTGATCTCGACCTTCTCCAGCCGATACTTTCCATCGTGCAGCACGGACAACATGGCCTCGAGCCGCTCGCAAAGATGGCAGCCCAAGGTGGTGTATAACGTCAGGTGCCTCATGTCACCTCTCCCTGGTAAACCGACGACACAGAGTGAATATCGGCAGAGTGGCGCAGAAATGAAGAGCGGAGAGAAACTTCATGTCGCTGCACGGTGGCGAATCCGGAATACATGATGGATGTCGGGACGGCGCTGGAAATCAGGATCGAAGGTGCGCATCGAGATATCCTCCACCGTAAAGCGTTCGGCCAGGCCCTCGTCGAGCTGAAAACGGCGCTGGTTGTTGGAGAACACCAGGGTTCCACCCGGTGCCAGACGTGCCATGGCAAGCGTCACCAGGCGTGCGTGGTCACGCTGCACATCCAGGGTACCCTCCATCTTTTTCGAATTGGAGAAGGTCGGCGGGTCGAGGAAGATCAAGTCGAACTGCGCCTTGGCGGTTTCCAGCCAGCGCAGGCAGTCGTCGCGCACCACGCGATGGCGCGCCGGATCGAGTCCATTGAGAGTGAAGTTGTCCCGCGCCCACTCCAGGTAGGTATTGGAGAGATCGACACTCACGCTGTCGCTGGCCCCACCCGCCTCCTCGGTACCGAGCGCCGCCTGCACCGTGGCGGCGGCGGTGTAGCAGAACAGGTTGAGAAAACGTTTGCCCGCTGCCATTTCGCGCAGCATGCGTCGCACCGGCCGGTGGTCGAGGAACAGACCGGTATCGAGATAGTCGCGCAGGTTGATCCACAGCCGGGCTCTGCCTTCGCGCACCTGAAAGCGCTCTCCGCTACTGGCCTGCTTGCGGTACTGCGCTTTGCCGCTCTGCTTCTCGCGACGCTTGATCACTACCTGGCCGGGGTCGACGTCGAGTACCTCGGGGATCACCTGCAGCGCATCGAACAGGCGCTTCTGCGCCTGGCCGGCATTCACCGAGCGCGGCGGCGCGTACTCCTGCACGTGGACCCGGCCGTCATAGACATCCACTGCCAAGGCATATTCGGGCATGTCGGCGTCATAGAGCCGATAGCAGGTTTCACCCGTCTGCTTGAGCCATTTCCTGAGCCGCTTGCGGTTCTTCTCCAGGCGGTTGGCGAACATCTGCGCCCCCTCGCTGCGCGACGCAGCGCTGGTGCCGGCAGCGGCACTCTCCCCCTCGCGGCTCTCGGCGGGTACGTCCATCAGCAGCAACTTGGCCTCCAGTGGGCCGTTTCTGAGCGAATACTGCTTGTCGGCACGCAGCCCGATTCGGTGGCCAAGGTCGGGGTTGGCGGTGAACACCGCCAGACGCCAGCCGGGGAAGGCTTGTCGCACGCCGTCGCCCAGATCCCGGTAGAGCGTCACCAGCTCGGGCAGCTCGCCTAGCCGTTCACCGTAAGGCGGGTTGGTAATGAGCAGCCCCCGCACCTCCTCGTCCAGTTCGGCGGGTCGACTCAATTGGGTGAGCGAGGCGCCGGTGAACTCGATCAGCGCAGGGATTCCGGCACGCATGGCATTGGACTTTGCCGCCGCCAGCGCAGGGGGACTCTCATCGAAACCGTAGAAGCGGTTGCGACAGCGCTTGCGGCCGATACTGGCACGCGCTTCGGCTTCGCGCTTGAGTTCGGCCCACACTGCCTCGTCGTGCTGCGCCCAGCCGTGAAAGCCAAAGCGTACCCGGCCCAGGTTGGGCGCCATGTCGGCGGCCATGAGCGCTGCCTCGATCAGCAGGGTACCGGCACCGCACAGCGGATCGACCAGCGGTGCGCCATCGCGCAGGCGTTGCGCCCAGCCGGCGCGGATCAACAGCGCCGCGGCCAGGTTCTCCTTGAGCGGGGCATGGCCGACGTCGCGTCGATAGCCACGCCGGTGCAGGCTGTCGCCGGAGAGGTCCACGCCCAGCGTCAGCCGGCCGCGGTGCAGGTTGGCGTAGAGTCGCAGGTCGGGGTGCTGCAGATCGACGCCGGGGCGCGGCAGCCCGCGCGCCTGCAGGGCGTCGACCACACCATCCTTGACGGTCTGGGCACCGAAGCGAGTGTGGCGAATCTGCTCGCTGCGCCCATGGAAGTCCACTGCCAGGGTGGCACCGGGGCGCAGGTGGCTGGGCCAGTCGACGCCGCAAACCGCTCGATGCAGTTCCTCGGGACGCTCGACGCCCTCCTCGCGCAGCAGGCACAGCACGATACGATTGGCCAGCCGCGACCACAGGCAGGCGCGATAGGCGGTCTCGAGATCGGCTTGGAAGTGAACGCCGGCTACCGTCGTCTTGTGCGGCTCGGCACCCAGCGAACGCAATTCGTCGGCGAGCAGCTCTTCCAGCCCCTTGGGACAGGTGGCCAGGAAAGACCGTATTTCACGTTGGGATGACTCTCTCATGAAGCGTTCCCGCCCCCTTCGGCCGGGCAATATTCCTTTCGTTACAAATTTGTCTCGATCTTATGACGAAACATAGGTCGACAATGGCCCCCATGATGGGCTAAGAGTAGTCATGGTAGCTACTGTAATGACGCATGCGTTTACTTGGCGGGTCTAGACTGGACCCGCATGGCCTCGCTCTGCTGTCGTTAAAAGGATGCAATAACGGCTTAGCGATCGGTAGAACGCCGGGGCGTGCATGTCGTACGTCCCAAATTGGTACCTTGACAAGAGGTCATCCGATGAAAAGACAGAAACGTGATCGCTTCCAACGCGCCTATCTCCATGGCTACAAGGCCGGTATTTCCGGGCGCTCTCGCGACGACTGTCCCAGTCAGGATGTCAATATACGAGAATATTGGATGAGTGGTTGGCGTGAAGGCCGAGGAGACCAGTGGGCCGGCATGACCGGCGTCTCCGGGATTCACAAGAACCCGATGGTAATGTAGCGACTTTCCCACCAACCGATCGTCCCTTTGCCACCGCCAGTGTGGCAAGGAATGAGCTAAGCCCGCGCCTTGCGCGGGCTTTCTAGTTCACGACATGAACCGCCAGCTCCCTTCCCTCCGCCCTGCTACCCCTTTGCTCCCGCCGCCTTGATCGCCCGGGCGCACTCTCCGACCAGGCTCGGCCCGCGGTAGATGAAACCTGAATAGAGCTGCACCAGGTCGGCACCGGCCTCGACCTTGGCTAGCGCCGCTGCACCGCTGTCGATGCCGCCCACCCCGATGATCGGCAGGGCGGGCAGATGGTGGCGCAGTTCGCGAATTACACGATTGGAAGGCTCGAAGACCGGACGACCCGAGAGACCACCCTGCTCGTCGGCATGGGTCACACCGGCCACCGCCTCGCGCGATACCGTGGTATTGGTGGCGATTACCGCATCGATCTCACTCCTGGCGATGCTCTCGGCCACCAGCCCCACCTCTTCGACACTCATGTCGGGTGCGATCTTGACCGCCAGCGGCACCCGCCGGCCAGCGGCCTGGTCCAGCCGAGTGCCCGCCTCGCGCAGACTGCCCAATAAGGCATCGAGGTGTTCGCCGAACTGCAGGTTGCGCAGCCCCGGCGTATTGGGCGAGGAGATGTTCACGGTCACATAGTCGGCATGGGCATGAACCTTCTCCAGGCAGATAAGATAATCATCCACGGCATGCTCCACCGGCGTGGTGAGGTTCTTACCGATGTTGATGCCGATCACGCCATCGAAACGAGCCGCCTTGACCCGCGCCACCAGGTGGTCGACGCCGGCGTTATTGAAGCCCATGCGATTGATGATCGCGCCATGCTCCGGCAAGCGGAACAGACGTGGCTTGGGATTGCCTTCCTGGGGCTTGGGCGTGACGGTACCGACCTCGACGAAACCGAAGCCGAGTGCGCCCAGCGCATCGAGATGGTCGCCATTCTTGTCCAACCCCGCGGCCAGCCCTACCCGGTTGGGAAACCGCAGCCCCATCAGTTGCACCGGATCGTCGACGCGCCCCCCCGCCACCAGCCCCGTCAGTTTCAAGCGATGAGCCAGATCCAGGGCAGTGAGCGCATGGCCGTGGGCAGTTTCGGCGTCGAGGCGAAACAGGATCGAACGGGCAAGCGCGTACATGGCGTCTCCTGGCAGTCGGCGATTGGTGGTTGGCGAGGCGGGCGGATTATAGCAGCGCCGAAGGCCCAAGACGACGCACCCCGCCACGCAGGCGGGGTGCGTCACTACGCTAACGGGAGAGTGGCGTTCTCGCTCAGGCCTCGCCGTTGCTCTCGGCCAGGTCGACCAGTTCGCGCACCGCCACGGCGAACAGCGGAAAGCTCGCCTGGCTGCCGCCACGTACCTCGGCGATCAGACGGCACCAGCGTTCGTGCAGCGAAGCGTGCATGGTCAACCAATTGTCGACGCGCTCGTCCGGCTCGCGTCCGTCCTCGGTCTTCAGCACGCTGGTGGTGAGCGCCAGCTGTTGGCGATCGATGTCGTCGCGGAAGGTCTCGCGAGCCTGAGCCTGCCAGCTGTCGCGCACCTCGAGGTTGCTCACCTGCTGGATCATCCAGGGCAGCTCGAGTCGATCGCCGATGGCAAAGAAGACCTCGGCAACACGCTGCGGCTTCTCGTCGGTCTGGCGTGCCGCCTGGATGATCCCGAGCGCACCGTAGAGACTGCCCGACGCGGCCACGGTGGCAGCCAATTCCTCGGGTACACCGGCCTCGAGCAGCTCGCCGCGCTTGTGCTCCCAGCGGCTGCACTCCTCGCCGCGCAGCAGTTCGCCGATCCCCTCCTGCAGCTGGGCCACGCGCGGCGCGAAGTACTCGATGGCATCACGCGTGGAGAGGCCCAAGCGTTGGCGAAGGAACCAACGGGTGGTGCGCCGGATCAGCCGCATCAGATCGAGCATCATCGAATACTGGACTTCGCTTGGTACTTGGTTATCCAGTGCTTCGATGCGCTCCCACAGGTCGGAAAGCTGGAAGCTGTCGCGGGCGATGATATAGGCGCGAGCGACATCGGCGGGACTGGCCCCGGTGGAGTCGATGAGGCGAAGCACGAAGACGATGCCCATGTGATCGACCAGGTCGTTGGCCACCTGAGTGGTGACGATCTCGCGCTTGAGGCGGTGAGCATACATCTCGTCATGGAAGCGCTCGACAAGGACACCCGGGAAGATCCGCTCCACGTATTGCTGGATATAGGGATCGTCAGGCACGTCGGAGGCCAGCACGTCGCCCTTTAGCACGCTCTTGGCGTAGGAGATCAACACCGAGAGTTCCGGATGGGTCATGCCCTGCTCGGTGTTGGCACGCTCCTGCAGCTCCTCGTCGGTGGGCAGGAACTCGAGCTCGCGATCGAGCTGGCCAGCGGCTTCCAGTTCGCCGATGAAGCGCCGGTAGGGGCCGATGCCATAGCGCGAAAGAATCGACGAGAGATCCAGCGCCTGGGTCTGGCGATAGTTGTCGAGAATGACCAGCTCGGCCACCTCCTCGGTCATGTCGGCAAGCAACTGATTGCGCTGCTTCTCGGTCATGTCGCCGCGCTTGACCACCTCGTCGATGAGGATCTTGATGTTGACCTCGTGGTCGGAGCAGTTGACCCCGCCGGCGTTATCGATGAAGTCGGTATTGACCAACACGCCCTTGGCGGCGGCCTCCATGCGGCCGCGCTGGGTCAGACCCAGGTTTCCGCCCTCGCCGACCACGCGGCAGTTGAGCTCACTACCGTTGATGCGCAGCGCGTCGTTGGCCTTGTCGCCGACCATGGCATCGGTTTCCAGGCTGCCCTTGACATAGGTGCCGATGCCGCCGTTCCACAGCAGGTCGTACCGCGACTTGAGCATGGCACGGATCAGATCGTTGGGCGAGAGCCGCTCCTCCTCGATATCGAATACCTCCTTCATCTGCGGCGTGATCGGGATCGACTTGGCGCTACGCTTGAACACGCCGCCGCCTTCGGAGATCAGCGAAGCGTCGAAATCCTCCCAGCTGGAGCGCGCCAACTGGAACATCCGCTGGCGTTCGGCAAAGGTGCTGGCGGCATCGGGGTGCGGGTCGACGAAGATATGCAGGTGGTTGAAGGCCCCCAACAGGCGAATCTTGTCGGAGAGCAGCATGCCGTTGCCGAACACGTCGCCGGCCATGTCGCCGATACCGAGCACGGTGAACTCTTCCTGCTGGGTATTCAGGCCCAGATTGCGGAAATGGCGCTTCACCGACTCCCAGGCGCCGCGTGCGGTGATGCCCATCTTCTTGTGGTCATAGCCATTGGCCCCGCCGGAGGCGAAAGCATCGCCCAGCCAGTGGCCGTACTCGACAGAGATCTCGTTGGCGATGTCGGAGAAGGTCGCGGTGCCCTTGTCAGCCGCCACCACCAGGTAGGCATCGTCGTCGTCGTGACGCACCACCTCCTTCGGCGGCACTACATCGCCGCCAACTAGGTTGTCGGTGACGTCGAGCAGCGCACGGATGAAGGTCTTGTAGCAGGCGATGCCCTCCTGCTGGATGGCGTCACGGTCACCGCCTTCTGGCAAGCGCTTGCAGATGAAGCCTCCCTTGGCCCCCACCGGCACGATGACCGCGTTCTTGACCTGCTGCGCCTTGACCAGGCCCAGCACCTCGGTGCGAAAGTCCTCCTGGCGGTCCGACCAGCGCAGCCCCCCGCGAGCGACCTTGCCGCCACGCAAGTGGACACCCTCGACACGCGGTGAGCAGACGAATATCTCGAAGACCGGGCGCGGTTTGGGCATGCCGGTGACCCGCTTGGGATCGAGCTTGTAGGCAATGTAGTCCTTGAACCTGCCATCGACGGTTTGCTGATAGTAATTGGTGCGCAGGGTGGCCCGAATCAGTTCCATGAAGCGGCGCAGCAGTTGATCGTCGTTGAGGCTGGCCACACCGTCGAGGTGACGGTTGATGCGCTCTATGCAGTCGGTAACCTCGTTCTCTCCAGGACGCTGCTCGGGGTCGAAGCGCAGCTTGAACAGGGCAACCAGCTCATGGGTGATCTCCGGGTAGCTCGTCAGCGTGGTGGCGATGTAATCCTGCGACATGCCGAAGCGAATCTGCTTCAGGTAGCGCGCATAGCCACGCAGCATGGCCACTTCGCGCCAGTCCAGGTTGGCGGCGATCACCAGGCGGTTGAAGGCGTCGTTCTCTGCCTCCCCGGCCCAGATGCGCTTGAACGCCTCGATGAAAGGTTCGCGCATCTTCTGCAAGCTGACTTCGGTGGCGGTATGGTGCTCGAGGTCGAAGTCATGCAGCCAGTAACGCATCTCGGGCGTGACGAACTCGTAGGGGCGCTCGCCAATCACGCGCAGCCCCAGGTTTTCCATCACCGGCAGCACGTCGGAAAGCGGAATCGGGCGGTCGCGCTGGAACAGCTTGAGGTTGACCCCGCTACCCTCCTCCTCCACCAGGCGGTAGAGGGTGAGCGCCAACGGCTCGCCGGCGTCGAGGTCGGCCAGGTGCTGCAGGTCGAAAACCGCGGTACGCGAGCCGAAATCGTCCCGGTAGCTGGCCGGGAAGGCATCGCGAAAGCGGTCCATCAGTTGGTTGGCCTGCTCCTCGCCGAAGCCCTCCACCATCGCCTCGTGCAACTCGTCGCGCCAACTGCGGGCCAGTTGGGCCACCTTGGTTTCCAGGCGCTTGAGGTTGACCTCGCGGGGGGTATCGCCGCGAAAGCGCAGGATGAACTGTATGCGGGCGAGTATCGATTCGGAGAGATAGGTATTGAAGTCGCCGAAGGTGGCGTCGAGCTCCTCGCACAACAGGTTCTGGATGCGCACGCGCAGGTCGGTGGAGAAGACGTCGCGCGGAACGAACACAAGGCAGGAGTGGAAGCGGCCGGAGCGGTCGGTGCGAATGAACAGGCGCACCCGCCGACGCTCGCGAATATCAAGAATGCCCAGTGCCGTGTCGGCGAGCTCCTGGGTGTCGATCTGGAACAGGTCGTCGCGCGGATAGACCTCGAGGATCTGCAGCAGTTGCTTGCCGTTGTGACCCTTGGGGTTGAAGCCGGCTATCTCCATCACTGCCTTGAGCTTGTGCCGCAGCAGTGGGATATTGCGCGGCGACTCATTGTAGAGGCTTGAAGTGAAGAGGCCGAGGAAGCGGTGTTCGCCGATGACCCGGCCCTGCTCGTCGTAGCGATCGATGGATATGTAATCCGGGTAGGTAGGCCGATGAACCCGCGCATGGTGCGAACTCTTGGCGAAGGAGAGCAGTTGAGGCACCAGCACGAAGCGATTACCCTCGATGCCGATCTCGGTGCGGATGCGCTCCTGGTAGCGCGGCAGGTCCAGGCGGAACACGCCGAGCTCGCTGCCCGGCTCCTTGGCCAGCCGGTCTCCGTCGGCATCGGACTCGATGCTGTAGGCGTCGTAGCCGAGGAAGGTGAAATTGTCGCGCACCAGCCACTCGAGGAAGGCAATCGCCTCTTCGTGATCGCCTGGCTCGATCTGCTCGGGGCGAGTGGCCTTGAGCTCGGTAACCACGTCGCGGGCGCGCTCGCTCATCGCCTCGTAGTCGCCCACGGCAATGCGAACGTCACGCAACACCTCCTGCAGCGACTGCTCGATATCAGCCAACACCTCGGGGCTGGAGTGACGATCGATCTCGATGGCAATCAACGACTCGCGATGATCTGGAGCATTCGCCTCACGCGGCGAACCGACCTGCAGCAGGTCGTGGCTGCGGTTGCGCTCCACCGCCAGCACGGCATTGTGGATCGCATGGACGGTCAGACCGCGCCGGTTCAGCTCGATGCGTACCGAGTCGACCAGGAACGGCATGTCCTCGTGCAGCACGGCCACGAAGGTGTGCGAGGACTGCCAGCCATGCTCCTCGAAGTCAGGATTGAAGACGCGAACCTTGGGCAAAGCGTGATCGAAGTTCTGGATGAAGTGCCATACCGACAAGGTGGCACCATAGAGGTCGTCCAGCCGACGATCGGCCAGATCCTCCAGGGGAACCGTGGCGTAGAAGTGGCGGGCGAAGGCTTCTACTTCGTCGGCCCTCGCCTTCTCGAGTCGGCTATCCAGGCGTTCGCGCAGCTGCTTGAGAATTTCCTGCCGGCCAACTTCGATCGTCTCGTATTGCATCCCTCACCTCGGCTGCCTGGGGCCGTGTCTCGGCCCTGGGAAAGAATCGGCGTGACCCACGGTCACGTGTCGGGGAAGCTTACTGCAGCCCTGCGCCACACCCCACCGACTTGCCAGTCTTCTCATGGAGCATGTCGCTTGTGCATCAAGACGGGACGTTTCGCTACTTGACAATGCCGCCCCCTTCCGAATGGGGTGGACGGCTCGTCAGTCGTAAATTCTCTCCAGCAACACTCCGCATTCACAATGATGGGTCCAGGGAAACTGGTCGAACAGCGCGAAACGGGCCAGCCGATGAGTGCGGCTCAGCGCCTCCAGGTTGCGCTCCAATGTATCGGGGTTGCATGAAATATAGACGATTCGCGGATATTCGCTCAGCTGACGGCAGCTGTCCTCGTCGAGGCCGGCACGAGGCGGGTCCACCAGCACGGTGGAGAAGTCGTACTCCCCCAGCGCCATTTCCGTCACTCGCCTGCCGCCCTTCTCGCCCTTGAGCGCGGCGCTGAACTCCTCCGCCGACATGCGCCCCACTACCGCGTTGCCGATGGCGTTGGCCGCCAGGTTCTGCTGGGCACTGGCCACTGAGGTGCGCGTAATCTCGGTCGCCAAGACGCGGCGGAAGTTCTCGGCCAGCGCCACGGTGAAGTTGCCGTTGCCGCAGTACAGTTCCACCAGGTCGCTGTCCTGGCTGCCCCGGGTCGCGTCCCGCGCCCAGGTCAGCATATCGCGGCTGATCTCGGCATTGGGCTGGGTGAAACTGTTCTCCACCTGCTGGTAGTGCAGGGTGCGGCCCTCCACCTCCAGCCGCTCCCAGACATGGTCGCGCTCGAGCACCAGCCGCTGCTTGCGCGAGCGGCCGATGATCAGAATGTCGAGCCGCTGCTGCAGGCGCCTCGCCTCCTCTTCCCAGGCCGCGTCCAGCGGGCGGTGATAGATCAAGGTAACCAAGGCCTCCCCGGACAGCGTGGTCAGGAATTCGACCTGGAACAAGCGCCGACGCAGCACGTCGCTTTCCAGCAGCGCCTGGCGCAGGCGTGGCATCAGTTCGTTGATGCGCCGACTGGCCACCGGATAGTCGTCGAGACGAATCACTCGCTTCTGCTTGGGGTCGTCGGGGTCGACGTCGAACATGGCATAAAAGAGATCGTCACCTTCATGCCACACGCGAAACTCGCAGCGCTGCCGATAATGGCTCGCCGGCGACGGGAAGACCTCGAGTTCAGGCGGACCGAAGCGTTCGAACTGCTGGCCGATACGCTCGCGCTTGGCCTCTAGCTCCTGCTCGTAGCGTGCAGGGTCGACAATGGGAATGGGCACGGCATCTCCAGTCGTGTGCAGGAAGTATGAAAGGAAATCAGCCGACGATCAGCAGGCTCGGTTCGTCGAAGCCAAAGGTCGCCATGGCCCGGGCCAGTCCGGCATCGGGAGCCGTGGCCAGGCTCTGGTCGCGCCCCATCCTCGATACCGGGCTGCTCGCCACTTGCACCGTGCGTCGGGCAATGGCGTCGCTGGAATCGACCAGGCGAATCGGTCGCGGGAACGCAGCGACGAGCCGTTCTCCGAGCAGCGGAAAGTGAGTGCAGCCAAGCACCACGGTATCGAGGTCGGGCTCACTGCTCAGAGGCTGCATGACGGCGCGGATAACGGCCCGGTCCGGCTCGCCCCCGGCGAGCAGACGTTCGGCCTCGCGCACCAAGGGGTCGGCGGCCACCCGAGTGACCCGGCAATCGGCGGCAAACGCCTCGATCAGGCGGTCGGTATAAGGCCGCATCACGGTGGCACTGGTCGCCAGCAGGCCGATATGGCGACTAGCGCTCATGGCGGCAGCAGGCTTGATCGCCGGCACCGTGCCGACCACCGGCACCGTCAACTGGGCGCGCAGGGCACCCAGCGCCAGTGTACTGGCAGTGTTGCATGCCACCACCAGCACACAACAACCGCTGGCGGCCACCGCAGCTTCGCACACCGCGAGAATGCGCTCCACCAGCCAGCCATCGGGACGCGTGCCGTAAGGCAACATGGCATTGTCACAGGCATACACCAGCGCGGCATCGGGCAGACGATGCCTGAGCGGGGGAACGACTGACAGACCGCCGACGCCTGAATCGAAGATCAGTATCGGGCCGGGCATGGCAAAACGAAGCTCATGGAAATCGCTCGGCTGCTACTAGAAAAGGCCTATTCTAGCAGCATGCCGAGCGAGCAGAAGCCTAGGTTCACCGGTCAGGATCGGCGCTTCGCTGTCAAGCCGCCGGTTCCGCTGTTTCTCGCAGTTCGGCGTAGAGCTCTGGATAAGCCTGCTGCAACCGTTCCAGCTTGGCGGCGGCCCCTTCAGGAAGCGTTTGAGCCAGAAGTTCGAGGTCGCTGTCGTTGAAATGCTGGCGAATCAGCGGGAAGAGCAGTTCGCGCTCGTCGCGCAGATAGGCGCGATGCGCATCGAGATAGGCCCTGAGATCCTCGGCGAAGCGATCCATGGGGACTACAGCATCCATCAGGATCATGTCGATATCGGTGGAAAGCCGCATCAGGCGCTGACGCAGGGCTTTGTAGTCGCTAGAGAGCTTCTCCGTCAGGTCTCGGGTCTCAGGGGCCAAGGCCTGCAGCCGCTCCGTGCAGACACGCTCCAGCGGCACGGTAAACTCCTCCATATAGTCGAGTATGTAATCGACAACCTCACGAACCAGCTGGAAATTGGGGCGCTCGCCTGCGACCAGGGCCTTTTGCTTGAGCTGAAGAACGTGCAACATGCGCGCCATATTGGCATGATCCTGACGCAACTGGGTCAGCATGGGCATGTCGAGGCCTCCTCTAACGATGAGCGGGTAATAAGGTTTGGATTCACGGGACAGAAGCAGGTTCAGTCTTGTCGCTATCAGGCTACGGACTCGTCGCTTTCAAGACACGCAATGGCAGGATGCAATCTCAACCCTAGACCCTTTGGCTCGATCCCGCACATCGCCTAAGGTCGTATTGCCAGCCTCGAGTATCTGCGAACCCCATATCTCGGCGTTGCCGGGCAGTACAAGGAGAACGCTTCATGGATCTTTTCGGCCAGGTGCCCGACGATTCCGCACCGCTGGCGTTTCGCATGCGCCCGCGGCGGTTCGACGACTATGTGGGCCAACAGGCCCTGGTCGGGCCGGGTAAACCGCTGCGGCGCATGGCCGAAACCGGCAGCGTGCGCTCGATGATCCTGTGGGGGCCGCCCGGCACCGGCAAGACAACGCTGGCCGAGATCCTCGCCGACCACTCCGGCACCCACCTGGAGCGATTGTCTGCGGTGATGGCAGGCGTCAAGGAGATACGCGCCGCGGTGGAGCGGGCCCGCGCCATGCAGGCCCAGGGGCGCGCCACCTTGCTGTTCCTCGACGAGATCCACCGGCTCAACAAGAGCCAGCAGGACGCCCTGCTGCCCCACGTGGAGTCGGGCCTGCTGACGCTGATCGGCGCCACTACCGAAAACCCCTCCTTCGAGGTCAATTCCGCCCTGCTCTCGCGTGCCCGTGTGTACGTGCTCACTGCGCTCGACGATGACGAGCTCATCGAAGTGATGCGACACGCCCTCAATGACCGGGAACGCGGCCTGGGCGAGCGCAACATCGTTGTCGAAGACGAGGTGCTGGGAATGCTGGCCCGTGCGGCCGCCGGCGACGCTCGCCGCGCTCTGGGCATGCTGGAGACCGCCTGCGACTTCACCGTACCCGAGGACGATCGCGAGCGGCTGCCGCGCGAAGCGCTGGATGCCGCGCTCGGTCATCAGGCCAGCGCCTTCGACAAGCAGGGCGATTATTACTACGACCTGCTTTCGGCAATCCACAAGTCGGTGCGCTCGTCGCGCCAGGATGCAGCCCTGCTCTATATCGCCCGCTTCATCCAGGGCGGCGGCGACCCGCTCGACGTGGTGCGCCGCCTGGCGGCGATTGCCTCCGAGGACGTCGGCAACGCCGACCCGCGCGCCCTGCCGCTGGTTATGGCGGCCTGGGACGCCTACCTGCGCCTGGGCGACTACGAGGGCCAGCGCGCCATCGCCCACGCTGCCATTCATCTCTCCATCGCGCCCAAGAGCAATGCCATCGACCAGGCATGGAAGCGGGCCAAGGCGTTTGCCACCTCCCAGCCGCGCCTGGAGGTGCCTACCTACCTGCGCAACGCCCCAACCAAGTTGATGGAGTCGCTTGGCCACGGTAGCGGCTATCGCTACGCCCACAATGAGCCGGAGGGTTACCCGGCGGGCAGCGCGCACGACTGCTGGCCCGAAGGCCTGCCACACGAGGCCTTCTACCTGCCCAGCGAGCATGGCCAGGAGAAGCGCTACGCCCAGCTAATGGCCTGGCGCGCCGAGCTGGATGCCCGCGCCGATCGGAGTGAAGGCGAGTAGAGACGAAAGCGCCGCCTCGAGGGCGGCGCTAGCGGGTACGACAGGTTTCAGTGCGCGTCACGGATGACGTCTGTCCCTTCGGGAATTTCGAACGCAAAGCGGCGATCGTCGATGGCATGATTGGTACGCACGTCGCTGAACTCGATGACGGTCTCCTGGCCGGTGCTGTCGATCATCTGCAGCGCCGCGAGCCGTTCGCCGCTGAAGGTCATCTGCAGCTCTTCGAACAAGGTGTCGGGCGATTTCGGCACCAGACGGAAGGTTTCGCTGCCGCCCTGCTGCTGACGCGATACCTCGTAGCTCTGGGTCAGCTCGCCGGCACTGCCCGAGAGAAGAAGCGCTGGCGTATGGGTCACGCGTTCATCGAGCGCCTGCACGGTGACCTGTTCCAGGTCGGGATCGTAGAGATAGACCTCGCTGCCGTCGGAAACCACTTCTTGCTGGTAGGGGGCGTCGACCTCCCAGCGGAACTTGCCTGGACGCGACAGCCACATACGGCCGTTGGCCTGTTGCAGGCGCTCGCCGCTGCCATCGAGTATTAGCTGTTCGAAGCTCGCTTCGACGGTTTCCAACGGCTCCAGCATGCTGGCCAGGCGCTCGGCACCTTCATTGGCCAAGGCGACGGCCGGCATGGCGGTCAGGGCCAGTGCAGCTAGGGTCTTCTTCATGCTCATCTTGTCTCTCCCTGGGCGGGTCCTGAATGACTCCTGTCTCTCGGACTCGCTGCGTGCCGGCGGGTTGCATGCCCGCCGGCGCTTTCATGATTCATGCATGATTGTCGCCCGACGGCGACGCCGGGAATCAGTGTCCTACCGGCGGCGGCGCCAGCACCTCGCGGCCGCCGTTGGTTCCCATCGAGGAGACCACACCGGCCGCCTCCATGGCTTCCACAAGGCGTGCGGCACGGTTGTAACCAATCTTGAAGCGGCGCTGCACTGCCGAGATGGAGGCACGCCGGCTTTCGGTGACGAACTGTACCGCCTCGTCGTAGAGCGCATCCTGCTCGGCATCGCCGCCACCCTCGCTGCCGTCGGCCTCGAGCCCGGTCAAGGCCTCGGCCGAGACGCCACCGGCAAGGATCTCGTCGATGTACTCCGGTTCCCCACGACGCTTCCAGTCCTCGACCACCCGGTGCACTTCGTCATCATCGACGAAAGCACCGTGTACACGGGTCGGCAACCCTGAGCCGGCCGGAAGGTAGAGCATGTCACCGTGACCCAGCAGATTTTCGGCGCCCCCCTGGTCGAGAATGGTGCGTGAATCGACCTTGGACGAGACCTGGAAGGCCATACGCGTGGGAATATTGGCCTTGATCAAGCCGGTGACCACGTCCACCGAGGGCCGTTGGGTCGCCAGGATCAGGTGGATACCGGCCGCACGGGCCTTCTGTGCCAGGCGCGCGATCAGCTCCTCTACCTTCTTGCCGACGATCATGAACATGTCGGCGAATTCGTCGATCACCACCACGATATAGGGCAGTTTCTCGAGCACCGGCGGCGATTCGTGCATCTCCCAAGGTTGCGGCTCCCACAGCGGGTCGGCGACCTGGGCGCCGGCGCGCTCGGCCTCGTCGAGCTTGCCATTGAAGCCGGCAATATTGCGCACGCCCATGGCGGCCATCAGTTTGTAGCGCCGCTCCATTTCGGCCACGCACCAGCGCAGCGCGTTGGCGGCCTCTTTCATGTCGGTGACCACCGGCGCCAGCAGGTGCGGGATACCGTCGTAGACCGATAGCTCCAGCATCTTGGGGTCGACCATGATCAGGCGCAGCTCCTCGGGCGTGGCCTTGAGCAGCATCGAGATGAGCATGGCGTTGACCCCCACCGATTTGCCCGAACCGGTGGTACCGGCGACCAGCAAATGAGGCATCTTGCCCAGGTTGGCCACCACCGGGCCACCGCCGATGTCCTGGCCCAGCGCCATGGTCAGCGCCGAGGCTTCCTGCTGATAGCGGTCGGAGTCGATCACCTCGCGCAAGCGGATCATCGCCCGGTGCGGGTTGGGAATCTCGATACCCACCGTGGGACGGCCCGGGATCACCTCGACCACGCGCACGCTCTTGACCATCAGCGAGCGCGCTAGATCCTTGGCCAGGTTGCTGATCTTCGACACCTTCACGCCAGCGGCGGGCTTGATCTCGAAGCGGGTGATCACCGGCCCCGGCCAGGTATTCACCACCTCGGCCTTGACCCCGTACTCGCGCAGGCGCGTCTCAAGCAGCTCAGCCATGTCGGCAAGTTGCTGCTGAGTATAATTTTGCTGGTGCGGCTCCGGCGGTGTCAGCAGGCGCAAGCTGGGCAGTTCGCCGTCCGGCTCCGGCATGTCGTCGAGTACGGGACGCTGGCTCTGCAGATGCTCCACCGTCCACAGCGTCGGGCCGTCCGGCTCCTCTGCCGCTTCGCGCGCCTGCTCCGCAGTCGCCACGCGACCTACATCGGTATTGCGGGAAGTCGATTCGTCCGGCGCGCGCGCGGCCGACTCGCGCCACGTACGCAGACCTTCGGCCTGATCGGCATAATGGTGCGCCTCCTCCTGCTCCTCGTACCGCTCGCCACTGGCCGCGGCCGGCGAGGCGCGCTCGATGGCGGCAGCATCGTCGTCCTGCTCATCGACCTCGAGGTTGCCGATATCGTTCCAGCTCAAGCGCGGCTCGGACGCGTCTACCGGTTCTTCCGCTCGCATGTCGCCCAGCCCTGGTTCGCGCCGTTCGCCCGACCGAGCCCCGCCGACCCCTTTCGTCGGCGATGTTTCGGAAGCCGCCGAGTGAGCGCTGTCCGGCTGCTCGACAAGCCCGGTTTCAGTTTCGTCATCCTTCGTTGCCCGCAGCGGCAAGCTGGTCACGGGGGACAGATCGTCATCGCGGCTGGCCTTGAGCACCGCGCCTGCCGCCAGCGGATCGGCATTGCGGGTACCGCCCGGGTCAGGCTCCGGCAGGGTCGCTGAAGCGGCTGCTGGCCGCGTCTCGGGTGCTGCCTCGCCCTGGCGCGCCGTGTAGGCGGCCTCTGGGCGCTTGGCCGAAGGCGTACGCTCCGGTACGTCCCAGGGGATATCGGTAGCGCCGTCATTGCCGAAGGACGGCTCCAGGCCCGGTTCGCGCTGTGCCGCCCGATCGATGGCCGGCGTTACACCGCGGCGGCGCCAGAAGCGCCAGCGGCGGCGCGGCTCATCCGCAGGCTTCTCTTCCAGCTCAGCCTCCGCGGGGCTTTCGTCGTCCCAGTGCGGATCTTGGCGATCACGGGACAAGCCGAAGGGCGTGGCCGCCCATTGCCACAAGTGCAGGAAACGGTGTCCGAGCTCATCCATCACCGTCAACCAGGAAACGCCGCTGAAGAGAGGGAACCCACACAGCATGGCGGCCACCGCCAGCAGGCCGGTGCCGCCCGATTCGACCAGCGGCACCAGGGCACCGACCAGCCCCTCACCGAGGATGCCTCCCGATGCGTAGGGCAGCATGCTGTCCGGGCTATAGAAATGCAGCGCCCCCATCGTGGTCGTGCCCAGCAGCAGCAACACCAGACCACCCAGGCGCACGGCCACGGCGGTCGCGTCCCATTCGATCTGCACCCGGCGCGTACGAATCAGCCGCCAGCCGGCAAAACCCAGCATGCCGGGCCACCACAGGGCGCTGGCACCGAACAGGGAGTAGAGCACATCGGCCAGCCAGGCGCCGAAGGGCCCCATCCAGTTGGCGACGGCGGTTTCCGGGCCGCGGCGGGACCAACCCGGATCCGACGGCTGATAGCTGAACAGCGCCAGCAGTAGGAATACGCATGCTGCCAACAGGATGATGATCGCCCCTTCCCGGGCCACGCCTTGCAGGTGAAGCGCCAGGCGCGTGGTCGGCTGCTGGGAGTCCTCCTCCGCTGCATGCCGAGGTACGCCCTTTTCCTTTACACTCAACTCGCCAACCCCCTCGCACCGTACCAGGACGGTGCCTTTCCAACTTACATGAAGCAGAATGAATCAGCCGCCATCATACCGGGACTACAGCCCCCGGCACAGAGGCCATGACAGTCGCTTGAGCCAAATCGACTCCGGCGTCAGACTAGTGAAACCAACGCCGACGAGGAGCGCCACTACAATGCTGTCCTGGCTTCCCGAGCGCCCTGTGCGTTTCCCTCCCGTCTCGCAGGCTCTGCGTGATCCGGAAGGCCTGTTGGCAGCAGGAGGCGAGCTCACTCCGGAATGGCTGCTGGCCGCCTACCGACGCGGTATCTTTCCCTGGTTCAGCGACGACCAACCGATCCTCTGGTGGTGTCCGAATCCGCGCATGGTACTGTTCCCCGATGAATTGCGCGTTTCCCGCAGCCTGGCCAAGCGGCTACGCAACGGCAGCTTCACGGTAACCTTCAATCGCCAGTTCAGCAGCGTGGTCCAGGCCTGCGCGGCCCCTCGCCACGGGCAGCCCGGCACCTGGATCACCACCGAGATGCATGCCGCCTACGTGACGCTGCACCGTCTCGGCTATGCCCGTTCGGTGGAAGTCTGGCAGGGCAGCGAGCTGGTCGGTGGGCTCTATGGCGTGGCCATGGGCCCGGTATTCTTCGGTGAGTCGATGTTCTCGCGTACCAGCGATGCCTCCAAGGTCGCCCTGGCGCATCTGGTGCACGCCATGCGCACCGGTGGCGGCCATCTGATCGATTGCCAGATGCGCACCCCTCATCTCGCCCGCCTGGGGGCGCGAGACATCGCCCGCGCCGATTTCATCAACTATCTTGAATCATGCCTAGCGACGCCGGGGCCCACTGACAGCCAGCACCCGCTGCCCTGTTGGTCGCTGCCCGACGACCCCTGCGTCGAGACCTTGACCGCACTCACTTAGGAGGCGAATAACGTGAGCAGCAATACGCCTCGCCACCCGATCAGGGATCTGCGCTTCTTCCTGACAGTGCCCCATGCCTGCAGTTACCTGGAGGGGCACGAAGCCACGACCCTGTTCCTCGACCCCCAAGAATCTCACGGCCAAGGAATCTACGACTCGCTCGCCCTGCTCGGATTTCGGCGTAGCGGACATCATCTCTACCGACCTCACTGCGAAGGCTGCAGCGCCTGCGTTTCGGTGCGCATACCGGTCGAGGACTTCCAGCCCAGTCGCAGCCAACGTCGGGTAACCAGGCGTAATGCCGATCTGCGCCTGATCGAGCGGCCAGCGTTGTTCGATCCCGAGCATTACACACTCTACGAACGCTACATCCGGGTGCGCCACTGGGATGGAGACATGTATCCGCCGAGCCGGGAACAATACCGCACCTTCCTGACTCTGGACGAACCCTATTCGCGGCTGCTCGAGTTACGCCTTGGCGAACGCCTGCTCGCCGTCTCCGCCTTCGACCGCCTGGAACACGGCCTCTCCGCTATCTACACCTTCTTTGACCCTTCCGACGAATGGGAACGCCGCTCGCTGGGCACTTTTGCCGTGCTGAGCCTTGTCAACGAGGCCTACCGCGAGGGGTTGCCCCACGTCTATCTGGGTTACTGGATTCGCGATTGCCGTAAAATGGCCTACAAGGAGGCCTACCGCCCCTTGGAGGTGCTGGAGGGGCGTCATTGGAGTCGCTTATTGGACACCTCGGCGTCGATATGACTCGGCCTGCTTTGCCTTGACGCCCGGCTTGCGGCACAATATCGCGCTATCCTTGGCACGGACGCGACGTAGAGCGCGTCCGATGCCGTGCTGCACATAGCCGTTGCATCAGGCACGGCACACCAACGTCATCAGCGAGGAACCGCCTATATGGCACGTGAAGACCATATCGAAATGGAAGGCGTCGTCGTCGATACCCTTCCCAACACCACCTTTCGCGTCGAGCTGGAGAACGGCCACGTCGTGACTGCCCACATCTCGGGCAAGATGCGCAAGAACTACATCCGCATTCTCACCGGCGACAAGGTCAAGGTCGAACTGACTCCCTACGACCTGACCAAGGGCCGCATCGTCTACCGCTCGCGCTGAACGGCTGATCGCATCGGCGGCACGACCAAGCGCCCCTGCTCCCGACACGACAACGCCCCGTCCGCAGACAGGGCGCTGTGTGCTGCTTCCGGAAAATCCGGCAACGTCAGGGGGCGTCGGCCATTTCCGACTCCGTGGATAGATGCAATTCGTCGTCTTCCACCGTGACGTGCACCACCCCGCCGTGTTCGGATAGTTCTCCGAACAGGATCAGCTCCGCCAAGGGCTTCTTGAGCTTCTCCTGGATCAACCTCGCCATGGGCCTTGCGCCCATGCTGGGGTCGTAGCCCTTCTCGGCCAGCCAATCGCGCGCGTCCATGTCCACATCCAGTTGAACCCGCTTCTCGTCGAGTTGCGCCTGAAGCTCCACCAGGAACTTGTCCACCACGCTACGCACCACCGAGGTGGGCAGTGAGTGGAACTGGATGATGCCATCCAGGCGGTTGCGGAACTCTGGCGAGAAGGTCTTGCGGATCACCTCCATGGCATCGGTGGAGTGGTCCTGGGTCTGGAAGCCGATGGAACGCCGCGCCTGCTGCTCGGCCCCGGCGTTCGAAGTCATGACCAGGATCACGTGGCGGAAGTCCGCCTCACGGCCGTTGTTGTCGGTCAGGCGCCCGTGGTCCATGACCTGCAGCAGCAGGTTGAAGACTTCGGGATGTGCCTTCTCGATCTCGTCGAGCAGCAATACGCAGTGCGGCTGCTTGGTGATCGCCTCGGTGAGCAGGCCACCCTGATCATAGCCGACATAGCCTGGGGGGGCGCCAATCAGCCGTGACACGGTGTGCCGCTCCATGTACTCCGACATGTCGAAGCGCACCAGCTCGATGCCCATGATCCGCGACAACTGACGGGCCACCTCGGTCTTGCCCACCCCGGTGGGGCCGGCGAAGAGGAAACTCCCCACCGGCTTGTCGGGTGACTTGAGCCCGGCCCGCGACAGCTTGATGGCGGCCGAGAGGCTGTCGATGGCCTCGTCCTGGCCGAATACCAGCATCTTGAGGTCGCGATCGAGATTCTCGAGCAGCTTGCGATCGGAGCTGGAGACACTCTTCGGCGGTATCCGCGCAATGGAGGCCACTACCGCCTCGACCTGATCGACGTCGATAGTGTCGACCCGCACCTCCGGCGGCAGCAGCCGCTGGTGGGCACCGGCCTCATCGATCACATCGATGGCCTTGTCGGGCAGATGACGATCGTTGATGTAACGGTCCGCCAGACGCGCCGCACTGTCCAGCGCCGCGTCGGTGTACTTGAGACGATGGTGCTCCTCGAAGCGCGAGCGCAGCCCTTTCAAAATGCGGATGGTATCATCCACCGAGGGCGCCATGACATCGACCTTCTGGAAGCGGCGCGCCAGCGCACGATCCTTCTCGAAGATGCCACGGAACTCCTGGAAGGTGGTGGAACCGATGCAACGCAGGTCCCCCGAGGAGAGCAACGGTTTGAGCAGGTTGGAAGCATCCATCACTCCACCGGAGGCCGCCCCGGCACCGATCACCGTATGGATCTCGTCGATGAACAGGATGGCGTTGGGCTGCTTCTTGAGCTCCGCCAACAGGCTCTTCAAGCGCTTCTCGAAATCGCCGCGGTACTTGGTACCGGCCAGCAGCGCGCCCATGTCGAGGGAGTAGACCACGGCGTCACCGATCACCTCGGGCACGTCCTCCTCCACGATCCGCTTGGCCAAGCCTTCGGCAATGGCGGTCTTGCCTACGCCGGCTTCGCCTACCAGCAGCGGATTGTTCTTGCGCCGCCGGGCCAGTATCTGAATCACCCGCTCGAGCTCGTGCTCACGGCCGATCAGCGGATCGATCTTGCCCATCCGCGCCTGCTCGTTGAGGTTGGTGGCATAGCCGGTCAGCGGGTTGGCGCTGGTTTCGCCGCTCCCCTCCTCGGCTTCCTCGGCATCGCTGGGCGAGGACGAGGGATTCTGGCCGTGGCCGGCCACCTTGGAAATACCGTGGGCGATGTAATTCACCGCATCGACTCGGGCCACGTTCTGCTGCTTCAGGAAGTAGACCGCCTGGCTTTCCTGCTCGGAGAAGATGGCGACAAGCACGTTGGCCCCGGTGACCTCGCTCTTGCCTGAGGACTGCACGTGGAATACGGCACGCTGCAACACACGCTGAAAGCCCAGTGTCGGCTGGGTCTCGCGGTCGCTCTGGTCCTCTGGAATCAGAGGGGTGGTGGAGTTGATGAAATCCTGCAGGTCGGACCGCAACTTGTCGAGGTTGGCCCCACAGGCTCTCAGCACGTCTGCCGCTGATGCGTTATCGAGCAGTGCCAGCAGCAGGTGCTCCACGGTCATGAACTCGTGGCGCTTGGAGCGGGCCACGGTAAACGCCGTGTTCAGGGTCAGTTCAAGTTCTTTGCTCAGCATGGCAGTCCCCTTCTCGCCGCTTAGGGCTTGCATCGGATCTTTCGTGGTCCGGCACCTTCAACATCGGGCACAAACGCTGCCGTTGCAAGTCTCTTCACTCAACGACTGCCATTCCCACCCCGTCTCTAGCAGACCGGGAGTCAGTCCGCCGCCTCGATGTCGCAGAGCAGCGGATGCTGACACTCTCTTGCATATTGATTGACTTGGTGGCTTTTGGTTTCCGCGATGTCACGGGTGAAGATGCCGCAGGTGGCCTTGCCCTGGGTGTGTACCGTGAGCATGACCTGCACGGCGGTCTCGCTGTCCATGAGAAAGAAGCTCTGCAGCACTTCCACCACGAACTCCATGGGGGTGTAGTCGTCGTTATGCAACACCACCTTGTACATCGGCGGGCGGGCCACCTCGGGATCGGCCGGCTGCACCGCCAGATCTCCATCGTCCTCCTGCTCGGGACGCGGAGGCCGCGTCATGCCTGCCGCGACACCGACCGACTCCCACACGTTCGGGTCTTCTGTCTTGAACATAAAAGCCACACACCATCTCGGCAAGCCGGCCATCTCGAATCAACGGTTAGACGTTGAAGGGCCGGCAGGGTTCAGGTTGATACGCAAAAGGCCCCCGTCCGCGTGGCGAACGGGGGCCCCGTTGGATCCGGCGAGCCGCTTACATGTTGTCCGCGACGGCCTGACCAAACTCGGAGCACTTGAGCAGCTTGGCATCGTCCATCAGGCGATGGAAGTCATAGGTGACCTCGCCCTTGGAAATCGCCTTCTCCATGCCCTTGAGCACCAGATCGGCAGCTTCGACCCAGCCCATGTGACGCAGCATCATCTCGGCGGAGAGGATGAGCGAGCCGGGGTTGACCTTGTCCTGGCCGGCATACTTCGGCGCGGTGCCGTGGGTAGCCTCGAACATGGCCACGGCGTCGGCCAGGTTGGCACCCGGAGCGATACCGATGCCGCCCACTTCGGCCGCCAGGGCGTCGGACAGGTAATCACCGTTGAGGTTCAACGTGGCGATGACGTCGTACTCGGCTGGACGCAGCAGGATCTGCTGCAGCATGGCATCAGCGATGACGTCCTTGACCACGATGTTCTTGCCGGTCCTGGGATTCTTGAACTGCATCCACGGGCCGCCGTCGAGCAGCTCGGCACCGAACTCCTCCTTGGCGATCTCGTAACCCCAATCCTTGAAGGCACCTTCGGTGAATTTCATGATGTTGCCCTTGTGCACCAGGGTCAGCGACTCGCGGTCGTTGTCCACGGTGTACTGCAGGGCCTGACGCACCAGACGCTTGGTGCCTTCCACGGAAACCGGCTTGACCCCGATGCCACAGTTCTCGGGGAAGCGGATGTTGGTGACACCCATTTCCTCACGCAGAAACTTGATCACCTTGTCGGCTTCGGCGCTACCGGCCTTCCACTCGATGCCGGCGTAGATGTCTTCGGAGTTCTCGCGGAAGATCACCATGTCGACGTCGGCAGGCTTCTTCACCGGGCTCGGCACGCCCTCGAACCAACGCACCGGACGCAGGCAGGTGTACAGGTCGAGCTTCTGGCGCAGCGCCACGTTCAGGGAGCGAATGCCACCGCCCACGGGGGTGGTCAGCGGGCCCTTGATGGAAACCACGTAATCCTTGACGGCTTCGAGAGTCTCTTCGGGCAGCCAGGTATCGGCGTCGTAGACCTGAGTGGCCTTCTCACCGGCGTAGACTTCCATCCACTCGATCTTGCGCTCGCCGTTGTAAGCTTTCTGCACGGCGGCATCGATGGCGATCTTCATCGCCGGCGTCACATCAACACCGATACCGTCACCCTCGATAAACGGGATGATGGGATTGTTCGGCACGTTCAGGGTGTTGTCAGCGTTGACGGTAATCTTCTCGCCGCCTTCAGGGACGACAATTTTCTGGAACCCCATTGAGAACTCCCCTGTCTGGTCTATTCAGTGGAGCGCGGAGTATAGCATTCACCCCGACTCCCGGAGTAGGCTTGCCCCATAATTTGTCGACAATCTATGGTAGCAAGACCTTCGTCGAATGAGTTCCATCTATCTATTGCACAAACCCTACCGCATGCTTTCCCAGTTCACCGACCGCCGCAGCGCGGGGGAAACGCCGCGGGCCACACTGGCCGAGATCCTCGACGTGCCGGGCGTCTACGCGGCCGGGCGGCTGGACTATGATTCAGAAGGACTGCTGCTGCTGACCGACGATGGCACGCTGATCCAGCGCATCAGCGACCCACGGCACAAGCAGCCAAAGACCTATCGCGTCCAGGTGGAGGGTAACCCCGACGAGAACGCCTTGGCCGCCCTGCGCCAAGGTATCGAGCTCAACGATGGCCGCACCCGGCCGGCCAAGGTTCGGCGCTTGGCGTCAAGCGGCCTACCAGAGCGCACGCCGCCGTTGGACCCGAAGCGACATCCGGTCACGACCTGGCTGGAACTGACCATCAGCGAGGGTCGCAACCGCCAGGTCCGACGCATGACGGCTCATGTCGGCTACCCCACGCTGCGCCTGGTTCGCGTCGCCATCGGCCCCTGGCGCCTGGATGGGCTGGCCCCGGGGAACTGGCGCCGGGAAACCCTGCACGCCCCGCGCAACACGCCAAGGCGCTCGCCGCGCCGCCAAGGAGGTCACCGATGAGCCGCTGGCACCCGCACGTTACCGTGGCCACCGTCGTAGAGCGCGCAGGCCGCTTTCTGATGGTGGAGGAATCCCCGAGAGGCAGCCAGACCACCCTGTTCAATCAGCCTGCGGGACATCTCGAACCCGGTGAGCGGATTCAGGAAGCGGCACTGCGCGAGCTGCGCGAAGAGACCGCCTGGCAGGTCGGCATCACCGACTACCTCGGGCTCTACGTGTACCGGACACCCAGTGGCGAGACCTTTCATAGCCATGGTTTCTTCGGCATGGCCCTGGCTCACCTGGGCAACCCCCTCGACCCGGCCGTTGTCGCCGTGCACTGGCTGACTCTGGAGGAGGTCGAGGAGCTGGAACGCCTGGGACGAATGCGCAGCCCGCTGGTACTCAAGCGCATTCGCGATGCCTTGGCCGAGCGCTTCTATCCCATGGATGTCGTCCACGAGCGCTAACTTCTGATCAGCAGGCGGTACAGCGCCGGAATCACCAGCAACGTCAACAGCGTGGAGGCGACCAGCCCGGAGATGATCGCCCAGGCCATCGGCGGCCACAGCGTCGATTGCGTGAGAGTCAGCGGCACCAGGCCGGCGACGGTAGTCGCGGTAGTGAGCAACACCGGTCGCGTGCGCCGGGCCACGGCGGTGACTACGGCCTCGCCCACGTCGAGCCCTTGGCGACGATTGGCATTCATCAGGTCGATCAGCACGATGGCGTTGTTGACCACGATGCCGACCAGTGCCACCACGCCGAGCATGGCGGTGAAACCGAACGGCTGCCCGGTCAGCCACAATCCCGGCACCACACCGATGATCGACAGCGGCACCGTGGTCAACACGATGAGCAGTTGGCGGAAGGAGTTGAACTGCGCCAGCAGGAAAATCACCAGCAGCAGGCCACCGAACGGTAGGGTCTGGAACAGCGCGGTGTTGGCATCGCCGGCCGACTCCGCCGCTCCGCCGACGGTATAGCTCGCCCCTGCGGGAAGCTCGAGCGCCTCGAGGCGCGGCAGGATCTCGCCGAGCACGCCGTCGTAGGTCCAGCCATCGGCGACCTCTGCCAGCACCGCCGTCATGCGGCGCAGCCCGCGATGCTGTACCACCGCCGGGCGCCAGGCCAGCTCCAGGCTGGCGATCTCACCGAGCGGCACCGCGCGCCCGTCGTCGGCGGCAAGGCGCAGCCCCTCCAGCCCGTCGACCGAGAAGCGCTCGCCCTCGGGTGCACGTACCAGCAGCGGCGCCGGATCGCGTCCGGCACGCCAGGTGCTGACCTCGACCCCACGGCTGGCACCGGCAAGGGTCGTGGCCACATCGCGCCGCGAGAGCCCGTACTCGGCGGCTCGGGCGTCATCGGTCTCGACGCGTAGCGTGGCAAGCCCCTCGCCCAGGCGATGGCGCGCATCGCGTGCCCCCTCGGCCTGACGCACTACGCTGAGGATCCTGCCGGCGGCTTCCGCCAGCGCGGTGCGATCCTCGGCATAGACGCGAATCTCCACCGGAGCTTCCAGGGGCGGCCCCTGACCCAGGCGTCGGGCCACGACCTCGGCTTCGGGCAGCCGTTCCGGTGTCACGGCTCGCACCCAAGCCATCAATTGTCCCAGGTCGTCGGCTGATTCGGCCTCGACCACCAGCCTCGCCAGGTGCGGCTGGCGGGGCTGCTCGACCAGGTTGTAATAGAAGCGCGGACCACTGAAACCGACGAAGCGGTGCACGGCCTGCACGGCCGGTCGCTCAGCCAGCGCGGTAGCCAGCACCTCAGCCTGATGCGCGGTGGTATCGAGGTGGGTGCCCTCGGGGAAATTGAGATCGACGACCAACTGGTTGCGATCGGTGTCGGGAAAGAAATTCTGGTCAAGCAGCGGCATCATCGCCACGGCACCCACCAACAGCACACCAGCCCCACCAAGCACCCAGGCCGGCCAGCGCACCGCGAATCGACCAATGCCCGCGCCCCACGCCTGCAGCCGCTCCCGCCGAGCACCCAGGCGCGGCTTGAGAATACCCGCGGCGAACACCGGCGTGACGAACACGGCATAAACATAGCTCACCGCCAGCGTCAGCATCACCATGATAGGAATGGCGCGAGTGAAGTCGGCGGTATTGCCGCTGGAGAGCAGCAGCGGAACGAAAGCTGCCAGGGTGGTGCCCGTGGCGGCCAGCAGTGGCGTGGCGAGTTCACGCACGGAGCGGGTCACGGCCTGAGCCGCCGAGCGCCCCTGGTCGCGGTGCCACTGAATGTTCTCGACCATGACGATGGCGTTGTCCACCAACATGCCCAGCGCGATCACCATGCCGGCCACAGCAATCTGGTGCAGTACACCGCCGCCCATGGCGTAGAGCGCCAGGGAGGAGAAGGTGACCAGCGGCACCACCACCATCACCGCGAGCCCCAGCCGTATGCCCATGGCCAGGAACAACAGCACGCCGAGAATGCCGATACCCAGCAGCAGCGAGAAGCCGAGCTCCGCCAGCCGCTGCTCGACCCAGCGCGGCTGGTAGAAGGTCTCCTCGATGCTCAACGGTGCATAGGCGGGGCGCAACTCCTCCACCAGCTCACGCAGTCGCTTGCCGAAGCGCACGGCGTTGACCCGATCGTTGGAGAGCACCAGCCCCAGCGCCACCGCCGGCCGGCCATCGTGCCACAGGCGCTCGGTGGCGGGTTCACGGGGCGCGAGATGGACGTCGGCCAGCTCACCGAGCGGCAGCTGTTCGCCTCGCAGGGTCCGTATCGGCGTATTGGCCAGTTCCTTCAGCGAGCCGAACTCGGAGTGCGGATCGAGTACCAGCGAGCGTCCACCTATCGACAGGCTTCCGCCAGGCGAGGTCAGGTTGCGAGCGGCGAGCTGTTCGCCCAAGGCGCGGGCATCGAGGCCGGTCAGCTCGGCCAGGGTATCGTCCCAGCCGATCACCACCTGTTGTCCGGGGTCGGCCAGCATGTCGATGCGCGCGATCGCCTTGAGTCGAAACAGGTCCCGGCGCAACCGCTTGGCCGCCTCGCGCAGCTCGAGCAGGTCGTCAGAGCCAGTCACCGACAGCACGATGCCGTGAGCATCCGAGTCCCGGTCGCTGATCTCGGCCTCGCCTACGCCATCGGGAAACTCCCGGCTCGCCCGGTCAACGGCAATTCGCACCCGCTCCCAGGCGGCGTCGGTGTCGTAGACGTGCTCGTGCATCTCGACCGTGACGTGAGCCACACCGAGGCGGGCGGTGCCGATAATGTCGTTGACCTGCTCGATCTGGGCCAGCTCCTCCTCCAGCGGATTGAGCACCAGCCGCTCGACCTGTTCGGGCTCCGCGCCGGGATAGGGCACCAGCACCTGGCCGAAGCGATAGGGAAAAAAGGGGTCTTCCTGGCGGTCCATCGCCAGCCAGGCCGCCAGGCCGAGCAGGGCCAGCAGCAGCGTAATGCTGAGAATGAGCCGCTTGTAGCGCAGCGAGGAGAGCAGCCAGCTCATGGTAGAACCCTCACCTGGTCGCCCTCTTCGAGACGCCCCTGACCTGCCGTTACCACCCGCTCACCCGAGACGAGCGACGCGGCCGATACCGTAACCCAGCCACCGGTCAGACGCCCCGGCGTCACGGACACACGCACGATCGTCTCGTCGTCGGTCAGTACCAGCACATGCGGGTCTTGCCCGCTGGAGTCGACCACCGCTGCCAGCGGCACCTGCATCTCCGGCTGGGCAGTCAGGGCAAGCTGCACGCGCAACGACGCCCCCAGCGCCGGGGCAGGCTCAGTCTCTATGTCGAAGATGACGGGTGCCATGGCGTCATCCGCGCGGCCCACATGAGCGACCCGGCCCGCAAGGCGCTGCGCCCCGGACAGCGACATCAAGCTTGCCTCTTGCCCCACTTCCAACTGAGCGACAAGGCGCCCCGGCACACGAATCTCCACCTCACGTCCACTGAGCCCAGCCAGACCCAGCACGGACTGGCCCGCCGCGACGAAATCGCCGGGCTCGACCCGCAAGTCGGTCACTTCGGCATCGAAGGGTGCGCGCAGGGTCAGCTCGTCGAGCTGTGCCTGGGCCTCGTCGCGCTGCGCCAAGGCCTGCTCACGGGCTTGGGAAAGGGCCTCGTGCTCCGAGCGCAGGCGGTCCAGCTCCTCCTCGGCGCTGAGGTTGCGCTCACGCAACATACGCGAACGCTCGACGTCCCGCCCCAGGCGGCTCAAGCTGGCATCGAGCTCGCGCACGCGTGCCTCGGCAGCTGCCAGCGCCGGGGCCATCGCCGGATTGTGCAGCGTCGCCAGTGGCTCGCCCCGCTCGACCCGCTGCCCATGCTCCACGTACCGTTCCTGCAAGACACCCCCGTGCAGGAAGGCGGGGGCTGCACGCTCACTGGCCTGCACCGTGCCGGGAAAGCGATAGCTCACCACGTCACGGGACAGGCGCACCGCTTCAGCGCGCACGCTGGGCAGCGGTTCCTCGCCCCGTTCGAGCTGTGCGGGGGCTGCGTCGCAGCCCGCCAGCAACGCCGCCGACAGCATCAGCGAAGTCGCTAGCACCCCTTTCACTATCACCCTGCACATTGGCTACCCCCTACAAACTGGCCGGCCGGTCAATTATTGATGCAAAAAAACTCATGCGCGGGGCGTTACCCCCTCCATGAAGATCTTCAGGAAATCCTCAAGAAACGCTTCGTCGGACCCCATGCCCGGCCAGTGTTCATGATGACATTTGGCCTCGAACCACTGGGTGCATGTCATCACGAAGATGGCTATCACGTGGGTAGGGTTGATGTCCTGGCGCAGCAGACCCCGCCTCTGGGCCTGGCGAACCCACTCGGCCCCCGCTCCGACGAGCTGGTTGTCGAGCTCGCCACAGTGGCTGTCTCCCTCTAGGTGGGTCCAGGCGAACAGCCGCACCACGCCGGGGTTGTCGCGCAGGAAATGGAAGTAGGCTTCCACCGAGCTGCGCAGCAGGGCGGCATCCGGCTCACCGGCCTCCTCGAGCATCGCCATCTGAGCCGTGAAGTAGCGTTCGAAGGCACGATTCTTGACTGCCTCCCACAACTGCTCCTTGCTACCGAAATGGTGGTGAATCAGGCTCTTGGTCACATCCGCCGAGCGCGCCAACGCGCTGAGCTTGACGGCCGAGAAGCCCTGCTCGACGAACATTGCCTCTGCCGCATCGAGAATGCGGGCGCGGGTCAGTTCGGGGTCTCTGGTCTGGATTCGGTTGGTCATGTCGCGACGATAAACTTAACTGGTCGGCCGGTCAATTAAATCCCACCCTTTACACATCGCTCTCCACGAAGCCGCAGCACGTGATGAAGCCCTTGGGCAAGATAGGGTATAATTTCCGCCCATTTGCGGCCACCCAACTCGAGAGCGCCCATGACCGCCACCTCAGCCAAGGTGATCGTCGGCATGTCCGGCGGCGTCGACTCCTCCGTTTCCGCCCTGCTGCTGCTCGAGCAGGGCTATCGGGTCGAAGGCCTGTTCATGAAGAACTGGGACGAGGACGACGGCACCGAGTACTGCACCGCCAAGGCCGACCTGGCGGATGCCCAGGACGTGTGCGAAAAGCTCGGCATCAAGCTGCACAGCGCCAACTTCGCCGCCGAGTACTGGGACAATGTGTTCGAGCACTTCTTGGCCGAATACAAGGCCGGACGGACGCCGAATCCTGACATCCTGTGTAACCGCGAGATCAAGTTCAAAGTGTTCCTCGAGTACGCCGAGATGCTCGGCGCCGAGAAGATCGCCACCGGCCATTACGTACGCGGTGGTGAGCGCGGCGGACGGCCGCGACTGCTCCAGGGACTCGATGCCAACAAGGACCAGAGCTATTTTCTGCACGCCGTGCCGGAGGCAGCCATCGCACGCACGCTGTTCCCCGTCGGTGAACTGGAGAAGCCCGAGGTGCGTGCCATCGCCGAACGCCATGGCCTGGCCACCGCGCGCAAGAAGGATTCCACCGGCATCTGCTTCATCGGCGAGCGACGCTTCCGCGACTTCCTGCAGCAATACCTGCCGGCCCAGCCGGGCGTGATCGAGACGCCCGAGGGCGAAATCATCGGTGAGCACATGGGCTTGATGTACTACACCCTGGGCCAGCGCCAGGGACTCGGCATCGGCGGCCTGGCCAACCACCCCGAGGAGCCGTGGTACGTGGCAGGCAAGGATCTCGAACGCAACGTGCTGACCGCCGTACAGGGCAAGCACCACCCGTTGCTGTATACCGACTCCCTGGCCACCGAGGCGATGGACTGGGTAGCCGGGGAACCGCCCGCGGACGAGGGTCACTACACCGCCAAGACCCGCTATCGCCAGAGCGACGTACCCTGCCACATGCACACGCTGCCCGACGGCGGCGTCGAGGTACGCTTCGTCGATCCCCAGCGCGCCGTCACCCCAGGCCAGTCGCTGGTGCTCTACGACGGCGACATCTGCCTCGGCGGCGGCGTAATCCGCACCACTTGGAATGCCACGGAGAGCGGCGCATGAACACCACTCCGATCCATCGTGCCCCCGACTCCGCCGCGGCGCGCCAGACGCTGGCGCTCGCCGGCGTCTTTCAGGCCGCCAGCCTGGTTGACGAGCTGGCCCGCACCGGACAGGTGGACAACCGCCCCTGGGAGACGCTGATACGTGCCACTCTGGACACCGATCCGGAAAGCTTCGAGGCGATTTACGGCGGCCACCCCAACAACTTGCGCCGCGGCCTGGAGGTGCTCGAAGCGGTGGTGGGACGCAAACAGGCCAACCCGGCGGTACTGCGCTACGGTTTCTCGCTGCTGCTGCTGATGAACAAGCTGCGCAGCGACAACGACATGATGGCCGCCCTCGGTCAGCAACTGAACCGCATTCAGGGCCAGGCCGAGCACTTCGGCGCCACCCATGAGAACGTCATCGCCAGCCTCGGCGAGGCCTACCAGGAAACACTTTCGACACTCAAGACACGCATCGTGGTGCAGGGCGATCCCTCGCTGCTGCAGAGCCGCATGATGCCCGAGCGAGTGCGCGCCATCCTGCTCGGCGGCATTCGCTTCGCCCTGCTCTGGCATCAGCAGGGCGGCCGCCGCTGGAAGCTGGTATTCCAGCGCGGCGCCCTGAAGCACGCCCTGGACCAACTGGGCTGAACCCTGCTGCCCTATGCCCTTTCCTACACGCCTTTCCCTTCCACGTATTGGATAAACGACCATGCAAGCCGACTCCCTGCCCCTCTCCGCTCTCACCGCCCTCTCTCCCGTCGATGGCCGCTACGGCAGCAAGGCAGCGGCCCTGCGCGAGCACTTCAGCGAGTTCGGCCTGATCCGTGCCCGGGTGATCGTCGAGGTCCGCTGGCTGCAGCGCCTCGCCGAACAAGGCGGCATCGTCGAGGTCCCGCCGCTCTCCGCCGAAGCCACTGCCTTCCTCGAGACGCTGATTCGCGACTTCTCGCTGGCCGACGCCGAGCGTATCAAGGAGATCGAGCGCACCACCAACCACGACGTCAAGGCAGTGGAGTACTTCCTCAAGGAGAAAATCGCGGCCCAGCCGGAGTTGCATGCGATCACCGAGTTCGTGCATTTCGCCTGCACCAGCGAAGACATCAACAACCTCTCCCACGGCGTCATGCTGACCGATGGCCTCAAGTCCCTGCTGCCGGTGATGCATCAGGTGGCCGACGAGGTGGCGCGTCTGGCTCACGCGCATGCCGATCAACCGATGTTGTCACGTACCCACGGCCAGACCGCCAGCCCGACGACGCTGGGCAAGGAGATGGCCAACGTCGCCTACCGCCTGCGCCGCCAGCTCGCGCAGATCGAGAGCGTCGAGATACTCGGCAAGATCAACGGTGCGGTGGGCAACTACAACGCCCACCTGGCCACCTACCCCGAGGTCGACTGGGAGGCCAACGCACGCACCTTCGTCGAAGGCCTGGGACTGACTTTCAACCCCTACACCACCCAGATCGAGCCCCACGACTACATCGCCGAGCTGTTCGATGCCGTGTGCCGCTTCAACACCGTGTTGATCGACTTCGACCGCGACGTGTGGGGTTACATCTCGCTGGGCTACTTCAAGCAGAAGACCGTCGAGGGCGAGATCGGCTCCTCGACCATGCCGCACAAGGTCAACCCCATCGACTTCGAGAACTCCGAAGGCAACCTGGGCCTGGCCAACGCCGTACTCGGCCACCTGGCACAGAAGCTGCCGATCTCTCGCTGGCAGCGTGATCTGACCGACTCCACGGTTCTGCGCAACCTCGGCGTGGGCCTGGCCTACGGCCTGATCGCCTACCAGGCCGCGCTCAAGGGCATCGGCAAGCTCGAGGCCAATCCGGCGCGTCTGGCCGAGGACCTCGACAACAGCT
Source organism: Halomonas sp. MCCC 1A13316 (assembly GCF_014931605.1). NCBI lineage: Bacteria > Pseudomonadati > Pseudomonadota > Gammaproteobacteria > Oceanospirillales > Halomonadaceae > Billgrantia > Billgrantia diversa. The sequence goes on along the minus strand of NZ_CP053382.1, from coordinate 1,477,605 downwards.
GGGAGGTACTTGCCGAACCGATCCAGACAGTGATGCGCCGCTACGGCATCGAGAAACCCTACGAGAAGCTCAAGGAGCTGACCCGCGGAAAGCGCATCGACCAGGCCGGTTTTGCAGCGTTCATCGATACGCTGGAACTGCCGGCCGAGGTGAAGAGCGAGCTCAAGGCGCTGACGCCGGCGACCTACATCGGCAACGCCGAGGCCCAGGCTCGCCGGCTCTGATCCCGACGCCTCCAGGAGCGCAGCATGGTTAAGCTGACCAAGATCTACACCCGCACCGGTGACAAGGGCGATACCGGCCTGGGCGACGGCAGCCGGGTAGCTAAACACGACCTGCGCGTGGAAGCGTTCGGCACGGTGGACGAGACCAACGCGGTCATCGGCCTGGCGCAACTGTACGCCGAGGACGAACTGCACGAGGTTCTGGCCCGGGTGCAGAACGACCTGTTCGATGTCGGAGCCGACCTGTGCACACCCGAGCAGGAAAACCCGGAATACCCCCCGCTGCGGGTCACAGCTGGCCAGGTGGAGTATCTCGAAGGCAGGATCGATGCTTACAACGCCGAACTCGCCACCCTGCGCTCGTTCATCCTTCCCGGAGGCACCGCGCTTGCCGCCCACCTGCACCTGGCGCGTACCGTCACCCGACGGGCCGAGCGCCTGGTCACGGCATTGATGATCGAGCAGTCGGTGAATCCCGAGGTGCTACGCTACCTCAACCGGCTCTCCGACCTGCTGTTCGTGCTTGCCCGCCGAGCCAATGGCAACGGCGATAACGACGTGCTATGGGTGCCCGGCGCCAATCGATGAGCTTTCTCCAGGAGAACACCATGGCGAGCGACACGCCCCTCCCCCTGCTCGGCGGCCTCACGCCTGCCGAGTTCCTGCGCGACTACTGGCAGCGCCAGCCGTTGCTGATCCGCGGAGCCCTTGCCGACTTCGAGAGCCCGCTCGATCCCGACGAGCTCGCTGGCCTCGCCTGCGAGGAAGGCGTCGAGGCACGCCTGGTGGAAGAGCAAGGCCCCGATGGCCCCTGGCAGGTCAGCCATGGCCCCTTCGACGAGGCCGTGTTCGGCGAGCTGCCGGAGCGCGACTGGACCCTGCTGGTACAGGCCGTGGACCACTACGTGCCCGAGGTGGCCGAGCTACTCGACCGCTTCGACTTCCTGCCCCGCTGGCGGCTCGACGACGTCATGATCAGCTACGCCCCGCCAGGCGGCAGCGTCGGGCCGCATGTCGACCAGTATGACGTTTTCCTGCTGCAGGTCAGCGGCCGGCGACGCTGGCAGCTCGGTGGCAAGGTGGCCGACGACGCCCCCATCATTCCCGGCATCGATCTGCGCATCCTCGAGCGCTTCGAAGTCGAGCCGGGCGACGACTGGGTGCTGGAGCCCGGCGACATGCTCTACCTGCCACCGGGCTGGGCACACCACGGCGCCAGCCAATCCGACGACTGCATGACCTACTCGGTGGGCTTCCGCGCGCCTTCGGCCGACGAGGCGATCACCTCGTATGCCGACTACCTCGGCGAACAGCTTCCCTCCTCGCTGCGCTACGGCGATGCCGGCATGGTCCCGCCCAGCGACCCGACGGAGCTCGACGATGCCGCACTCGAGCGCATGCGTCGCCTGATCCTCGGCACTCTCGACGATCCGGCCCAGCTCGCCCAGTGGTTCGGTCGTGTGATGACCCAGCCCAAGTACGTCGACCAACTGGTGCCCAGCGAGGCTCCTACCGATGTCGACCAGCTTGTCGCTCTACTACAGGAAGGCGAGGAGCTGCTGCGTAGCCCCGGTTCACGCTTCGCCTGGCGCAGTTTGAACGGGAGCCGCGCCACCCTGTACGTCGATGGCGATGGCATCGACTGCGTGCTGCCTCTGGCTCGCGCCGTTGCCGCGGACGCCCTGCTGAATGCCGATCTCCTCGAGTTCCCCGGCGCCGCTGAGTTGCTGGCCGCCCTGCTAGATGCCGGAAGCCTTACCTGGCCCGACGAGGAGGAGTAACGCATGACCGGCCACATCGAAATACGCGAAGGCAGTTGGGCCGAACTCGGCGAAATCGCCAGCGAGATACGTCGCGTGGTATTCATCGATGAGCAGCAAGTGCCCCTAGAAGAGGAGTGGGACGGCCGCGACGACACATGCCGCCACTTCCTCGCCGTGCACGGCGACACGGCTCTCGGCACCGCCAGACTGCTGCCCGACGGGCATATCGGCCGCGTGGCCGTGCTGCGCGAAGCGCGTGGCCTGGGTATTGGTGCGGCGCTGATGCAGGCCGCCATCGCCTCGGCACGCCGCCTGGGCCATGCCCAGGTCGAACTGGCCGCCCAGACCCACGCCCTCGCCTTCTACGAAAATTTTGGCTTCACGGCGTTCGGTGACGTTTTCATGGATGCCGGCATTCCGCATCGCAACATGCGGCTTTCATTGCCTGGCTAGCGCCTCCAGATTTGGCCACCCCGACCGGAATATGACTACAGGAATGGCCTCTCCCCTGCCCTTCTTGTAGTCGAGTTACAACGCTTCTTCCCCCCAAGTGATGATTGTCCAGGCCTGATTGCATGGGGCATAGTGGTGTCATGACGACGTTAAAACGGTTGTTCGGTAACTGACAAGAAAACCACTCGACCAGGATTGTTTTAGCGTTCGCCCAGATTCGACCAAGGCCGTAGAGACATATTGCTCCCTGTGGTTGAACCTGACATTACTTCGCAGTTGCAGCATGCAACCCGAAAGCGCCCGGCAAATGCATCAGGCGACCGACGAGGCAACGAGCGCCGCCGCATGGCAATCGAGGCCGACGACATCACCTCAGATCGGAAGGATGGCACCATGTCATACAAAGACGACATCAAGGCACTGGCTCAACTGCGCGAGGCTCAGCAGGGCAAGTGGGCGAGCATCAGCCCCGAGAATGCCGCCCGCATGCGCGCCCAGAACCGCTTCAGGACTGGCCTGGATATCGCTCGCTATACTGCCAAGATCATGCGCGAAGACATGGCCGCCTATGATGCCGACAGCTCCCAGTACACCCAGTCGCTGGGTTGCTGGCACGGCTTCATCGGTCAGCAGAAGCTGATTTCCATCAAGAAGCACTTCGGTACCACCAAGCGCCGCTACCTGTATCTTTCCGGCTGGATGGTCGCCGCGCTGCGCTCCGAGTTCGGTCCGCTGCCCGACCAGTCGATGCACGAGAAGACTTCCGTATCGGGCCTGATCGGCGAGCTCTACACCTTTCTGCGCCAAGCCGACGCCTGGGAACTCAACCATCTGTTCCGCGACCTCGAAGCCGCCCAGGAGGCAGGCGACAAGGCCAAGGCCGACGAGCTGATTGCCAAGATCGACAACCACGAAACCCACGTGGTGCCGATCATCGCCGATATCGATGCCGGTTTCGGCAACGCCGAAGCCACCTACCTGCTGGCCAAGCAGATGATCGAAGCCGGTGCCTGCTGTATCCAGCTCGAGAACCAGGTCTCCGACGAGAAGCAGTGCGGTCACCAAGACGGCAAGGTTACCGTGCCGCATGAGGACTTCCTGGCCAAGATCAACGCCGTGCGCTACGCCTTCCTCGAACTGGGCGTGGACGACGGCGTAATCGTCGCCCGCACCGACTCCCTGGGTGCCGGCCTGACTCAGAAGATCGCCGTGACCAAGGAGCCGGGTGACCTGGGCGACCAGTACAACAGCTTCCTGGACGGCGAGGAGATCACCTCAGCTTCCGATATCGACAACGGCGATGTGGTCATCAAGCAGAACGGCAAGCTGGTCAAGGTCAAGCGCCTGGCCTCCGGCCTCTACCAGTTCAAGCCGGGTACCGGCGAGGATCGCGTGGTGCTTGATTGCATCACCAGCCTGCAGAACGGCGCCGACCTGCTGTGGATCGAGACCGAAAAGCCTCACGTCGGCCAGATCGCCAGCATGGTCAACCGCATTCGTGAAGTGGTGCCGGACGCCAAGCTGGTCTACAACAACTCGCCCTCCTTTAACTGGACCCTGAACTTCCGCCAGCAAGTGTTCGACGCCTGGGAGAAGGAAGGCAAGGACGTTTCCGCCTACGACCGCGCCGGCCTGATGAGCGCCGAGTACGACGATACCGAACTCGGCAAGTTGGCCGACGAGTGGACACGCAACTTCCAGCGCGACGCCGCACGCGAAGCGGGCATCTTCCATCACCTGATCACGCTGCCGACCTACCATACCGCCGCCCTGTCCACCGACAATCTGGCCAAGGGTTACTTCGGCGACGAAGGCATGCTGGCCTACGTGGAGGGCGTGCAGCGCCGCGAGATTCGCGAAGGCATCGCCACCGTCAAGCATCAGGACATGGCCGGCTCGAACATCGGCGACGACCACAAGGAGTTCTTCCACGGCGAAGCGGCGCTGAAAGCCGGCGGCAAGGACAACACCATGAACCAGTTCGGCTGAGCATGGCGACACGGTAGAACGACTGGAACCCTTGGGAGGCCTCGTGCCTCCCTTTTTTCGTTCGCTACGGGCAACGCTGATGATAGCTCTCGCCCTGAACAAGTATTTTCACATTCTTTACCCGCTTTGCCTGGCTGTTGAGCGGCACCAGCACAGCGATGCGCTGGTCAAATGCCATATGAGTGGTTAAGCTGATTAGCAAACAGTGTTTCCCTAAACTTGGCAACGATGATTCTCAGCCCCGCATCGGCTTGCCACAGGAGGTATATATGAAGCGTCTTCTCCCCGTACTAGCCATCGGCATGCTGGCCCTGGCCGGTTGCGCCAATACCTCGACCATGGGTGGCGACGTCTACCGTGGCAATCAGGCCCAGACCGCCCAGACCGTGACTTTCGGCACCATCACTGCGCTGCGCCAGGTACAGATACAGGCCGACAGCCGCATGGGCGGTATCATCGGTACCGGGGGCGGCGCCGTGATCGGCGGGCTGCTCGGCAACCAGGTGGGGGGCGGCTCCGGCCGGCAGTTGGCGACAGCCGCAGGCGTCATCGGCGGCGCCTTGGCGGGTAGTGCCGCCGAGGATACGGCCAACCGTGTACGCGCCTGGGAAATGGAGATCCGCCGTGACGATGGTCAGAACGTGGTCATCGTGCAGAAGGCCGATCGGCCCTATCAGGTCGGCCAGCGCGTGCGCATGATCGGCAGCGGCGCCAACGTCAGTGTGGCGCCTTACTGAGCCAACCTGTTGCGTTGGCCGCAGCGGCTAGCGAAGCGCGACATACGAAGGGCCGTGGCGTATGCCACGGCCCTTTGACGTATCGAGTGCCGCCTGCTCAGTCGGCACGTGCCGCTTCAGTGGAAGTTAGCCCGATCCATCGCCCAGCCGGCCACTTTCTTGATGATCAGCCCCAGGATGGCGATGACGATGGCGGTCAGCAGCATGTCGATGGGACGCACCAGTGTCGTGGCGCCCAAGATGGCAAGTGCGAGGCTCCAGACCCACCGGTTGCCGTCGTCACTCTTGATAGCACGCGGCACCACCTTGTTCAGACCGGCACTGACGGAGGATTCCCACATTCTGAGGCTGAAAAACAGGATGAGGGCGAAGGCAATCAGCCAGATCACGGTTACGGTCATGGGCTTGCTCCAGGCAAGAGGTTGGCTCGGATTGGACAATAAATGGGATCACGCTAGGGTAGCCGTGGGGCACTGGGGGCGCAACCACGCCATAAGGCGTGAATGTCGCTCAGGACCAGCCTCGATAAGCTGAAAAAACCGCATCCCCCCTGACAGCCCTGGTATCGCGCGTTACCATGGTGTCTACATGTACTCACCGAAAGGTTCATCAATGCAGATTGCGCAAAATTCCGTTGTCGCGTTCCACTACACCCTGACCAATGATACAGGTGAGGTGCTGGACAGCTCGGAAGGCCGCCAGCCGCTGACGTATCTCCACGGCGCCGGTAATATCATTCCCGGGCTGGAGAAACAGCTCGAAGGCCGCGAAGCCGGCGAGAAGCTCAATGTGGCCGTCTCTCCGGAAGAGGGTTACGGCGAGGTGCAGCCTCAACTCGTACAGGAAGTACCGCGCGATGCCTTTCAGGGCGTCGAGGCCGTCGAGCCGGGCATGCAGTTCCAGGCCCAGACCCAGGGTGGTCCGCTGATGGTCACCGTGACCCAGGTGGAAGGCGACACCGTTACCGTCGATGGCAACCACCCGCTGGCCGGCCAGAAGCTCAACTTCGACGTCGAGATCGCCGAAGTGCGCGAAGCCAGCCAGGAAGAGATCGAGCACGGCCACGTGCATGGTGAAGGCGGCGTCGAGCACTGATTCAGCACGTCATGCTCTACAGGCTTACTGAAGAGGGCAGCTCCAGGCTGCCCTTTTTGTGTTTCATGCCCTGGCATCGAGGCCACGCAACGTCCAGTAGCCTCCCCACAGGCGCGTGGTGGTGGTAATCAGGCAGGCCACGGCAAAGAGTGTCGCCAGCAGAGGGAAGTCGCTCGGCAGCAGGCAGAAGAGCACAAAGGCCAGGATGGTCTCGGTCCCTTCGGTCAAACCATGCAGATAATAGAATGCCTTCTTCTGAAACCGCGGCCGTTCGAGCCCGTGCCGGGTGGTCATAATGGCAAAGGCCAGAAACGAAGTGCCGGTACCGATGAAGGCAAACAGCAGGAAGGCTGCCGGCAGCGCATTGGCGGCCGGGTCGGACAGCGCGAAGCCCAGTACCACCGCGGCATAGAAGACGAAGTCCAGGCCGATATCGAGAAAGCCTCCCGCATCGCTCGACGTGCCAGATAACCGGGCCAGGGTACCGTCCAGGCCGTCGCCCAGGCGGTTGAGCAGGATCGCCACCAGGGCGACCGCATACCACTCCATGGCCAACAGCGGCAGGCTGAGCATGCCGATGACGAAGGCCAGCAATGTGATCTTGTCGGGACGGACTCCCCGGGACATGAGCCGCCTGGCAATGAATTCCAATGGCGCCTGTGTCAGGGGCATGGTCCAACGATCAAGCATTCTTCCTCCTCGTCTCACTCTGCGCCTCGGTCGAAGCTGCCTGGTGAGCCCCTCGGCGCCAGGCAAAGTAACGGGCCAGCCAGCCCAGCAGGCGCTCGGGCTTGTGCGCATTTTTCCAGACGCCCGCTGTTGCCTTGGCCGCCTCCGACCAGGTGGGATAAGGGTGAACGGTACCCAGCAGCTTGTTGAGGCCGATGCCGTGGGTCATCGCCAGGGTGAACTCGGCCAGCAGCTCGCCTGCGCCCTGCCCCACAACGCTCGCCCCGAGGATCCGATCCTTCCCGGGCACAGTGAGCACCTTGACGAAGCCTTCGGTCAGGCCCTCGGCAATGGCCCGGTCCAGCTCGGCAAGCTCGTAGCGCGTCACCTCGAAGTCGATACCGCGGGCCCGCGCTTCACGCTCGCTGTGTCCCACACGCGCTACTTCCGGCTCGGTGTAGGTCACGGCAGGCAGTGCCCGGTAGCTGACTCGGAAACGCTTGAACTCGCCGAATAGGGCGTTCACCGTGGCATGCCACGCCTGATGGGCACTGGCATGGGTCAACTGGAAAGGGCCAGCCACGTCGCCGCAGGCCCAGACGTTGGGCAGCACGCTCTGCAGGCTTTCGTCCACCGCCAGGGTGCCATCCGGTCGCGTTTCCACCCCCAGCGCCTCGAGGCCCATGCCGGCCACGTTGGCCTGACGACCCACTGCCACCAGCAGGCGGTCGAAGGGCAGTCGATGCGTCTCGACCTGGCCCGAGGCCAGGCAGCGCTCTACCTCCAACAAGTGGCCACCATCAGGCGCCTCGCCCGGCACGACGCGAACGGCGCGAGTGTCGAGCCAGAGCGACACCCCTTCCCTCTCGAGGCGCACTCGCAGCGCATCGGCGGCGTCGAGGTCCTCGCGGGGTAACAGCTGCGGCCCCATCTCGACCAGGCTGACGCGACTTCCCAGACGCGCGAAACTTTGCCCCAGCTCACAACCGATGGGGCCGCCACCCAGTACCACCAGCCGCCCGGGCAGGGTCGTTAGCTGCCACAGATTATCCGACGTAAGTACCTTGATGGCCTCGAGTCCGGGTAGCGGCGGTACCTTCGGCCTCGCCCCGCTGGCGATGATCACATGCCGGGTAGTAAGCACGCGTTCTCCCCCATCGCCCATTACGCGAACCCGCCACGGATCCTGCAGACAGGCCTCACCCGCAAACACTTCGACGCCGAGCCCCTCGTAGCGCTCACGACTGTCGTGCGGCTCCACTTGGTGAATGGCGCGCTGCACATGGGCCATGACCGCGGCGAAGTCGATGCGCGGCTCGCCGGCATGGATGCCATAGCGCCCGGCGCGGCGAACCTCCTCCGCCAGCCGTGCCGCTCGAATCAGCGCCTTCGACGGCACGCAGCCGGTATTCAGACAGTCGCCACCCAGCTTGGCGCGCTCCACCAGCATCACCCTGGCCTTCACCGCCGCAGCGATATAGCTCGCCACCAGACCCGCCGAGCCGCCGCCGATCACCACGATGTCATAGTCGAATCGCGATGGGCGATGAAAGCGCTGCGCCAGCCGACGGCGCTTGGCAATAGCCACCAGGGCGCGCGCCAGCCAGGGAAACAGCCCGATCAGCACGAACGAGCCGATCAGTCCGGGAGAAAGGATACCGGACAGCGATTGCAGGCTGCCGAGCTCGCGGCCGGCATTCACGTACAGTGCCGTGCCCGCCAGCATGCCCAACTGGCTGACCCAGTAGAAAGTCCACAGCCGCATGCGGGTTAGCCCCATCACCAGATTGATGACGAAGAAGGGGAACAGCGGAATCAGCCGCAGGGTGAACAGGTAGAAGGCGCCCTCACGGTGAATGCCGGCATTGATGCGTTCGAGCTGCGGCGCGAAGCGCTTCTCCAACGGGCTTCTCAACAGGGTGCGGGCGATCAGCGCGGCCAGGGTTGCCCCCAAGGTGCTGGCGAAGGAGATGATCACCAACCCCCAGCCGAGCCCGAACAGCGCGCCCCCCAGCACCGTCAGCAGCGCGGCGCCGGGCAGCGACAGCGCCGCCATGATCACGTAGAAAAGAAAGAAGCCGCCCGCTACCGTAAGGGGGTCATCGGCAAGCCAGGCCTGGAAGCGCGCCTGCTCGGCCTGCAGATTGGTCAGTGTCAGCGCCTCGTCGGCACCGCTGAGAAAATAGGCCGCCACAAGGAAGACCAGCACCAGCACGAGGATAAGACGACGACGCGTCACGGGCGACTCCCGAGTTGGAGGTACACTTTAAACAGAGGTTATACGGAACCTGTGTCGCGTAACAGCTTCCAACCTTACAGACTGCAACTCAGTGAAACGAGGAAACCCGTCATGCTCAGGATCCGAAATGTCTTGCTGTGTGGGCTGATACTGGCGTCGCCCTTCGGCATGGCCGTGGCCAGCGAGGAAACGGCCAGCGCCGTCTTTGGTGGCGGCTGCTTCTGGTGTGTCGAGGAGGCTTTCGACAAGGTGGAAGGTGTCGTCTCGACCACCTCGGGGTACAGCGGCGGCCACGTCGAGAACCCCAGCTACGAACAGGTCGTCGATGGCGGAACCGGACATGTCGAAGTAGTGCAAGTGGAGTACGATCCCGCGGCGGTCGACTACGCCACGCTGTTGCATGTGTTCTGGCGCAACGTCGACCCCTTCGCCGTCGATCGCCAGTTTTGCGACGAGGGCGAGAGTTACCGCAGCGTGATCTACACCGCCAGCGCAGAAGAGCGCGAGCTGGCCGAAGCCACACGTGACGAGCTCAGCGAGCGCTTCGACAGGGAGATCGCCACCGAGATCAGCGATTTCGAGGCGTTCTACCCCGCCGAGGGCTATCACCAGGACTACTATCGCAAGAACCCGGTGCGCTACAACTTCTACAAGTCGGCCTGCGGTCGCCAGGAGCGCCTCGAGGAGGTGTGGGGGAATGAAGCGGGGGGCTAGGGAGCCAGTGACGCCTGTCCGGCGTAGCGTTCACCGCGCCACAGCCACAGTGCAATCGAGAGAGTGGCGCCAAGCAGCAGCCAGGAACCGATGGCAACACCGAGCCAACCGCCTCGCTGCCAGAACGGCTCCAGCCAGATGCTGCCGAGGCTGGCGCCCAGATAATAGAAGACCAGGTAGAGCGCCGAGGCGCTGCCCCGTGCTCGCTGTGCCTGGCGGCTGACCCAGCTCGAGGCCATCGAGTGAGCCAGGAAGAAGCCTACCGCGTTGATGGTCAGCCCGGTGATGATCCAGGCCAGGGAATCCGCCAGCGTGACGAAGGTGCCGCACATGAGAATGAGCACGCCCAGCGCCATGCAGGCCGGTTGGCTGAGGTAGCGCGTCAGTCGGCCGGAGAGCGCTGAGCTCAGGGTACCGCCCAGGTAGGTCAGAAAGATCATGCCCAGCCAGCGTGCGCCCAACCCGAACGGCTCTTCGGCCAGGCGGAAGGTGATGTAGCTGTACTGGTTGATGAAGATCAAAAAGTTGATGCCGCCGAGCAGGTAGGCAGCCAGCAGCAGCGGATGGCGCAGGTGGCCGCCCAGGTCCGCCAGCGCACCACGCAGCTCGAAGCGACGCGGCGTAAATTGACGCGGCGGAGGCAGCAACCTCCAGAACAGCGCCACGCCGATCAGTGTTACCAGACCCACCGCCAGGAAACCGGCGCTGGCCCCACCGATCTCGCCGATGCCGCCACCGATAAGCCGACCACCAATGCCGCCCAAGGTATTGGCCCCAATGTAGAGCCCCACGGCCGCCATCAGCGCCGGGCGTTCGAACTCGTCGCCCATCCAGGCGATAGCCACCGCGGGCAGCCCGCCGAGCAGGAAGCCTTGTACCAGACGCAGCGCCAGCAGCGTCTCGAAGGTGGGGGCGTAGGCCAGCGCCAGCGAACAGAGCCCGACCAGCAACAACGTAACGCGCATGATGCCACCTCGGCCTATGGCGTCCGATAGCGGGCCGAAAACCAGCAGCGCTCCGGCAAGCGACAGGGTAGCCACCGACATGACCAGGCTGATGCCCAGCGTCGAAACGCCGTAAGCCTGACGCAGGTCGGGTAACAGCGGCTGCGGCGCATAGAGATTGATAAATACCAGGATAGAGCCGAGACAGAGCGCCAGTGTGGCACGCCACCAGGCAGGAGAACGAGCGACAATCATGGGTATACCTGCGCGGAAAAGCTGTCAGCCATGATCGGCCATGCAGTACGATAAGCCAAACAGCATAAAAAGATGATCTCCATCTACTTGGCTTATGGATATTTCACATGGCCCTGCCCTTCGATCTGCGCACCCTGCGTGTCTTCGTCACGGTGGCCGACCGGGCCGGCTTCAGTGCCGCCGCCCGCGAGCTCCATGTGGCCCAGTCCGCCGTCAGCCAGACCATCGCCAATCTCGAGCGCCATCTGGAGTTGACCCTGTTTCATCGTCACGAGAGGCGTATCGCCCTGACGCCGGAGGGCCAAGCGCTCCATGCTCACGCGCGGGAGCTGCTCGAGCGCGCCGAGGCCACCCACTTGGCCATGCGCGAGCTTCACGGACTGGTCAAAGGCGAGGTACGCATCGGCATCCCCTCGATGCTCGGTTCCTACTATTTCCCGCCACTGTTGATGGGTTTCAAGGCACAGCACCCGGGAATTCGCTTGACCGTGGTCGAGGCCGGCGCGCGGCGGCTGCAGGCCATGATTGCCGGCGGCGAGCTGGATCTCGGCGTGGTGATCAATGACGAGCAGAGTCGCCACATGGAACGGCGGCACCTGACCCGTGAAGAGATGGTGGTTTGCGTGCCGCGCTCACACTCCTTCGCGCAGCGAAGCCGCGTGAGCGCTTCGGAGTTCTTTCAGGAGCCGCTGGTGCTGTTCCAGGAGGGTTACTTCCATCGTGAATTCGTCGACGCGCTCTCGCGCCGAACCGGCCTTGCCGCCGACATCGCCTTCCAGTCGAACCTGATACCGCTGACCAAGGCCATCGTCCGCCAAGGCTTCGGCATTACCACCTTCCTGCGCCGAGTGGTGGACGAGCCGGAACTGGTCGGCGTCTCCTTCGATACCCCGGCCTGGCTCGACCTGTCGCTGGCCTGGGTCCAGGGCGCCTATCTGTCGCGAGCGGAGAGCGCCTTCGTGGAGTATGCCATCGCGCATCGTGACGTCTTGTGAGAATCAAGCGCCGGCTTTCGTGCGGAAGCCTGTCTGGGCTCTGGCAGCCTGTCCGGTCGGGCCGGCTTGGCCTCAGCCTTCGGGGTTGACGACTCGCTGCGCCAGGGTCGTCGGCTCCAGGGTCCGGCGGGCCTGCCAGTAGTGGCGCTGCCAATAGATGTTGTCGAGCTCGGAGAGCATCACGCCCTGGGAGGTAGAGGCGTGAAGAAAATAACCGTCGCCGACATAGATGCCGACATGGTCGTAGCGACCCGGCGGGCGGAAGAAAACCAGATCGCCCACCTGCAGCTCGTCGCGGGAGATCGGCGTGCCCTGCTGGACCTGCTCGCTGGTGGAGCGCGGTAGTTCGAGACGGAAGGTCTCACTGAATACGTTCTGCACCAGCGCCGAGCAGTCGATCCCGCCTCGGCCGGTACCGCCGAGCCGATAGGGCGTCCCGGCCCAGCGCTCGTGCTGAGCCAACAGCGCTTCACGGACCAGCTCGGGCGGTGGATTGTGCAGGCTGTTCACGCTCAAGATGGGATTGTCCACCGGGGACATCTGCGGGCTGTAGGAAGACGACATGCCAGGCAGCTGCCGTGCAAAGTAGTCGTCCGGAGCTTCCAACGTCGAATTCGGTGATCCAGCACACCCGGACAGCGACGCCAGCGACACAACAAGCATAGCAATACGACTCGATCCCGTGGCCACCATACTTGCGAAGTCCTCATTCCCTGAGCCGCACGCATGCCCCGGTCGAGCAAACAAGCCCTACCTGACACACCCGAGAGGATCGCTGTGGCAGTGGTGCCTGGCCTTTCCTTTGCCCGTACCACTGCCAGAGCGGCCTTGCGCCGGCTCACGTTCATTTCTGCACGAAGGCCCCACATTGGGAGCCATGCCATTAAACCAGCTGACTATAAACCACCCTTCCAGACCAGGGCGAGTCCTAATGTAGCGTTTTCATGTCGCCCGGTAGCGTGTCGATATGCATAGGCGCCCAATGACGCGGTCTGGCCCCGGGGAAATCCAGGCTCGCCCAGGAGCCGGCCAGCGGCGGCGCCCCGGACAGCCATGCGACCAGTGCCTGGCGAAACCCGCCGAGGAAGCCCTCGCGCTCGGGCGTCTCGCCCATAAAGAAGGAGAACCCCGCAAAGAGGCCCCGGGCGTACTCCTCCCAACTTCCGTAATGTTCGGCTGCCAGCGCATGGGCGCGTTCCAGCATGGCGCTGAAGGCAGCGCCATCCAGCCAGCCAAGCTGACGACCGGCGATGGCAAGGTCTACCGCCTGGGCGACATCCCATGCGGTCATGTCCAACTCGTTGCAGCCATCGGTATTGTCTCGCACGCGCTGCAAGCGCAACAGATGGGTGCGATCCTCCTCACTGCACTCACCGGTTTCCAACATGGCGATTTCCGAGGCCAGTCGCTGAGCATTGAGCGTATAGGGCGCGTAGTTGATCTGGTACTCCTGCCGGTCGCCCGCTTCGAGCAGAAAATCGAGAAATTCGCTGAGCTCGGCTTGGCCATGCAGCCCATAGTGCCCGTCTATCCACTCCTTGATCGAAACTGCTTCCCGTTCGCTCTCGACATGCGGTTCGCTCCAGGCAGCATTGTTGAGCGGTCCCACCAAGGCCATGGCGGTGAAGCGCGACAGGGTCGGACGCGGGCCGGGCTCTTGCCACTGTGCCGAATGCCAATCGAGCCAATGAAACGGGCTACCCGGATCGTCCAGGTGCCAGCGGATCTCGTTGAGCAGTGGCGGATGCTCCCCTTCCGGCAACAGGCGCTCCCACTGGGTCCAGGCCTCGAGTAGACGGCGGGCATCGGGGTAGAAACGACACAGGGTGCCACGTAGTGCCTCAGCCAGCGCATTCAGCGCCTCGGCATCGAACGCCTCGCTGTCCATCGCCATCTGCAGATAGAAGGCGTACTTCTCGGCCATGTGGATGGTCGCCGCATGGCGGCTGCCCTGCTTCAGCGCCGCGAGGCTGCCCAAGTCTTCGGCCTCGGGCCGTCCGAACGGGGTGTCGGCCGCGGGCAAGGCACCATGGGCGGCATCGGCCGCCAACTGATTGAGGTGATGGGCCTGGGCCGGCAACCAGTAACGCGTCAGCGCATCCGCGCCTTCATCGGGGTGTAGCCCCAAGGTCTCGTCGAGGTAACGCAGGGCATCGGAGCGCCGCTCGACGGCGACCGGCCCGGCCGGCCCTTGGCGCATACCGAACTCCGGCTCGCGCACCGAGGCCAATGCCAGTACCCAATGGCGTGGCGAACGCCGCCAGGCCATGATGGAGTGCCGCGACGTCTCCCGCTCTTCCTCGCTCAGCAACTGTTGCAGCGGTGCCCGCCAGGGGCTGACGGGAGAGTTGAGCAGCAGGCTCCAGTCACGCTGCATGTCAGCCAGTCGATCATGTCCCTCGAACAGGCTACAGCCCCGCTGATAGGCTCGTGCCAGCGCCGACCAGTCGCTGTAGCGACGAAGTATCAGGTCGGCACCATGGGTGGCAAAATCCCGGGCTTCTGTTACGTCGAGCCAGCCGGCACAAGCACCGGCCCAGGCCAGGTCGATCAGCCGCAACCAATCCCAGGCGGCCCACTCCAGCGGTTCGCCGCGTTCAACCAGGTCAAGTAACACCCGGCCAAAATCACGCTCGGCATTGGTGAGCCCCTCGAGCCACGCTTGCCGCTCGTCATCCGGTGCCGCCAGCAAGCGAGAGGCATCCAGGTCCCAGCCCTGCCGGTGGCCATAGCCAGCCAGCCACAGCAGGCTCTGGATCAGCCCGGTGCGGTCTTCGACCTGCCAGTGGCGCCATAGCCAATCCTTCGCATCGGGACAATCCAACTCACCAGGCGGCTCTTCCACCACCGGGGAGAAAGCCGCTCTCAGACGCCAGGCACTAGCCTGCGGGGCATCTGGCCAGAGCGTGAGCGTGCGGTCCTTGCGCTGCTTGGCGACCCATTCGGTCAGGGTGTCCCAGGTAATGCCCTCGCCGTCACGCTCGAGGACCGCCAAGGCCTCGCAGGCTTCCCAGAAGCTATCGTCACCGCGTACCCAACCCTCGGCACTCTTGGCATGCCGCAGCGCCTCGAGCCAGCTTCCCAGGTTTGGGTAGAGACGTGTGATCTCATCAGTCAGGCGCACCAGCCAGCTACGCAAGCGTGGCTCGCTTAGCCAACTGGCCGACCCGGCCAGGGCGAGCAGCTCTAGTGTCGACAGCAGGCGCGCAGGATCGGCGGTGCCGGTGCCGAAGGCCTCGATCAGACGCCAGCCCAACTCTCCGCGATCGTTCACGCCCAGCGCCTGTAACCTGGCACTGGCCGCCTTAGCCTCGATCGTGTTGGGTTCAGGCTCGAAGGCCCAGTCGCACAGGACCAGTTGCTGAGCCCACCAGGCGTAAAGGGGATCGACCAAGTCTCACCTCGACGTTCAACCAGCAGAGATAAAAGTGCAGCACTGCCACACTAGGGAAATCGGCGCCTAGTGTAGCGGAAAGCGCGGCGCACGCCGATGGCTGTGGACGGCTAAAAAAACTTGACGGCCCGTTTGATGGAGTCTTGGCGAAACGTTTTAAATAATGCACACTCGACAAACAAGATAATCAACATATGGAGTTTCCATGTCACTCCCTGCCGACATCTTCACCAACAAGGCCTTCATCGACGGCCGGTGGCGCGACGCCGAGCGCCGCTTCGACGTGACCGACCCTGCCAGCGGCAAAATCCTGGCCAGCGTGCCGGACCTTACCGCGGACGATGCGCGTGATGCCGTGGCGGCGGCGGAAGCGGCCTGGCCGGCATGGCGCCGCCAGCCTGCCAAGCAGCGTGCGGCCCTGTTGCGCGCCTGGTTCGATGCCATCATGGCCCACCAGGAATCGCTGGCCCGCCTGATGACACTCGAGCAAGGCAAGCCCCTGGCGGAATCCCGCGGCGAAGTTGCCTATGGGGCATCGTTCGTCGAGTTCTATGCCGAAGAGGCCAAGCGCATGGCTGGCGAAACCTTGCCCAGCCATGGCGCCGACAAGCGCATCCTGGTCTTCCGCGAGCCGATCGGTGTGGTGGCGGCCATCACCCCATGGAACTTCCCGTTGGCGATGATCACGCGCAAGTGCGCTCCGGCACTGGCCGCCGGTTGCCCGGTGGTGATCAAGTCCGCCGAGGCCACGCCGCTGACAGCCCTGGCCCTGGCCAGGCTGGCCGAGCAGGTAGGCTTCCCCAGCGGCGTGCTCAACGTGATCACGGCGAGCCGTCCCGCCGAGATCGGCGAGGTGCTGACCACCGATCCGCGGGTGCGCAAGGTCTCCTTCACCGGCTCCACGCCGGTGGGCAAGCGCCTGCTCGCGCAATGCGCCGGCACGGTCAAGAAGGCCTCCCTGGAGCTCGGTGGCAATGCGCCCTTCATCGTCTTCGACGACGCCGACCTGGACGCCGCCATCGAGGGTGCAGTGGCCTCGAAGTACCGTAATTCGGGCCAGACCTGCGTGTGTACCAACCGTCTGCTGGTGCAATCGGGCATTTACGATGCCTTCGTCGAGAAACTGGCCGCCCGGGTCGGCAAGCTCCAGGTGGGCAATGGTCTCGACGAGGGTGTGATCCAAGGGCCGCTGATCAATGCGGCTGCGGTGGAAAAGGTGCAATCCCACATTGCCGATGCCCTGGCCAAGGGCGGCAGATTGGTATGCGGCGGCGAGCCCCACGCACTCGGGGGCACCTTCTTCCAGCCCACGGTGATCGCCGACGTCACCGATGAGATGCGCGTGGCACGCGAGGAAACCTTCGGCCCGCTGGCGCCCGTATTTCGCTTCGATACCGACGAGCAGGCCATCGCCATGGCCAACGCCACCGAGTTCGGCCTGGCGGCCTACTTCTACGCTCGCGACTATCGCCGAATCTGGCATGTGATGGAGGGCCTGGAGTATGGCATGGTGGCCGTCAACGAAGGGATTCTTTCCACCGAACTTGCGCCCTTTGGTGGCGTCAAGGAGTCGGGCCTGGGCCGCGAGGGTTCACACCACGGCCTGGATGAATTTACTGAACTAAAATACGTCTGTGTCGGCGGCCTTTGATCGCCCGCAACGTTCTCGCATGAGGGAGGCTAGATGAATAACGCACAGCTTAACGAACTCAAGCAACGCTACGTCGCCAATGGCGCCGCCAGCCCCGCCACCCAGTTTGCCGATCGCGCCGAGAACGCGCTGATCTGGGACGCTGACGGCAACCGCATCATCGACTTTGCCGGCGGCATCGGCGTGCTCAATATCGGCCATCGCCATCCCAAGGTGGTCGAAGCGGTGAAGGCGCAGCTCGACAAGGTAATGCATACCTGCCAGACCGTGATGCCCTACGAGGGCTACGTGAAGGTCGCCGAGCGCCTGAGCCAGGTTACCCCCGTACGTGGTCACGCCAAGGTGATGCTGGCCAACTCGGGCGCCGAGGCACTCGAGAACGCAGTGAAGATCGCCCGCGCCGCCACCGGCAAGAACAACGTGATCTGCTTCGATGGCGGCTACCATGGCCGTACCTTCATGACCATGGCCATGAACGGCAAGGTCGCGCCCTACGCGACCGACTTCGGCACCATGCCGGGCAACGTCTTCCGCGCCCCTTACCCCGTGCCCTACCACGGCGTCAGCGAAGACGAGGCGCTGCGCGGCCTGAAGATGGCGATCAAGACCGACGCCAACCCCCGCGACACTGCCGCCATCGTACTCGAGCCGGTCCTCGGCGAGGGTGGCTTCTACCCCGCTCCGACCAGCTTCCTCAAGGCGATTCGCGAGATCTGCGACGAGCACGGCATGCTGATGATCGTCGACGAAGTGCAGTCGGGTTTCGGTCGCACCGGGAAGCTGTTCGCCATAGAACACAGTGGCGTCGAGCCGGACATCATCACCATGGCCAAGAGCATGGCCGACGGCATGCCGATCTCCGCCGTGGTGGGGACCGACCGGGTAATGGATGCTTCGGGTGCCAACTCGCTGGGCGGCACCTATACCGGCAACCCGCTCTCCTGCGCCGCGACACTGGCCGTACTCGACGTGTTCGAGGAGGAGAAAATTCTCGAGAAAAGCCTGGCACTCGGCGACAAGCTGGCCAAGCGCTTCGGCCAATGGCAAAGCGACTTCGACTGCGTCGACAATGCTCGCAACATGGGCTCCATGGCCGCCATCGACCTGGTATCAGACAAGGCCAAGCACACGCCTGACGCCGACCTGGCCGCCGCGCTGTGCAAGAAGGCCCGCGAGAAGGGATTGATCCTGCTCTCCTGCGGCCTCTACGGCAACACCATCCGCTTCCTGATGCCGGTTACCATCGAGGACGAGATCCTCGAGGAAGGCCTGGATATCGTCGAGGCCGCGCTCAAGGAACTGGTCGGTAGCCAGGCTACCGCCTGACATTCCTTGCAGCGACACACGCCCGCCGGCAGTCGATGCCGGCGGGCGTTCTCGTTAGCATCATATTCAGCGCTGGAAGTGTTGAACAAATCGCCGAGCGAGATGAAGCACAAGGCGCACGGAGCACAGGAACCGGAGCATATGGGGTATATGTGAGGATTCCGAGCACCGCGCAACGCAGTGATTCGCTCGCGCAGGCATTTGTCAGGCCGGCATATCGTTGGCCTTCGGGTCTCTCGCCCACACCCGATGCTGCCCCATCGCATCCCGTAGCGGGGCAAACACATCGTCCACCGCGGCGCCTGTCAGCACGCCCTCTTCGCCGGTAGGCACGTCCGCTGCGTCCAGCAGCAACTTGCCCTCACCCACAGCGGCGATCGCCTTGAGATGCTTGTAAGCCTCCTGCACGTAGTAACGGCCCTGTCCCGACTGGGCCAGCGCTTCCACGCTGTCAGTGCCGCCGGGCACCACTACCGCGTCCACCGCCACCGAGGGCATGCCGTTGAGCATGGCGTCGGGCGTCACGCTCTTTCCACCCGCGGCCTTGACCGGTGCCATGCTCGGCGCGATCACCAGGCCCTGTGCACCTTCGGCCTCGAGCTTCTTCTTGAGCGCCTCGATCTGGTCGCCATCGACGCCGTCGGCCGCCAGGATCGCCACCTTGCGATACTGGATGTTGCCCGGCAGGCGTGCCATCAGGCTCAGTGCCGGCGACTCCAGCTGTGAAATCCGGCCCAGCTCCTCGGGAGCTGCCGGCTTCTCCGTCGGCGCTTCGATGCCGTGATTCTCACCGACCCGGCGCGCTAGCTCGAGGTCGATGTTGGGCAGAATCTCCTTGATCATGCGCTCGCGGATCCACGGCCGCTGCACCTTGGAGAGCTCGAAGGTATAGGCGGCGATGATGTGCTCCTTCTCCACATCGGTCTGGCTGTTCCAGAACAGCGTGGCTTGGGAGTAGTGGTCGCCGAACGAGGGGCTGCGGGCACGAATCTTGTGCGCATCGATACGCTCGTAGTGGGACTCGAAGCCACCGTTCTCGGGCGCTGCCGGTGTCTCGCTGGGCCAGCCGCCGTCGATCGAGTTGGGCTCGTAGGAGGCTTGACCCTTGTTGATGGTTTGGCGATGCATGGCATCGCGCTGGTTGTTGTGGAACGGGCACACCGGCTGGTTGATGGGAAGTTCGTTGAAGTTGGGCCCGCCCAGGCGCAGCATCTGTGTATCGAGATAAGAGAACAGTCGTCCCTGCAGCAGTGGATCGTTGGTAAAATCGATACCCGGCACCACGTGGGCCGGATTGAAGGCGACCTGCTCGGTTTCGGCGAAATAGTTGTCCGGATTACGGTTGAGTACCATCTTGCCGATGGGCGTGACCGGCACCTGCTCCTCGGGAATGATCTTGGTGGGGTCGAGAAGGTCGAAGTCAAACTTGTGCTCGTCCTCCTCCTCGACGACCTGGATGCCGAATTCGTACTCGAGGAAGTCGCCGTTCTCGATATCTTCCCACATCATGCGCCGATTGAAGTCGGGATCACGGCCCCATAGCTTCTGCGCCTCGTCCCAGATCAGCGAGCAGGTACCCGCCAGCGGCTTCCAGTGGAATTTCACGAAGCGCGACCTGCCCTGTTTATCGATCAGGCGGAAGGTGTGCACGCCGAAGCCTTCCATGTTGCGGTAATGGCGCGGGAAGGCCCGATCGGACATGGTCCACAGCACCATGTGGGTCGACTCCGGCATCAGCGAGACGAAATCCCAGAAGGTGTCGTGGGCCGACTGGCCCTGGGGAATCTCGTTGTGCGGTTCGGGCTTCACCGCATGAACGAAGTCGGGAAACTTGATCGCATCCTGGATGAAGAACACCGGCATGTCGTTGCCGACCAGATCCCAATTTCCCTCGTCGGTATAGAACTTGGTGGCGAAGCCGCGTACGTCACGCACGGTGTCGTTGGAGCCGCGCGAACCCTGAACCGTGGAGAAGCGCACGAAGACCGGCGTCTTCTTACCGTGGTCCTGAAACAGGCTTGCCTTGGAGTACTGGGCGGCATTGTCGTAGGGCTGGAAGTAGCCGTGGGCCGCGGCCCCGCGGGCATGTACGATACGCTCTGGAATGCGCTCGTTGTCGAAGTGGTTGAGCTTCTCGCGAAAGACGAAATCCTCGAGTAGCGTCGGCCCTCGCTCTCCCGCCTTCAGCGAGTTGTGGTTGTCGGCAATGCGCGTGCCGTGATTGGTGCGCAAGTCGTGGCCCGTGGCATCGCTACGGTACTTCTCAAGATTCTCCGACTTGCTTTGCTCGTTGGTCTTGAAGTCGGTGTCGTTGGGCGCACCGCTGTTGGGCGTGGTGTGGGGGTTGTTCGCCATGCTCTTACTCCTGTAGCCGTATGGATCCATCCTTCCTTGCGTACTCAGCAAGCCGCCTTGACCCGGCGCTCTTGATTCTTGGGCTTCGATTGACAAGGTAGTTCCGCCCCCAACGGCCGCCAATCGCGCCAGGCTATGGCAACAAAAGAAAACTTCAATCGGTTCAAGCTGCCGACATACTGGCTAACTCAACGAGGCGGCGCACCACCGCGAACGATGGCAAACCGAGGAGTAAGTCGATGAAAAGGATGACGGCCACCGGCATGATCGCCACCCTGTGCTTGCTGGGCACGACTCAGGTGTATGCTCAAGACAACCGTATGACCCTGGGTGCCGTTGCCGGTACCACCGGCGCGGGCGCCGACCTCGCGTGGCGCTTCAGCGAACGTCTTGGCGTCTCAGCCCGCTATACCGGCGGACTGGACTGGAGCAACGACTACAGCACCAAGGACGTCAACTATGACGGCGACGTTAACCTGTCGGCAAGCAAGTTGACGTTGGACTATTATCCCTTCACCAGCGCTTTCTTCCTCAGCGCCGGCCTCATGCTGCCGGATATCGATGCCGACGTCGTGGGCCACCCGCGTAACGCGACCTACCAGGGCTACCCGACCGATGCGCTCGGCACCTTGCATGGCAAGGCGACCCTGGTCGATGGCGTGCAGCCGTATGCCGGCCTCGGCTGGCGTCAGGCGCATCGCAGCGGTTTAGGGGTCTTCGCCGAAGTCGGAATCATCCCCACCGACCCCGAGGTTTCCTTGAGAACCTCGAGCGGTGTCGAAAACCTGGACACCCCCCTGTCGGCCCAGCTGCGCTGGGAGATCCGCCAGGAGGAGCAGCGGCTCGAGGACGAAGCCAATGAGTGGCCCGTTTACCCGGTCGCCGTAGTGGGAGTCAGCTACACGTTCTGAAATCGTTCGGGCACAAACGAATCGGCCCGGGCAATTTCCCGGGCCGATTCATCCTATGCCACTCAGCCTAGGTTTTTCGGATCTTGGCAATCACCCACAGCAGTACCACCGCGCCGACAGTCGCCGTGACCAGCGAGCCGATGAATCCGCCGGCCTGCAGCCCTAGCAGGCGAAACAGGAAGCCCCCGATCACGGCTCCCACAATGCCTACGCCGATGTTGGGCAGAATACCGAAGCCGCCGCCGCGCATGATGTTGCCGGCGATCCAGCCCGCCAGTCCACCAATGATCAGCCAGGCAATAAGTCCCATGTCGTCTCTCCTTTCCCTTTGGTCGTTCCTGCCCCTTTGGGGAGCCTCGATGATGCCTAAGCGCGGCTTCCCTGCAAAGGGTAGCTTAAAATGACGAGCCAGGCTGTTTCAGGAAAGCCTGTTCCTCGTCACTCGACTCACGGCCGAGAATGGCATTGCGGTGCGGATAGCGACCAAAGCGCAGCAGGATGTCATGGTGCAGGTGTTCGAAGCGCAGGTTGTCCTCCAGCCCGGGCTGATCGAACAGACGCAGCGCCTCGCCGTGCACCGCGAGCGACTCGCTGTGCATGTAAGGCATGTAGAGAAAGCTGCGCCAGTGAACTTCGAGTTCTTGATCATGCCCCTTGGCCACGGCCTCCTGAGCCAGCACCAGCGCCATGGGATCCTGGGCGAAGGCGCGCGCGTCATCACGAAAGAGGTTACGCGAGAACTGGTCGAGCACCAGGATCTCGGCCAGCCGTCCCCGTGGCGTATCGCGCCACTGCCACAGTTCGCCTGCGGCTGCGGCATGGTGCAGTGTGGTGAAGCGCTCGCGGACCTTCCCATCGAGCTCTTCATCCTTGCGAAACCACTGGGCGGGCTCGAGTTCTTCGAACCAGAAGGCAATCACCGCGTCGCGGCCGGGCAACCTCTCGCTCATGTCGTGTCCTCGTCGTCTACGCTGCAGATATCATGCCCTCGAGA
Source organism: Halomonas sp. MCCC 1A13316 (assembly GCF_014931605.1). Classification (NCBI taxonomy): domain Bacteria; kingdom Pseudomonadati; phylum Pseudomonadota; class Gammaproteobacteria; order Oceanospirillales; family Halomonadaceae; genus Billgrantia; species Billgrantia diversa. The sequence continues at coordinate 1,454,897 of NZ_CP053382.1, read as the reverse complement.
CTCGGATTTTTCACCCTCCACGCGCCACGGGAGCCGCCATGACGCCAGTGCTCGGCATGTTCACCTTCGTCTTCAACATCATCGGTCTGGTGACCTGCCTGGCCGGCCTGACCCTGGCCCAGCGACGGGGGAGACGTAAGCAGCAGCGTTGGCCAGGCTATGCCCTGGCCGGACTGGGCTTCTTCATTGCCACGATCCCCATCTGGGGACAGTGGTTGGTGGCGGCATGACACGGCGGTGATATGTCCGTATCGGTGGGGTATTCGTCATTGCAGACATCCCACGATCGGCGGAGACTGACAATGCCTTGCTTCACAGGGAACCACCATGTCGCGCACCGTCGCCCTACTTGCCTATCCCGACTGCCAGCTGCTGGACGTCAGCGGACCGTGGCAGGTCTTTGCCTCGGCCAACGATGTGAGCGGTCTATCGCTTTACCGCATGCATCTGGTCGCCGATGCGCCGGGCAGCGTGACGACCAATGGCGGCCTGGCTCTGCAGGCCGACATTGCCTGGCGTGACCTCGACACGCTCGGCCCCGTGGATACGCTGCTCGTCGCTGGTGGTCGCGGCGTAACCGCCCAGAGCCGACGGCCCGATCTGCTTTACGCCCTGAGCGAGCGGTCCTGTCAGGTACTTCGATTGGGCTCGATCTGCACTGGCGCCTTCCTGCTCGCCGCGGCCGGCCTGCTCGACGGGCGCCAGGCCACCACTCACTGGCGACACTGCGCCCGGTTGGCCAGCGATTATCCCGCGATCCAGGTGGTTCCCGATGCTCTCTACGTCGAGTCGGCGGGACGCTTCACCAGCGCCGGGGTCACCGCCGGCATAGACTTGGCCTTGTCACTGCTCGAGGCCGACCATGGCAGCGTCCTGGCCGGTCAGGTCGCCCGCGAACTGGTGCTGTTCCTGCGCCGTCCCGGCGGGCAGTCGCAGTTCAGTGAAGTGCTGGCCAGCCAGCATCGCACCAGCGGTGCACTGCGACGCTTGATCGACCGTCTCCACGCCGACCCCGCCGCCCCCCATCAGATGGAAGAGCTGGCCGAGTCGCTTGGGGTCACCCCGCGCCACCTGTCACGCCTGTTCCGTCAGCAGCTCGACACCTCACCCGGCACCTACCTGACCCGCTTGCGCCTGGAACAGGCTCGCCTGGCGCTGGTGGCCAGCGAGCAACCACCGCCGCTGGAGCCGCTGGCACGACAATGGCGCCTGGGTAGTGCGGAACAGCTACGGCGGTTGTTTCAACGCCACTACGGGGTTTCTCCCAGCCTGTACTACCAGCGCTTCGGTCCTGCAGGCCGAACTTCACCCTTATCTCTTACTCCGTAATGGATGTATTGCCCAGGAGGCTGCCATGCCGTTCAACGTGACTCTGCTGTCGCTGTGCCAGGCGCTACTGGTGAGTGGCAATATCCTGCTCATCGCGGTCTCGCCGTTGATCGGCGCCCGCCTCGCCCCCGACCCCGCCTGGTCCACGGCACCGGTCGCCACTCAGTGGCTGGGGCTGATGTGTGCGACCATTCCCGCCTCGCTGATCATGGCGCGGCTGGGGCGCAAGCGAGGCTTCCTGTTGGGCAACCTGCTGGGGCTCGTTGGGGTGGCCGTCGCCGCACAGGCTCTGGTGGCCGAGGCCTTCTTTCTCTTCATGCTGGGCACCTGGCTGATCGGCATCGGCATCGGCTTCGGTCAGCTCTATCGTTTTGCCGCCGTGGAAGCCGCCCCGATGGCGCTGCGCGATCGCGCCATCGGCCTGGTCATGGGTGGCGGCGTCCTGGCCGCATTCTTCGGCCCATGGCTGGCCCGTATCAGCCGTGAAGCGGCCACCACGCCTTTTCTCGGCAGCTTCCTCGGCCTGGGAGCGCTCTATCTTGTGGCCCTGCTCGTGCTGCTGGCAACCCGGCTACCGCCCCCCGAGAAAACGCATGGCGACGGCCAGCCACGCCCGCTCGGCGAAATCGTGCGCCAGCCGGTGTTCCTGGTGGCGGTGCTCTCGGCGCTGATCGGCTACGGCGTGATGAACCTGGCGATGACCGCCACTCCGCTGGCCATGTCAGGCGCCGGCCATCACTTCGATCACGTCGCTACCACGATCCAGTGGCATGTGCTTGCAATGTTCTTGCCCTCGTTCGCCACCGGCCACCTGACGACGCGCTTCGGTGCACCACGCATGATCACGGCGGGCTGCCTGCTGCTGGCGGCGAGCGGCATGGCCGCCCAGGTCGAGGCCGGCGTGACGGGATTTCACTTCGCCTTGGTCCTGCTCGGGCTGGGCTGGAATTTCACCTTCCTGCCGGCCACCGGCCTGCTCACCGAGGCCTATCGGCCGGTGGAGAAGGCGCGCACCCAGGCCGCCAATGAATTCCTGGTCTTCTCCACCGTGGCCGTCACCGCACTGCTGGCGGGGCCGCTGGTCAACCTGCTCGGCTGGACGCTGCTCAATGCCCTGCTGGTGCCGCTGGCACTGGCACCGATGGCACTGCTGGCCTGGCAGCGCCTTGCCAGACGCCGCCAAGACCCTCACATTAGCGGCTGACACTGCTGTGAAGGGATTCCTCGCCAATGCGCCAGTCGCTCACTCGGGAGCTGACCAACCTGATCGAACGCGGCCGCGACCGCCAGCTGCGCCTGGCGGTCACCGGGCTCTCGCGCTCGGGCAAGACCGCCTTTCTCACCTCGCTGGTGAACCAGCTGCGCCACGCCGGGCTCGAAGCGCGGCTCGACCTGATGCCGGCCGCCCGCGAAGGGCGCCTGCTGGGTGCCCGCCGGGTCAGCCAGCCCGACCTCGGGGTGCCACGCTTCCCCTATGACCAGGCCATGGCGGCGCTCGACGACGAGCTGCCGCGCTGGCCCGAACCGACCCGCGGCATCAGCGAGCTGCGCCTGTCGATCCGTTATCGCCCAGCGCGGCGCGGCCTGTTGCGCAGCGAAACCGCCGAGCTCAGCCTCGACCTGTTCGACTACCCCGGCGAGTGGCTGCTCGATCTCCCACTGCTGGGCCATGACTACCCGGGCTGGAGCCATGCCATGCTGGCCGGCGCCGGCCAGCAGCGCCGCGCCCTGCTCGCCGAGTGGGAGCGTGCCGCGGCCAGGCTCGACCCCGCCGCCGAGGCCAACGAAGCCGAGCTGGCCGACATCGCCGCGCTCTACGCGCGCAGCCTGCAGGCGGCACGCGAGGCGGGCTTCGCCAATCTGCAGCCGGGTCGCTTCCTGCTACCGGGAGATCTCGAAGGCGCCCCGGTTCTGCAGTTTTTCCCGCTCCCGGCGCTGGCGGATATCGACGACGCAGTGCTGGCCAAGCTGCCGCCGGAGAGTGTCTACGCCACCCTGGCGGCACGCTTTCGTCATTATCAACAGCGTATCGTGAAGCCCTTCTACCGCGACCACTTCCGCCGTTTCGACCGGCAGATCGTACTGGTCGACGTGCTCGGCGCCCTCAATGCCGGCCCGGAGCGCTTCGAGGATCTTTCCCGCGCGCTGACCACGCTGATGCAGAGCTTCGACTACGGCAAGCGAAGCCTGCTCTCGCGGCTGTTCGCACCGCGCATCGACCGCCTGGCGATCGCCGCGACCAAGGCCGACCACGTCACCCCTGAGCAGCACGCCAATTTGTCCGCCCTGCTCGAGGCCCTGCTCGCCGAACCGCTGCAGGACCTGCGCTACGCCAACGTGCCGGTGAAGGCGCTGTCGCTGGCGGCGATCCGCGCCACCGAGGCGCATGAAGTCAATCACAAGGGCGAAAGGACACCGGCCCTGCGCGGCACGACGCTGGAGGGCGAGGAGGTGCTGGTGTTCCCCGGCGAGGTGCCGGCGAAGCTGCCCGAGACCGAATTCTGGGCCCGCCAAGGGTTCGACTTCCACGCCTTCCGCCCCGCCCCACGTGAAGACGGTGCGCTTCCCCACATTCGCCTCGACGCCGCACTGGACTGGCTGATCGGAGACAAGCTGCAATGAGCGACCATCGTCATGAGCCACAGGGCGACGACCCGCGGCCAGCCCGCCGCTTCACTCTCGACGAGCCGGCAACGCCAGGACTGGAGTCGCCGCGCCCGCGTCTGGATTTCGACAGCCAACTGCCCACACGCCCCGTGGAAGAGGCCGCGCTCAGCCGCACCGAGCGCGACCTGGAGGCAAGTCTCGGCCGCCCGCGCAAGCGCCGCTGGGGCCTGCTGACCCTGCTGGGTGGCGGCATTGCGCTGGGCATGGCCGAACTGGCCCTGAACTTGCCCGATGCGCTGCTCGGCGGCGACTGGCTCAGCGGCGGCTGGCACCTGCTGGGACTGGGTGCCATCGCCTTGGGTGCCGGGGCACTGCTGCGCGAGGCCTGGCGCCTGCGTCGCCTGAAGCGCCACGATGCCCTGCGCAGCCGACTGGCCGAGCTATCCCAGGCCGACGCCAGGCAGGCACTCGAGCTGGCCCGGGTACTCAAGCGCCAGCTCGGACTCGATGACGACCATCCCCACTGGCAGGCTTTTCTCGCCGCCCGCGAACCGCACCACGCCGGTGCAGAAATCCAGCAGTTGCTGGCTCATCACCTATTGGCACCGCGCGATCGCCAGGCCCGCCGCCTTATCTCCCGCATGGCCGGCGAAACGGCCGTCATGGTGGCAGTCAGCCCGCTGACGCTGGTCGACATGTTCCTGGTGGCGTGGCGCAGCCTGGCGATGATCGATCGCATCTGCCGTCTCTACGGGCTGGAACTGGGCTATGCCAGCCGTCTGCGCCTGCTGCGCAACGTGCTCTACAACATGGCTTTTGCCGGTGCCACCGAGATGGCCGGCGATGCCGGTATGGAGCTACTGTCGTTGAACCTGGCCGGCCGCCTCTCGGCGCGCGCCGGTCAGGGCATGGGCGTAGGTCTGCTGAGTGCCCGCCTCGGCCTGCGCACCCTGCGCCTGACCCGCCCGCTGGTATTCGGCGAAGGCGAGGCGCCACGCATGGCCGACCTGCGCAGCGAGCTCTGGCAGCAGCTGCGACGGCTGGAGGAAACCAAGTGAGGAAAGGCCGATCTGCAGAGTCCTTGACCGGGGTCATGACGTCCTGAATACGAAGGTCTAGGCTCGTGGGAACCGATCCGCCCCACTACGAAACAAGGATAGCGCCATGTACAAGTCCATCCTGGTCCCCGTCGACGGCTCCGAAGGAGCCAAGAAAGCCCTCGAAGTCGCCTGTCAGCTGGCCAGCCAGGGTGATGCCACCCTGCATATCCTGCACATACCCGAGGAACTCACTCACGAAACGACGCTGGTGTGGGGCATCGGCGCCATTGCCATCGAAGCATCGCGCCAGGAGCGTCAGGAGCCCCGGATGCGCCAGGACGTCGGCAAGCAGATCGTCGACAGGGCGGACAAAGCCGCACGCGCCAAGGGCGTGACCCGGGTCGAGACGATCATCGGCCAGGGCGACCCCGCTCGCACCATCGTCAACGAAGCCAAGCGCCGCGGCGTCGAGGCCATCGTCATGGGCAGCCGCGGCTTGAGCGATCTGCGCGGGCTGGTGGTGGGCAGCGTGTCGCACAAGGTCAGCCATGTGGCCGAGTGCACGGTCATTACTGTCCGCTGAAGGAAGGACCGACAGGCCGCCGATCATCGGCTGGCGGCGGCCTATCCGTGGGTTCAGGCCAAGCGCTTCTCCGTCTCGCTGTCGAACAGCACCGCGCGGGCCATGTCGATACGCAGCGCCAGGCGCTCCCCCGTTTTCACGACACACTTGGGCCCGACCCGGACCGTCGCCTCCCCTTCACCCAGTTGAAGCTGCAGCAGGATGTCGGCGCCAGTGGGCTCGACCACGGTGATGCGCGGCGTGAGCAGCACGCCTTCGGCGAACTCGCCAAGTCGCGCATCATCCTCGGCAAAGTGCTCGGGACGCAGCCCCAGGATCACCGGCTTGCCCACTCGCTCGGCCATGACCTTGGTGGTCCGTTCGCGCGGCCAGGGCAACCGCAGAGACGGTTCGTCCGGCGTGTCGATGCACACCAGGTACTCGCCGCCGTCCTCCTCCAGCGTGGCGGCAATGAAATTCATCGATGGCGAGCCCATGAAGCCGGCCACGAAGATATCCACCGGGTTGTTGTAGACCTCGTCGGGCGAGCCGAGCTGGAGAATGCGGCCGTCGCGCATCACCGCGATGCAGTCGGCCAGCGTCATGGCCTCGATCTGGTCGTGGGTGACGTAGACGATGGTCGTCCCGAGGCGCTGGTGCAGCTTCTTGATCTCGGTGCGCATGTCGACGCGCAGCTTGGCGTCGAGGTTGGAGAGCGGCTCGTCGAACAGGTAGACCTTGGGCTCGCGGGCCAACGCCCGGCCCATCGCCACGCGCTGGCGCTGGCCGCCCGAGAGCTGCGACGGCTTGCGCTCGAGCAGGTGCGAGATCTGCAGCAGGTCGGCGACCCGCTCGACGGCGGCCTCGCGCTCGGCCTTGGGCACCTTGCGCATCTCCAGACCGAAGCTGATGTTCTGGCGCACCGTCATGCTCGGATAGAGCGCATAGGACTGAAACACCATGGCGATGTCGCGCTCCGCCGGGGTCTGCCAGGTGACTTCCTCGCCGGCGATACGGATCTCGCCGGAGGTGACCGGCTCGAGGCCGGCGATAGCGTTCATCAGCGTCGACTTGCCGCATCCCGAAGGACCTACCAGTATCAGGAACTCTCCCGAATCGATCGCCAGGCTCACGTCCTTGAGCACCTGCTCGCTGCCGAAGTCCTTGCAAACATTGTTGATTTCAAGCGCTGCCATGTCGAAAACCTCTTGATTGTTCTGTTGCTCAGAGGGCCTCAGCCTTTGACCGAGCCTGCCGTGAGCCCACGCACGAAATACTTTCCAGCCAGCACGTAGACGACCAACGTGGGCAGTGCGGCAATCATCGCCGCCGCCATGTCGACGTTGTATTCGCGTGCACCGGTAGACGTATTGACCAGGTTGTTGAGCGCCACCGTGACCGGCTGGGTGTCGTGGGCTGAAAACGCCACGCCGAACAGGAAGTCGTTCCAGATCTGGGTGAACTGCCAGATCACCGACACCACGATAATCGGCGCCGAGACCGGCAGCAGGATGCGCCAGAAAATTCGGAAGAAGCCGGCACCATCGAGCTTGGCCGCCGAGATCAGTTCGGTGGGCACCGCCACGTAGAAGTTGCGGAAGAAAAGCGTGGTAAAGGCGATGCCGAAGATCACGTGGACCATGATCAGCCCCGCACGGGAGCTCGACAGGCCCAGCCAGCCCAACGTCTGCGCCATCGGCAGCAGCACCACCTGGAAGGGAATGAAGCAGCCGAACAGCATCAGCGCGAAGAGCAGCTCCGAACTCTTGAAGCGCCACTTGGTCAGGGCATAGCCGTTGAGCGCACCAATGGTGGTGGAAATAAGCACGGCCGGCACCACGATGGCGATTGAATTGAAAAAGTAGACACCCACGCCCTCGCAGCGCATGCCGGTGCAGGCCTCGCCCCAGGCTTTGGCCCAAGGCGCCAGCGTAGGAGCCTGCGGCAGCGAGAGCAGCGTACCGGGAGTGATCTCGGCCAGCGGCTTCACCGAGGTGATCACCATCACGGCCAACGGCAGCAGGTAGAACAGGGCCGCCACAATCAGAACGGCATAGAGCGAGAGACGGGTTATGCGAGCGCCGAACGTACGGCGGCGAATCACGTTATCCATGGCGACGGCTCCTCAGCTCGGAGTAGAGATAGGGAATCAGGATCGCCAATACGCCGCCCAGCATCAGCATGGCGCTGGCTGAGCCCAGGCCGATCTGCGCCCGGGTGAAGGCGTGCGCGTACATGAAGGTAGCGGGGAGATCTGAAGCGTAGCCGGGTCCGCCATTGGTGAGCGCCACCACCAAGTCGAAGCTCTTGATGGCGATATGCGAGAGAATCATCACGGCGCTGAACACCACCGGCCGTAGGCAAGGAATCACCACTCGCCAGTAGATTCGCGGCAGGCTGGCACCGTCGAGCTGGGCCGCCTTGAGAATGCTGTCGTCGATGCCCCGCAGCCCCGCCAGGAACAGCGCCATGACAAAGCCGGAGGCCTGCCACACCGCGGCGATCACCAGCGTGTAGACGGCCATGTCGGGGTCTATGATCCAATCGAAGCGGAAGTTCTCGAACCCCCAGCCGCGTACCATCGCCTGGATGCCAAGGCCGGGGTTGAGCAGCCACTTCCACACCACGCCGGTAACGATGAACGAGAGTGCCATGGGATAGAGATAGAGGGTACGCAGCGCCCCTTCCTGGCGGATACGCTGATCGAGCAGGATCGCCAGCAGCAGCCCCAGCACCAGACAGATGGCGACGAACAGGCCACCGAACACCACCAGGTTTGTCGAGGCCACCCACCAGCGGTCGTTGGCCATCAGCCGGGCATACTGGGCGAAGCCGACGAACTCGTAGCTGGGCAGCATGCGCGAGCTGGTCAACGAGAGAATGAAGGTCCACAGCATGAAGCCGTAGACGAAGAACAGCGAGATGGCGATGGACGGCGCCAGCACCAGCTTGGGCAGCCATGCCTGGAGCAGGCCGGACGAACTGCGTCGGGCACCAGGACCGGCGGCCGGCTGCGCCACGGAACTTGAGAGGGACATAAGGGGAATCCTCGGACGTAAACGGCGTGCTACCAGGGACGGACCTGCTTGGACAGGCCCGCCCCACGTTTCGACTGCAGGTTACAGCGCAGCCTGAGCGGCATTCACCATGCGCCGGGCAGCTTCTTCGGCAGCCATGTCACGCGAGTTGAAGAAGTTAGTCACTACATCGAAGATGGCGCCCTGCACGTCGGCACGCACGGCCATACCATGGGCCATGCTGGGCACCAGGCCACCCGCTTCCGCGGTGCGCTGGAAGTCCTCGAGGGACTGTTGAGCGCACTGGTCGAACTCGCTCATGTCGAGATCGGGACGAGCGGGAATCGAGCCCTTGGCCAGGTTAAAGGTCTCCTGGAAAGTCGGTTCCAGTACCAGGCGCGCCAAGGCATGCTGGGCCTCACGCTCCTCGCCTTCGACACGGAACATGGCCAAGCTGTCGATATTGAAAGTGAAGGCATCCTGCGTTCCGGGGGCAGCGGCGCAGAGGTAGTCCTCACCGGCGGTGAGCCCGGCGGCGGTAAACTCGCCCTTGGCCCAGTCGCCCATCAGTTGCATGCCGGCATCGCCGTTGATCACCATGGAGGTGGCGATGTTCCAGTCGCGACCCGGCATGCCATCATCCATCAGTTCGCGAAGACGCTTGAAAGTCTCGAGCGCTTCGACCATCTGGTCGCTGCCCAGTGCCTCCTCGTCAAGATCGACCAGTGCCTGCTGATAGAACTCGGTGCCACCGGTGGCCAGCAGCACGCTCTCGAAGATGGTGGCATCCTGCCAAGCTTGGCCACCGTGGGCCAGGGGTATGTAACCTGCCTCACGAATCGCCTCACCGGCGGCGAATAGCTCATCCAGCGTGGTCGGCATCTCGACGCCGGCCTCATCGAGCACATCCGGATTGGCCCACAGCCAGTTGACCCGATGCACATTGACCGGTACCGCAACGTACTCGCCGTCATACTTCATCACATCGGAAACCACTGTCGGCAACAAGTCATCCCAACTCTCCGACGTGGCAACCTCTTCGAGGCTGCCGAGCAGGCCGAGCTCGCCCCACTCCTGAATCTCGGGCCCCTTGATCTGGGCCGCCGAGGGCGGGTTCCCGGACATGGCGCGGGACTTGAGTACGGTCATGGCGGTCTCGCCACCGCCACCGGCCACGGCGAAATCCTCCCAGCCGTAGCCTTCGGCTTCCATCAATTCCTTGAGCACGTTGGCGGCCTGGGCCTCGCCACCGGAGGTCCACCAGTGCAGCACCTCCACCTCGGCAGCCTGGGCGCTTGAGAGCGTCAACGAAGCCGTCGTGGCGGTGGCCAGGGCGAGAGCCGTTTTCTTGAACGAGGTCTTGAACGTATACATCGGCATGCTCCTGCTGTTGTTATTGGCTCCGGCGTCGACCGGAGTGTCAGTAACATTAACCGAGAGCTACCTCATACAGGGTTTCTTAGTCCTGCAAAGTATTGAGACAGTATTACAAAGCTGTAACGTTTCTCGGCCGCGGCAGGAAGAGCGTGACCTCGAGCCCACCCTCCGCATGATTGGCGAGCAGGATGTCACCGCCCATGGCCCGGGCGATATGGCGAGCAATGCCGAGCCCAAGGCCGCTGCCCCCGGTGTTGCGGCTGCGTGAGGGTTCGAGGCGAATGAAGGGAGAAAAGACTCGCCCGAGCTGGGCCTCGGGAATGCCCGGCCCATGGTCGCGGATGTGGATCGAGAGCTGCTGCGGAGAATCGTCCAGCGTCACCTCGGCGCGCTTGCCATAGAAGACGGCATTCTCCACCAGATTCGCCAGGCAGCGCTTGAACGCCAGCGGTTTCACCGCCAGCGGCTCGGCGTCCCCCGAGAGGCTCACCTGACCTCCCTGCAGCGTCAGCTCTTCCGCCAGTTCGTTCAGCACCGCTCGGGGGTCGACCGCTTCTACCGCCTCGTGCAGGTCGAAGCCCTTGACCGAAGCCAGCGCACCCTTGACCAGCAGGTCGAGCTCGTCGAGCGAGGCGCAGAAGCGCTCGCGCTGCTGCGGATCGTCAAGCATCTCGGCGCGCAGCCGCATGCGAGTGATGGGTGTCTTGAGATCATGGGAAATGGCCGAAAAGAGCCTTTCACGCTCATCGACCTGCTCGCAGATGCGCTCCTGCATGCGATTGAATGCCACCGCGGTGGCCGCCACCTCGCGCGGCCCCGTCTCGCGCAGCGGCGGCGCATCGAGGTCGTCGCCCAGCTGTCGCGCCGCCCTGGCCAACCTGGCGAGCGGTCGGGTGACGCTGCGGATGCCGAGCAGCGACAGGCCGATCACGGTCAGCAGGACCATGAACCCCGCCAGCAGGCGCTCGCCCGAAATCCAGCGATTCTCGTTGAACAGGTCAGGTACCGGCAGCAGAGTCGCCACATAGAGCCAGGTCTCGGGGCCGAGCTCCATCTGCACTACCAGGATCGGCGGCGATAGCGGCTCCATCAACAGGCTGTGCTGGCCCCAGCGCGGCGGCAGGTCGTGCAGCAGCACCTCGTTGTTGTAGACGCGCAGGGTCTCGGGGCGGGAGAACTCCACCAGCACGTCGTCGATGCCCAGTTCGCGGGTCAGAATATTGCTGAAGTTGTCGACCACCAGCGCCTTCTCCGGCCCCGAACCGATGTCTTCCACCGGTATGCGCCGCTCGTTGACGCTGACGAAGAAGCGTGTCCCGCCCATGTTACGCAGCTGGTCGAGCACGATATGGCGGTACTCATAGGGCAGCGAGCGGAAGAAGCGCATGGTCGAGGCCACGCTGTAGGCTACGTTGCGCGACAGCTCGTCCAACTGTTCGAGCTGGCTCGAGCGCACCTGGGAGGTCCAGATGGTATAGCTGGCAAGCTGGGCCGAGAGTACGCCGACGATCATGATCAGCACGAAGCGTCCGCGCAGGGTGCGCGGCAGGACCCCCACCAGGCGGCGACGCCAGCGTTCCCAACGCGCTGCCATCACGTCAAGGCTTCGATCTTGGCGGTGAAGACGTAGCCGGCGCCACGCACGGTGCGGATCAGTTGATGGTACTGCGCATCCTCACCGAGACGCTGGCGAAGGCGGCAGACGTGCACGTCGATGGAGCGATCCAGCGGCGGCGCCGGGCGGCCCCGGGTCAACTCGTACAGGGCCTCGCGCGTGAGCACCCGCTCGGGATGCTCGAGGAAGACCTGGAGCAGATGGAAATCGGCACCCGAAAGCGGGATGTGCTCGCCCTTCTCGTCGATCAGCTCGCGAGTCATGCGATCCAGCCGCCAGGCGCCGAAGGCGACCAGCCGCGCCCGGGCCGGGTCGGCCGCGGCACCACCGCCACGCACACGACGCAGCACCGCCTTGATGCGGGCCAGAAGTTCACGCGGATTGAACGGCTTGCCCAGGTAGTCGTCGGCGCCGAGCTCGAGGCCGAGGATGCGATCGGTCTCGTCGGCGCTGGCGGTGAGCATGATGATCGGCACCTGGCTGTCGCGACGAATGTCGCGGCAGATGGTGAAGCCATCGTCGCCGGGCAGCATGATGTCGACGATGAGCAGGTCGGGAGTTTCGCTCGACAGCAGCCGATGCAATGCCTCGGCGTCCTCGGCAGCCAGGGCGCGGTAGCCGTGGCGGCTCAGGTAGTCGACCAGCAATTCGCGAATTTCGGGGTCGTCGTCGACCACGATCAGGGTGGCGGGCGTTGTCGTCATCGTTGTCCGATGGTAAGGGGCGTCGCCTTGGCGCCGCCGTGAGTCGTTGTCGTTATTCGGCCCTTGATGATGGGCAAGCGGGTACGACGCGACAAGGGGGGCTAGACCATCGTCGCACCCCGGCCTAGAGAGAAAACCTCTCCTGCAGATGTCTGGCCACGGCAGTTTCGGCGTGGTGTCCGATGCGGCGTGCTACGGGCACCCTTTCAGCCAGCTCCGGATGCGCATTGGCCATGACGTGGGCTTCGCCAGCGAGGGCGAGCATCTCGGTGTCGTTGAGGTTGTCGCCGAAGGCCAGGCAGCGCTCGCTGTCGATCCCGAGCACGGCGAGCAGCGCCTCGAGCGCCGTGCCCTTGTTCACTCCGCCGGCCATGATCTCGAGCGAATTGACGGTGGAGTAGGTGACGTGCAGGCGCTCGCCGTGGCGCCCGCGCACCGCGGTCTCGAGGCCTGTCAGTCGCTCGGGATCGCCGATGTAGAGCACCTTGCCGACGCCTTCGCCATCGAGGCTCGCCGGCTCGACCACGCGATAGCCGAAGCCGGTGTGGGCATGGTAGGCGAGCAGCCTCGGCGCGGGGGCATCGATCAGCCACTCGTCCTCGAGGTAGAGATTGAGGCGCACGCTGTCGTGACGCTCCAGTGCGATCAGCTCACGCGCCAGCTCGGCCTCGAGATGACGCGACGCCAGCAGCTCGCCGTCGGGGCCGTGCAGGTAGGCGCCATTGGTGCTGATCACATGGATCGGCACGCCCAGCCGCTCGCGGAAGGCCAGCATGTCGAGGAAGTGGCGCCCCGAGGCGAAGGCCAACTGGTGGCCCCGTTCGGCCAGCAGGCGCAGGGTCTCGACGGTTTCCGGGTGCAGATCGTGATTGGCGTCCAGCAGGGTACCGTCGAGGTCGGATACGATCAGGTGCGGTGTCATGGGCGTCCATTGCATCGGGTACCCGGTAGAGGCTAACGCAGCAGGCAAGGATTGCCCAGCCGGACAACACCTGCACTTACGCTGAGTCAGGCCCAGCCAAGCAGCTGATTTGCCATGGTCGCCACGGCAACGTTTGGCGCCGGGGCCATGAATCCGTATAGTGGCCCTCCTACCCCGCCACACGTTCGTGATCATGCTGCAGAACAACCCGCTGCTCGCCCAGCTCAAGCAACAGATTCGTGATGTCACGCCCCGCGCCGAGGGTGTGATCAAGGCCACCGACAAGGGCTTCGGTTTTCTCGAAACCGATGACGGCCAGTCCTATTTCGTGCCGCCTCCGGCCATGAAGCAGGTGCTGCATGGCGATCGCGTCCAGGCCGTAATCCACGAGAATGGCGACAAGACCTCGGTCGAACCGGACGCACTCGTCGAAGCGGGCCTCAGCCGCTTCATTGCCCGGGTGCAGAAGCGCGAGGGACGTCTGGCGGTGGTGCCCGACCACCCTTCGATCAAGAACGCGCTCAAGGCACGCATCAAGAACAGCCTCGACGAGGCCAGCATCGGCGACGCCGACTGGGTCGTGGCGCGATTGGTGCGTCACCCGCTCAAGCCCGAAGATCGCGCTTTCTTCACCCAGATCGACGAACTGGTAGCCAAGGCCGACGATCCCGCCGTGCCGTGGCGTGTGACCCTGGCCCGCCACGCCCTCGAGCAGGAGTGTCCCGAGGCTGGTGATGACTGGCCGTTGCGCGACGAGGGGCTCGAACGCCAAGACCTGACCGCCGAGCCGTTCTTTACCATCGACAGCGAGAAAACCCGCGACATGGACGATGCGCTGCGCATCGAGCCACGCGAGGAAGGCGGCTGGCGCCTGACGGTGGCCATTGCGGACCCCACCGCCTACGTCGAAGAGGGCCATGCCGCCGACCTGGAAGCGCGCACCCGCGCCTTCACCGTTTACCTGCCGGGTCAGAACGTCACCATGCTGCCCGAGCAGCTTGCTGACGACCTGTGCTCGCTGCGCGAAGGCGAGGAGCGCCCGGTGCTGGCTTGCACCCTGGAAGTGGAGGCCGATGGCAGCCTGGGCGACTACCGCTTCTTCGCCGCCAGCGTGCGCTCCCAGGCCAAGCTGGTCTACGACCGGGTGTCGGACTGGCTGGAAGGCCAGGGCGAATGGACGCCGGCCGAGGAGATCGCCGGCCAGCTCCAGGCACTGCGCGACATGACCAAGGCGCGTGCGGCCTGGCGAGCCGAGCATGCACTGGTGTTCAAGGATCGCCCCGACTACGTCTTCGATCTCGACCCGGCGGGCAATGTGCTCGATGTCCGCATCGAGGAGCGGCGCATCGCCAACCGCATGATCGAAGAGTCGATGATCGCCGCCAACGCCTGCTGCGCCCACCTGCTCGCCGAGCATGTCGGCCACGGCATCTTCAACGTGCACCGCGCGTTCGATCCGGAGAAGGCCGAGGCCGCCCACGAATTCCTCACCGCTCAGCAGGTCGAAGTCGAACTCGAGGCGCTCTCCGAGCTGCCGCGCTACAAGGAGCTCAAGCGCGCACTTGAGAGCCGTGATGACGCCTGGCTCGATGCACGCCTGCGTCGCTTCCAGGGCTTCACCAGCATGTCCGCCCGCCCCGGCCCGCACTTCGGCCTGGGCCTGGCCGCCTACGCCACCTGGACCTCGCCGATTCGCAAGTACGGCGACATGGTCAATCATCGGCTGGTCAAGCGCGTGCTCAAGGGCGAGCAAGCCCCGGCCGAAGCCACCCAGGCGCTGACAGAGCAGCTCACCGAACGGCGCCGCCTCAATCGCATGGCCGAGCGCGACGTCAAGGACTGGCTCTACGTGCGCTACCTGACGCCCGCTGCCAAGGCGCAGCAAGCTTTCGAAGCCGAAGTCTTCGGCATCAGCCGCGGCGGCATGCGCGTACGCCTCACTGCCAACGGGGCCACCGCCTTCGTCCCGGCGCCGATGCTGCACAGCGATCGCGACAAGGTGGTCATCGACGACAAGGAAGGCCGCATCCAGATCGAGGGCGAAGAGCGCTACAAGCTGGGAGATGTGATTCTTGTCGAATTGGTCGAGGCGCGCGAGGAGACCCGCTCGCTGGTGGCACGCCCAAGCGAATGAACCCGGCTGCTCCACTCTCGCTTCGCCCCGCCCCCCATGGGCGGGGCGAAGTCGTTATAGGGAACGTTCGTTCAAGCGCCGCCGCTTCTCGGCGTCCCAGTCGATAGCAGGCGCCTGCAAGCCGTGGCCGCCAGCATAGGGTGACGGCTCGGGCGGCCGCCAACCTTCCAGCAATGCCTCGTCCAGGCGAAAGACCTCCACGCCGATGGGGTGGCAGGTCAGCAGCGGATCGCTGGCGTCGGGGCCCCAAAGGTCCACCGAAAGATCCCCTCCCGGGCAGCACGACAAAGCGCAGAGCAGGTCGATCTCGGCGAACAGCTCGAGATAATCGCCCTCCCGTGCCGGGCACGCCTTCATGAAGTACTGGTCGTCGTCGTTCAGACCAGTGCACTGGAAGACGTTGAGCACGTCATGCACGTCGAACTCGGTGAGGCCGAAGCTGCGCACGGCACGCACCAGGTTGGAGTGGCAGTGGTGATCGAAATCTTCGCCGGTAAGCAGGCGATTGACATAGGGGTCGCAGCGAGTGCCCAGCAGGTCGTGTACGCGCCCGCCCTGCTCGTCGACACCATAGCCCGACAGGGTGTCATCGATGATCGTCGCCATGGGGCGCAGGTAGGGCAGCGTCGACCACAGACGGTCGAAGGTGGAGACATGGGCACGTTGCAGCTGACGGGTGCGCGAGGCCCAGAAGCGCTCGCGGGGATTGTGCAGGTGCCAGAGGTTGAAGTCGCCGACCTGGGGCCCCTCCAGGGTGGATAGCCGCATCACATGGCCCGCCGGCACTTCCCACGCTCGACCATCGCGGATCGGCACGACCAGCGAATCGACCCGCTCGCGGGCATCCGGGTCGGTCAAGCGAACGTAGAAATCCCGATCGACGTCGAGGATCGAGCCTCGGGTCGCCTGGTAAGCGGCGGGAACCTGGGTCATGGGAACCTCCTTCGAGAACGTGCCCTTCAGCGTAACCCATGGCGCCCTACCCGCTCATCACGTCCCTCAACGCTCGATGCGGCGCACCTAGTCGCGCATGGCCCTGGCCAACACATCGCCAATCGGCTTGATCAGGTAACTGGCGAAGGTACGCTCGCCGGTATGGATCATGACCTCGGCCGGCATGCCTGCCAGCAGGCGCATGTCGGAGGTCATCTCTTCCCGCCCCTCCTCGGTGACTCGCACCCGAGCCCGATAGAAGTCGCGTCCAGTGCTCTCTTCCTCGAAGCTGTCGGCCGAGACATGGATCACCTCCCCGGCAACGGCATGGGTGAGCCCCTGGTTGAAGGCACTGAAGCGAACCTCGGCCGACTGTCCGACGTATAGGCTATCGACGTCACTGACCGGCACGCGCGCCTCGACCACGAAGCCCTCGTCGCTGGGTACGATATCCAGGACCGGATCGCCCGCGCCGATCACCGCTCCCAGCGTATGCAGCTGCAGGCCGACCACGGTTCCCGCCACCGGCGCGGTCACCGTGGTACGGCGCACCTCGTCGGATAGCGCCGTGATCCGCTCCTCGGCATCGGTGATCTGCTCCTGCACTTTGCGCAACTGTTCGCCGGCCTCCGCCTGGAATTCCTGGCGGCGGATCTGCTTTTGCAGCTCGTTCTCGCTGATCTGCGCCGCGATACGGGCAATCACGGATTGCTGCTGGGCGGTTTCCCCTTCGAGTTCGAGGATGTCGCGCTCCAGCTCGCGCAGACGTTGTCGATCGCCGTGACCACGTTCGAACAGGCTACGCAGATCGTCAGCCTCCTCGCGCAGCGAGGCGATCTGCTGCCGGTTGTACTCCACCAGGGACCTCAAGCCCTCGCGCTGCTCCTCATACTGGCGAGTCTGCTGATCGAGTGTTTCGAGATTGCTTTGCAATGACTGCCGCCGCGAGAAGAACAGCCCATGCTGCACCGCCAACACCTCGTTGACACGCTGGGAATCGCTCTCCAGCAGTTCCTGAGGAAACTCCAGGTTCGTCTCCTCGGCGAGTTCGGCGGTCAGGCGTATCTCGCTGGCTCGGTTGATCAGGTACTGCGCTCTCGCCAGTTGGAGCTGAGATGCCGCCCGGGTATTGTCGAGCACCATCAACACATCGCCGGCCTCGACGTGATCGCCGTCGGCCACGCGGATCTCCCTGACGATACCCCCCTCATAGTGCTGTACCGTCTTCTTGAACGATGCGACCGAGACTTTGCCCGGGGCCACGACGGCAATCGCCAGGTTGGCGGCCAGCGCCCAGCCACCGAAGCCACCGAAGGTGACCAGCAGTATGAGCAGGCCCAGGCGACGGTAGCGACGCCCGTCGATGGGCAGTGTCGTTGGCGTGATATGTTCGCTGTTCATGACAAACCACCTCCTTCGGTCAGCTCTGCGTGCGATGCTCGGGCTCGTGAAGACTTGCCGGGCACCGCCTGGCTGGACCTCGGCCCTGCGATCCGCGCCAGCACCTCGTCGCGTGCCCCCAGCAAACGCAGCCGGCCGTCGTTCAGCACCAGCAGCTTGTCGACATCGGCCAGCACGCTGCGCCGATGGCTGATCACGAACAGCGTCGTCCCCTCCGCCTTGAGCTGACGCAGCGCCTCGGCCAACGCCCGCTCACCAGCATCGTCGAGATTGGCGTTGGGTTCGTCGAGCACGACGAGCACGGGTCTGCCGTACAGCGCTCGCGCCAATCCGATACGCTGTCGCTGCCCGCGCGAGAGCGCACCGCTGGCGACACCGATAGGTGTCTCGTAGCCTTCTGACATACGCAGGATCATCTCGTGCACGCCCGCCTTCTTCGCCGCCGTTACTACTTTCGTGTCGTCCACCTCGCCGAAGCGTGCAATGTTCTGACTGATCGTGCCATCGAAAAGCTCGATGTCCTGGGGCAGATAACCGATGTGCGGCCCCAGTTCGTCACGGTTCCAGTGCCTCAGATCGGCACCGTCGAGCCGAACCGCCCCCGACTCCGGCAACCAGACGCCCAGCAGGGCGCGTGCCAGCGTAGTCTTGCCTGCAGCACTCGGCCCGATGATGCCGACGTGCTCACCGCGTACAATGTGAAAGTCGAGTTCGCGCAACACCGGTTTTACCGCTCCCGGTGGCGTAAGTGTCAGGGCTTCGACCGCGATCTCCCCCTTCGGCGCGGGCAGCGACAAGCGCCGCGTCTCCACCGCCACGTCGCGACACAACGCGTCGAGCCGATGATAGGCGTCCCGGCAGCCCACGAAGCTCTTCCAACTGCCGATCATCTGGTCGATGGGTGCCAGCGCCCGTCCCATGATGATCGAAGCGGCTATCATCATGCCCGGCGTTATGCTTGCGTCCAGTACCAGCAGTGCGCCCAGCCCCAGGATCAACGACTGCGCCAGGATGCGTAGTCCCTTTGACAGGTTGCTCAAACTGCTGCTGCGATCGCTGGCCTGGGACTGCTTGGTCAGTGCCGCCACGTGCCGTGCTTCCCAGCGTTGCATGATCGCCGGCAGCATGCCCATAGCGTGCAGAACCTCGGCATTACGCAGGTTGCTGCCGACCTGTGCCTGGGCCTGGATGTGCTCGTGCCCGGCTTCGGCCAGCAGGCGCTTGGAGGCCTTCTCGTTGGCGACCGCCAGCCCCAGCAGCAACAATCCGGCGATGGTCGCGAAAACCCCGAACCATACGTTGAACACGAACAGGATGATCAAATAGATGGGCACCCAGGGCGCATCGAAGAAGGCGAAAAGACCATTGCCAGAAATGAACTGGCGTACCGACCTGAGATCGTCGAGGGGTTGGCCGCTGCCCTCGCCCGGAGAAGCCAGGCCACGGCGGAACATGGCGCGATACAGGCGCACGCTCACCAAGGTATCGAGGTGGTTACCCACCCTCACCAATAGCCGTGAGCGCACCAATTCCAGCCCGACCATGACTGTCAGAAGAAAAATCGCCACCAGGGTCAGCATGAGCAGGGTCTCTTTGCTGCCACTGGTGATGACCCGATCATAGACCTGCAGCATATACAATGCCGGCGTCAGCATTAGCAGGTTGATGAACAGGCTGAAGCCTGCCACCCATAGCAGAGCGGGCCGACAACGCCTTAGCGCGTACTGGAAGTCGCTTTGTGTTCTCGAAGTCATGGTGCTCTCTGAATTGACATGAGCGGGCAATGCAGTCCTTACCGCAGCTTGCGCAACGGCACAGTAACAAACCGTTGCCGGGCACTTGGCTACCTTATTAATATTTTTGTGTATTAATGAAAGGAAAAGTAAGTCGTAACAAACCCGAACTCTACCTAGGAATAAAAATACGCATAGTTTCAATTAAATAACGGAACCGGCCACCTCAATCCCTCGAGTAAATGTAAAAACCTCCCGCACTTACATTCCTTCATCGCCCTGGCGCCCTTGTTACTTGCTCCCAGCCCGATAGCATGCGCAGCGAAGCGGGAGATAACCGATGCCGCTGCAGATCGCATGGCCCCTGGTAGCGATGCCACGGGGCCGAGAATGACGCATCAGGAGGAACCAACATGCCGACCATCGATGTCGCCCGTGGCACATCGGCCCGAGAACTCCAGGAGCTGATCGACACCGCCCCGAGCGAGTCGACCCTGCTCCTGGAGTCGGGCGACTACCGATTCGACCAGGCCCTGCGTATCAACCGCTCCGATATCACTCTCAAGGGAGCAGGCACCGACTCCACCACGCTGACATTCACCGATGCCGCCCTCGATGACAACGATCGCTTCGGTATCGGGGTCGAAGGCGACATGCGTGGCGAGACGCTCGGTACACTCGCCACCGATCTTGGCGAAGGCGAGCGGAACGTGCGGCTCGGCGACGGCCATGGCTTGGAGCACGGCGACACGGTGCGGATCTGGCAAGACAACGACAGCGCCTTCTTCGACGAGATCGGCGACACCTCATGGCGCAAGCAGAAGCATGCCGAATTGCGCACCAGCATGGCCAAGGTCGAGGCCGTGAGCGGTGATACCATCACACTCGACCGTGGCGCGCACTTCGATTTCGCTGGGGGGAAGGCCAAGCTGGAGCGGCTCGTGCCCGTCGACGACGTGTCCCTCGAGGGCTTCACCGTCGGCTACGAGCTGGGCACCCCCGACGCTTCGGCGTTCTCGAATACCCAAGGCGATCTGACCGGCTACCAGGCCATACGCCTGGATGGCGCCACCGATGCCCACCTGCAGGATGTAGCGGTCGAAAACGGCCCCTCGACGGCTTTTCATTTTGCCCGCTCGCTGGAGCTCGAGGCCGATTCACTGCGTGCCGAGGGAGCCTTCAACAAGGGCAGCGGCGGCAACGGCTACGGCTTCGAGCTGAAGGAGAGCTATGACGGCAGCTTCAACCATCTCGAAGACAGCGGCATGCGCCATGGCGTGTTGTTCTCTTCCTGGCGCTCATCCGTCGGCAACGAGATCGAAGTCGACTTCACCGACCGCGACATCAACTTTCACGGCGGTCGCGACCATGACAACCAAGTCCGCGTCGCCCAATCGGTTCGCAATCCCGAAGCCGATGAACTCTCACCGGCGCTATGGGTCAATGCCGGCGGCGAGAGTTTCGGTGCCATCACCGACGCGGATGCCAACGAGGTGCGCTTCGACTACGTGCAGGGCTCGCGGCGCAGCGATGTGCTACAAGGCAGTGACGACGGTGTCTACCTCAACGGCGGGCTGGGCCATGATGGGTTGTTCGGCGGCGCCGGCCACGACGTGCTGGAAGGCGGCCCCGGCGACGACTGGTATGACGGCGACGATCTACTGAGTGGAGGTGCTGGCATCGACACGGTGCGCTATGCCGGCCCGATCGATGCCTACCGGATCGATTTCGACGGCGCCAGCATTGCAGTACACAGCGACAAGGGAGCAACCGATACGCTCGAGGAAGTAGAGCTCGTCAGCTTCGGTGATGGTACCGTACTGCATACGGCATCACGCGGTACTTTCCAGGCCGCCGCGCTCGACGCTCCCGAACCCGATGACATACTCGGCAGCAACGCCATCCCCACCGGCCTGGTGGACGCTGGCACCGAGCTGCTGGTCTCGGGGAGCACGACGCAGCGCTGGGATGACGGCTACGTCGCCGAGATCTTCGTCGAGAATATGACCGATACCCCCCTTGCGGCACCCGAGCTGCGCCTGGAAACCGATGACACCATCGACACCCTGTGGAACGGCGAACTCAGACGCGATGGCGATGCCTACCTCGTTCGCGATGACAGTGCCGGCGAACTCGACCCCGGCGAGGCATGGCGATTCGCCTACCGCGCCTATGGCGACGAGCCCACGCCCGATGCCGTTACCGGCACGGATGGCCAGGACGTTGCGCTGCTCGGCATGCACGATGGCAGCGACCTTGGCCTGCTCGGCTGAAGTGAAGGACATGTAAAAAGGCGCCCCGAAGGGCGCCCTCTTGTCTGACGGATCGTCGACGGCTTACCAGCCGGTGACGTCCTTCAGTGCATCGCCGATCTCGGCCAGGGAGCGGACGGTGCGCACGCCGGCGTCTTCCAGCGCGGCGAACTTCTCGTCTGCCGTGCCCTTGCCACCCGAGATGATGGCACCGGCGTGGCCCATGCGCTTGCCCGGAGGCGCGGTGACACCGGCGATGTAGGACACAACCGGCTTGGTCACGTTGGCCTTGATGAAGGCCGCGGCCTCTTCTTCGGCGGTACCGCCGATCTCGCCGATCATGACGATCGCCTCGGTCTTCGGGTCCTTCTCGAACATCTCGAGGATGTCGATGAAGTTGGAGCCCGGGATCGGATCGCCGCCGATGCCCACGCAGGTGGACTGGCCGAAGCCGTGGTCGGTGGTCTGCTTGACCGCTTCGTAGGTCAGGGTGCCGGAGCGCGACACGATGCCCACACGGCCCGGCTGGTGGATATGCCCCGGCATAATGCCGATCTTGCTCTCGCCCGGGGTGATCACGCCGGGGCAGTTCGGGCCGATCAGGCGCACGCCCAGCTCGTCGCACTTCACCTTGACGTCGAGCATGTCCAGCGTCGGGATGCCCTCGGTGATGCACACGATCAGCTTGATGCCGGCGTTGGCGGCTTCGAGGATCGAGTCCTTGCAGAAGGCGGCCGGGACGTAGATCACGCTGGCCTCGGCACCGGTCTTCTCGACCGCTTCCTTGACGGTGTTGAACACCGGCAGGCCCAGGTGCTCCTGACCGCCCTTGCCCGGGGTCACGCCCCCGACCATCTGGGTGCCGTAGGCGATCGCCTGCTCGGAGTGGAAGGTCCCCTGCCCGCCGGTGAAGCCTTGGCAGATGACCTTGGTGTTCTTGTCGATCAGGATGCTCATTACTTGCCCTCCGCTGCCTTGACGACCTGCTGAGCCGCATCGGTCAGGCTGGTAGCAGCGATGATGTTCAGACCGCTGGAGGCCAGCTTCTCGGCACCCAGCTCGGCGTTGTTACCTTCGAGACGTACCACGACCGGCACGTTGACGCCGACTTGCTCGACGGCACCGATGATACCCTCGGCGATCATGTCGCAGCGCACGATACCGCCGAAGATGTTGACCAGCACGGCCTTGACGGAATCGTCGGAGAGAATCAGCTTGAAGGCTTCCGCCACACGCTCCTTGGTCGCACCGCCGCCCACGTCGAGGAAGTTGGCCGGCTGGCCGCCGTTGAGCTTGATGATGTCCATGGTGCCCATGGCCAGGCCAGCGCCGTTGACCATGCAGCCAATGTTGCCTTCCAGGGCCACGTAGTTCAGTTCCCACGCCGCCGCTTCGGCTTCGCGCTCGTCTTCCTGGGAGGGGTCACGCATCGCCTGCAGGTCCGGATGACGGTACAGGGCGTTGCTGTCCAGGTTGAGCTTGGCGTCGAGGCAGTGGAGGTTGCCTTCGTCGGTGATCACCAGCGGGTTGATCTCGAGCAGCGCCAGGTCCTTCTCGTGGAACAGGCGCGACAGACCCAGGAAGATCTTGGTGAACTGCTTGACCTGGTCGCCCTTCAGGCCCAGGGCGAAGGCCAGCTCGCGCGCCTGGTACGGCTGCGCGCCGACCAGCGGATCGATCTCGGCCTTGAGGATCTTCTCGGGAGTTTCCTCGGCGACCTTCTCGATCTCGACCCCGCCCTCGGTGGAAGCCATGAACACCACGCGACGGGTGGCACGATCGACCACCGCGCCCAGGTAGAGCTCATTGGCGATGTCGGTGCAGTTCTCGACCAGGATCTTGGCAACCGGCTGACCGTTCTCGTCGGTCTGGTAGGTCACCAAGTTCTTGCCCAGCCACTGCTCGGCGAAGGCCTTGGCTTCTTCTGGGCTCTTGATCAGCTTGACGCCGCCGGCCTTGCCGCGGCCACCAGCGTGAACCTGGGCCTTGACCACCCACATTTCGCCGCCGATCTTCTTGCAGGCTTCCGCCGCTTCCTCGGGGGTGTCGACTGCGAAGCCCTTGGATACCGGCAGACCATAATCAGCAAACAGCTGCTTGCCTTGATACTCGTGAAGGTTCATCGATTCATGCCATTGGTTGCATGTGACTCGAATGGCAACCGCGAAACCCCGCGTATGGCGGTGAGTATCGGGTTACCCCCGTTCGCGCCCGGTACATGGCCGGGCACGACGCGCCATCTGCGGATGGCGCTTGTTGTCCCTCTTGGCTATCTCGCCTACTTGCGCTTCTTGCGGTTGGCCATGTGAATCGCGTGTCCATCCACCGCCAGTGCCGCCTCGTGGATCGCTTCGGCGGTGCTGGGGTGCGCGTAGCAGGTCAGCGCCAGGTCCTCGGCGCTGGAGCCGAACTCCATGGCGATCACGCCCTGGGCGATCAATTCGCCGGCATGCTGGCTGACGATGTGCATGCCCAGGATGCGGTCGGTCTCGGCGTCGGCAATGATCTTGGCCATACCCTCAGGGGCATTGTTGGCCAGCGCCCGGCCATTGGCCGCGAACGGGAAGCTGCCGGTCTTGACCTCGATGCCCTTGGCCTTGGCCTCCTGCTCGGTCATGCCGACCCAGGCCACTTCCGGTGAGGTGTAGATCACGCTGGGGATGGCGTCGTAGTTCATCTCGGCCTTGTGGCCGGCGATGATGTCGGCGACCATCACGCCCTCTTCCGAGGCCTTGTGGGCCAGCATCGGACCGCGCACGCAGTCACCGATGGCGTAGATGCCCGGCACGCTGGTGCGGCACTGATCGTCAACGTGGATGAACCCACGCTCGTCCAGGCCCACGCCGACGGCCTCGTCGACCACGCCCTTGGTGTAGGGGCGGCGGCCGACGCAGACGATCAGCTTGTCGAAGGTCACCTCCTGGTCGCCATCGTTGTCGCTGTACTTGACCACCACCTCGTTGCCCTTGACCTCGGAGCCGGTTACGCGCGCGTTAAGCTTGATGTCCAGGCCCTGCTTCTTGAGCAGCTTCTGGGTCTCCTTGGCTACGTCCTTATCCACCATCGGCAGGAAGGCATCCATGGCCTCGAGCACGACGGTCTCGGCGCCCAGGCGACTCCATACGCTGCCCAGCTCGAGCCCGATCACGCCGGCGCCGATTACGCCAAGGCGCTTCGGCACTTCAGTGAATTCCAGCGCACCGGTGGAGGTGACGACGATATCCTCGTGCAGCGGGGTCGGCGGAATCTCTACCGGTACCGAGCCGGCAGCTATGACGATGTTGTCGGCTTCATAGGTCGCCGTCTCGCCGTCATGGCCGGTGACTTCGACCTTCTTGGTGCCGACCACCTTGCCGGTACCGTCGATTGCGGTGACGCCGTTGGCCTTGAACAGCGCGCTGATACCGCCCACGTTCTTGGCGATGACGGAGTTCTTGAACTCCAGCATCTTGGCGACGTTGGCCTTGGGTGCTTCGAGATCGATGCCGATCTCGGCGAAGTGATCGCGTGCTTCGACGAACTTGTGGGACGTCTCGAGCAGCGCCTTGGAGGGGATGCAGCCCACGTTCAGGCAGGTACCGCCATGCACGGTCTTGCCTTCCTTGTTGACCCACTTCTCGACGCAGGCAGTCTTCAGCCCCAACTGGGCGGCACGGATGGCGGCCACGTAGCCCCCGGGGCCCGCACCGATGACGATCACATCAAATTTATCGGCCATGTGGTTTTCCTGTTGATCGGTTCGCGTTTGAGTCCGTTGATTCGGGCGCCATCAGATATCCAGCAACAGGCGCGCCGGATCCTCGAGCAGCTCCTTGATGGTGACCAGGAACTGCACCGCATCCTTGCCGTCGATCATACGGTGATCGTATGACAGGGCCAGGTACATCATCGGGCGGATCTCGACCTTGCCGTTGACGGCCATGGGACGCTCCTGGATCTTGTGCATGCCCAGGATGGCGGTCTGCGGCGGGTTGATGATCGGCGTCGACATCAGCGAGCCGAAGATGCCGCCGTTGGTGATGGTGAAGGTACCGCCCTGCATCTCGTCAATGCCGAGCTTGCCGTCACGCGCACGCTTGCCGAAGTCGACGATGCCCTTCTCAACGTCGGCGATCTTCATGCTGTCGGTATCGCGCAGCACCGGTACCACCAGGCCACGGTCGGTGGAAACCGCCACGCCGATGTCCTGGTAGCCGTGGTAGACGATATCGGTGCCGTCGATGGAGGCGTTGACGTCAGGGAAACGCTTGAGTGCCTCGGCGGCCGCCTTGACGAAGAAGCCCATGAAGCCGAGCTTGACGTCGTGGGCCTTGAGAAAGGTGTCCTTGTACTGCGCGCGCAGCTCCATCACCGCACCCATGTCCACCTCGTTGTAGGTGGTGAGCATGGCGGCAGTCTGCTGGGCCTGGACCAGGCGCTTGGCGATAGTCTGGCGCAGGCGGCTCATCGGCACGCGCTTCTCGGGACGCTCGCCCTCGACGACCGGCGCGGCAGCCGCGGCCTGCTTGGGTGCGGCGGCCGGAGCAGCGGCGCTCTTCTTGGCCGAACCGGCCTGAACGGCGCGCTGCACGTCCTCCTTGAGGATGCGACCGCCCTTGCCGGTGCCTTCGATCCTGCTGACGTCAAGGTCATGCTCGGCAACCATCTTGCGTGCCGCCGGCGCCAGGATCTTGTCGCCGATCTTCTCGTCGCCGGAGCCGTCGTCAGCGGAAGCCGCCGGCGTTTCATCTGCCGCAGTAGCGGCGGCACCGCCCGCCCCTTCGGTGAAAATTGCCAGTACGGCTTCGGATTCGACCTGGCTGCCCTCTTCCGCCTTGATCTCGGCGATGGCGCCATCGGCCGGCGCCACCACCTCGAGCACCACCTTGTCGGTCTCGATATCGGCCAGCACTTCGTCGCGCTTCACCGCCTCGCCGACCTGCTTGTGCCAGGTGGCCACGGTGCCTTCCTGGATCGATTCGGGGAAGGTCGGTGCCTTCACCTCATGAGACTTGCCGCCAGCGGCAGGCGCCGCCTTGGTCTCGCTCTTGGCTTCGCTCTTCGGCTCGGCCTTGGCGTCGGCCTTCTCGCTGTTTTTTTCACTCTTCTGCTCGCCGCCCGTGTCACCGCCACCGCTCTTGGCGGCGCCTTCACCGATCCTGCCCAGCACCTGCTCGGACTGCACGGTGTCGCCCTCTTCCGCCAGCACCTCGGAGAGGGTGCCGGCTTCGGGCGCCACCACCTCGAGCACCACCTTGTCCGTTTCGATCTCGACGATCAGCTCATCGCGCTCGACGCTGTCCCCCGGCTTCTTGTGCCAGGCCGCCACGCTGCCTTCGGCAACGGATTCCGGAAAGGTGGGCGCTTTGATCTCGGTAGCCATGTCGTTTCCCTTGTATGTTCTCTCTCGTCCCGGTGGGTCGCCTCAAAGATTGAAGGCGTCTTCCACCAGCTGGCGCTGCTGTTCGGTATGCACGGACATGTAGCCCGCCGCGGGTGCCGCCGATGCCGGGCGACCGGCGAACTTGAGCTCGCCGCCCAGGCCGGCCTTGAGCATGTCGGCCACGGCCCGCATGTGGTGCTGGCTCGAATACCAGGCGCCCTGATTGAGCGGCTCCTCCTGACACCACACCACGCTTTCGAGGTTGGCGTAGTCCTTGAGCGCCTCGAAGAGCTCTTCCTTGGGAAAGGGGTAGAGCTGTTCGATGCGCACGATGGCGGTGTCTTCGCGCTCGTTCTCGGCGCGCCAGGCCGCCAGGTCGTAGTAAACCTTGCCGGCACACATGACGACGCGCTTAACCTCCTGGGCCTCAAGGTTGCCCTGATCCGCCAGCACCATGTTGAAATGGCCGTTGGCCAGGTCGTCGAGGCTGGAGGTCGCTTCCTTGTGACGCAGCAGGCTCTTGGGCGACATCACCACCAAGGGCTTTCTCAGCGGGCGGATCACCTGGCGCCGCAGCAGATGGAAGATCTGCGCCGGCGTGGTGGGCACGCAGACCTGCATGTTGTGCTCGGCGCACATTTGTAGGAAACGCTCGAGACGAGCAGACGAGTGCTCCGGCCCCTGCCCTTCGTAACCGTGCGGCAGCAGCATGGTCAGGCCGCACAATCGGCCCCACTTGGTCTCGCCCGACGAGATGAACTGGTCGACAACCACCTGGGCGCCGTTGAAGAAGTCGCCGAACTGCGCCTCCCAGATCACCAGATCGTTGGGAGCGGTGGTGGAGTAACCGTATTCGTACGCCAGCACCGCCTCCTCGGAGAGGAAGGAGTCGTGGATGGTGAAGCGCGGCTGTCCGTCGGACATGTGCTGCAGCGGAACGTAGGTGGTGCCATCCTTCTGGTTGTGCACTACCGCATGGCGGTGAGAGAAGGTGCCGCGACCCACGTCCTGGCCGGTGATGCGTACCGGATGGCCCTCGTCGAGCAGGGTGGCGTAGGCGAGGGTTTCGGCGAAGCCCCAGTTAAGACCCAGGCCACCGGCCTGCATCTTGCGGCGGTCCTCGTAGATCTTGGCCACCTGGCGCTGGACCTCAATGCCGTCCGGAATTTCGCACATGCGCGCGGCGAGCCGCTGCAGGCGCTTCATCTCGACGCTGGTGTCGGCGTAGCCGCTCCACTCATGGCCGAGGTAGGGCTTCCAGTCGACGAACAGCGAGGTGTTGGGCTCCTGCACCAGGGCGTTGGCCACGTGATTGCCGGCCATCAGGTCCTCGCGATAGGTCTCGATCATCGCCTTGGCCTCGTCCTCCGTGACCACGCCCTGCTCTACCAGGCGCTGGACATAGAGGGTACGCGAGGAAGGATGATCCTTGATCTTGCGGTACATCAGCGGCTGAGTGCCGGACGGCTCGTCGGCCTCGTTGTGGCCGCGGCGACGATAGCAGACCAGGTCGATGACCACGTCCTTCTTGAACTGCTGGCGATAGTCCAGTGCCACCTGAGTCGCGTGCAGCACGGCATCTGGATCGTCGCCGTTGACGTGAATGATCGGCGCCTGGACCATTTTGGCGATATCGGTGCAGTACTCGGTGGAGCGCGTGTCCTGCGGGTGCGAGGTGGTGAAACCGACCTGATTGTTGATGACGATGTGCACCGTACCGCCGGTCTTGTAGGCGCGGGTCTGGGACATCTGGAATGTCTCCATGACCACACCCTGGCCGGCGAAGGCCGCATCGCCATGCACGTTGATCGGCAAGACCTTGGTGCCTTCGAGATCGTCGCGGCGATCCTGG
Organism: Halomonas sp. MCCC 1A13316; assembly: GCF_014931605.1. Lineage (NCBI taxonomy): Bacteria > Pseudomonadati > Pseudomonadota > Gammaproteobacteria > Oceanospirillales > Halomonadaceae > Billgrantia > Billgrantia diversa. The sequence goes on along the minus strand of NZ_CP053382.1, from coordinate 1,426,057 downwards.
CGGGCGCGTACCGAGCCCTCGACCACCGGCGATACGATCTCCAGGTGGGAGGGGTTGAAGGCCAGCGCCAGGTGGACCTCACCGCCCGGTGTCATGACGTTAGAGCTGAAACCCTGATGGTACTTGACGTCGCCCGAGCCGCGCTCGATCAGCTTCTTGCCGTCGAACTCGTCGATCAGTTCGGAAGGGTTCTTGCCAAGGATGTTGACCAGCAGGTTGAGGCGGCCACGGTGGGCCATGCCGATGACCATCTCCTTGATGCCGTAGCCACCACCACGCTGGATCAGCTCGTCCATCATGGGGATGAACGACTCACCACCCTCGAGGCCGAAACGCTTGGTGCCCGGGTACTTGGAAGCCAGATAGTTTTCCAGGCCCTCCGCGGCGCTCAGACGCTCCAGCAGATGCTTGCGCACGTCGCTACTGTATTTCGGCGCCGAGCGCACCGATTCGAAGCGCTGCTGCAGCCAACGCTTCTCCTCGGTGTCGACGATGTGCATGATCTCGCAGCCGATCGAACGGCAGTAGGTCTGCTCCAGCGCCTCGACGATCTTGCGCAGCGGTGCCTTGTCGATCCCCAGAAAGAAAGAGCCGGTCTGGAATTCGGTATCCAGATCGGCTGGTGAAAGCTGGTGGAACGAGAGGTCGAGGTCGGGAATGGGAGCTTGGCTGCGCAGCTTGAGCGGGTCGATGTCGGCTTTCTGATGACCCCGGAAGCGGTAGGCGTTGATCAACTGCAACACCTTGACCTGCTTCTTGCTCTCGCCACTGTCGGCGGCGGCGGCAGCGGTGGTCGTCCGACGCGCACGGGCCAACTGCTGGAACTGATCGCGCACGGGGCTGAGGGGGACATCGTGGGAGACGCTGCCATCGACGCTCGGCAGCTGATCGAAGTAGGTTCGCCATTCTTCGGGCACGGAACCTGGGTCGGCGAGGTATTGCTCGTAGAGCGCTTCCACATAGTGAACGTTGCTGCCGCTCACGTGGGAGCTGTTCCACATCAACTCCATTATGCCTTGTTGCATCTCTCGGTCACCCTACACTGATGGGGTGTTGTCGGCGCCGTTGCGGGCCAGCCGCGACGGCTTGGCTGGTGCCCCTGCCGGTGGGGGCATCTTCTCTTCCCGGCGGTTCCGGCCGCGAAGCCGGAATCCTTGCGATTCATGCTCAAGAGCCGGTACCTGTGGCACCGGCTCTCTTGCTGTTGTCAGCGAGCCGACCGCGACATGACGTCGCGGTCGCACTGCGGCCAGTATGATAGCAAGCTACGCGCCACGATTTAAGTGGCATTCGCCAGCAGCATGTCGCGAATCTTGCCGATCGCCCGCGTCGGGTTGAGACCCTTCGGGCATACCGCGACGCAGTTCATGATGCCGCGGCAGCGGAACACGCTGAACGGATCCTCCAACTCGGCCAGGCGTTCGCGAGTCGCAGTGTCACGCGAATCCGCCAGGAAGCGGTAGGACTGCAGCAGGCCGGCCGGGCCGACGAACTTGTCCGGGTTCCACCAGAACGACGGGCAGGAGGTTGAACAGCAGGCGCACAGGATGCACTCGTAGAGCCCATCGAGCTTGTCGCGATCTTCCGGCGACTGCAGGCGCTCGATGGCCGGGGCCGGCTCATCGTTCTGCAGGTACGGCTGAATGCGCTCGTACTGCTTGTAGAACAGGCCCATGTCGACCACCAGGTCGCGCACCACCGGCAGGCCCGGCAGCGGGCGCAGCACCAGCTTGTTGTCCTTGACCACGTCGGATATCGAAGTGATGCAGGCCAGGCCGTTCTTGCCGTTCATGTTCATGCCGTCGGAACCGCATACGCCCTCGCGGCAGCTGCGACGGAAGGCCAGGGTGGTGTCCTCGGCCTTGAGCATCTCCAGCACGTTCAGGACCATCAGGTCGCGGCCCTGGGTGTCGAGCTGGTACTCCTGCATGTAGGGCGCGGAGTCGGTTTCCGGGTTGTAGCGGTAGATGGATACCTGAAGCATCTCGTGACTCCCCCTTAGTAAGTACGGATTTTCGGCTCGAAGGTGTCGACGGTCTTCGGCTTGAAGTTGACGTCGCGCTTGCCGACCCGCTTCTCGGCCGGGAAGTACATGGAGTGCTTCAGCCAGTTGGTGTCGTCACGATCCGGATAGTCGTAGCGGGAATGCGCGCCACGGCTCTCCTTGCGCTCCAACGCCGCGATGGCGGTAGCCTCGGCCACTTCCATCAGGTTGTCGAGCTCGAGCGCCTCGACCCGTGCGGTATTGAAGGCGCCGGACTTGTCGACAAGATGCGCCTCGGCAATGCGGCCACGCAGGTCGGCCAGTTTCTTGACGCCCTCCTGCATGTGATCCTCCTGACGGAACACGCCGAAGGAGTTCTGCATGATGCTCTGCAGCTCGGTCTTGAGGGCCGCCACGGACTCGCCGCCGGAGGACTCGTTCCAGCGGGTCATGCGCTTCATGGCCGCATCGATGTCGCTCTCGGAAGCATCAAGATAGTCGATACCCTCGTTGAGCGCGCCCTCGATGAACATGCCGGCCGCGCGGCCGAATACCACCAGGTCGAGCAGCGAGTTGCCGCCCAGCCGGTTGGCGCCGTGCACCGAGACACAGGCCGCCTCGCCGCAGGCGAACAGGCCGTTGACGATGTGGTCGTTGCCGTCGGCGTCCTGCATGATCGCCTGGCCATGCACGTTGGTCGGAATCCCGCCCATCATGTAGTGGCAGGTCGGGACCACGGGGATCGGCGCATTGGTCGGATCGACGTGGGCAAAGATCTTGGACAGCTCGCTGATGCCCGGCAGGCGCTTGTTGAGCACCTCATCGCCCAGGTGGTCGAGCTTGAGGAAGACGTGATCGCCATTCTCGCCGCAGCCACGGCCCTCGAGAATCTCCATGACCATGGAGCGCGCCACCACGTCGCGGCCGGCAAGGTCCTTGGCGTTGGGCGCATAGCGCTCCATGAAACGCTCGCCGTCCTTGTTGACCAGGTAGCCACCCTCGCCGCGGCAGCCTTCGGTGACCAGCACGCCGGCGCCGTAGATGCCGGTGGGATGGAACTGCCACATCTCCATGTCCTGCATCGGGAAGCCGGCGCGCAGCGCCATGCCGATGCCGTCACCGGTGTTGATCAAGGCGTTGGTGGTGGAGGCGTAGATCCGCCCGGCACCGCCGGTGGCCATGACGGTGGCCTTGGACTTGACGTGCACCACTTCGCCGGTCTCGATGCACATGGCGATGCAACCCACCACGTCGCCGTTGGCGTTCTTGACCAGATCGACCGCGAACCACTCGTTGAGGAAGGTCGTGTTGTTCTTCAGGTTGTTCTGGTAAAGCGTGTGCAACAGGGCATGACCGGTACGGTCAGCCGCGGCACAGGTGCGGGCCGCCTGGCCGCCTTCGCCGAAGTTCTTGGACTGACCGCCGAACGGACGCTGGTAGATCCGGCCGTTGTCGAAGCGCGAGAATGGCAGGCCCATGTGCTCGAGTTCGAAGACCGCCTTGGGACCTTCGGAGCACATGTACTCGGCCGCGTCCTGATCGGTGATGTAGTCACCGCCCTTGACGGTGTCGTACATATGCCAGCGCCAGTCGTCATTGGGGTCGGCCGAAGCGATGGCACAGGTGATCCCGCCCTGGGCGGAAACAGTGTGCGAGCGAGTCGGAAAGACCTTGGACAGCACGGCGGTCTTCTTGCCGGACTTGGCCAGTTCGAGCGCGGCACGCAGGCCGGAACCGCCACCGCCGATGATGATGGCATCGTAGGTCAAGGTACGCATGTTAGACATGGATCAGGCTCCCCACAGAACTTGAATGCCCCAGACCAGGAACACGAAAATGGCCAGGATGATGACGATCTGGGCGCCGATACGCAGGCTGGTCGACTTGAGGTAGTCGGTGGTTACCGTCCACAGGCCGATCCAGGCGTGCGCGGCAAGCGAGATAAAGGCCAGCAGAGAGAAGATGCGCATCCAGGTCTGGGCAAACAAGTTGCTCCAGGTGGCGTAGTCGAGCCCGGGGTTGAACAGCAGGTACGCGACGATGAATACCGTATAGAGCGCCAGGATGACAGCCGATACACGCTGAATCAGCCAGTCGGAGAGGCCGCTACGACCCAGATTGGTGATGTTGGTTACCATACCCAGACTCCCGCCAGAATGATCAGGACGGCACTGAGGACCACGGTGGCCTGTGCCTTCTTGACGCCACCTTCAAGGGTCACGCCGAAATCGGCATCCATCAGCAGGTGCTTGATGCCAGCCACGAAATGGAATGCCAGTGCCGACAGCAGACCCCAGGCGATCAGCTTCGCCAGGAAGTTATGTGCCAGCGCGTCCTTGACGGCTGCGAATCCTTCCGGCGACGACAGCGACTTGTCGAGCGCCCAGAAGGCAAAGATGAGGCCAACGAACAAGATGACGCCGGTAATGCGGTGGGCGATCGACGTCAAGGCGGGAAGCGGGAAATGTATGGTGGTGAGGTCTAGGTTGACGGGTCGTTTGCTATTCACGGCTCTATACACACTCTCTTGGCTCGCTCTACAACCGATGGGACCAGGCTCGAGCGGGCGGTGGTTTGAGGTAGGGGGCTCGCCGCTGCCGGGACGGGCATGACAACGAGTACCTGCCAGTCGCGCGGTGTGGATTATAGGGACATGTACCCCCAGTGACAAATGTGCACCGCCTTCACTCGACCATGGTACAAGCCTGCCGACACGCGATTGACGGCCATCCCAGGAGGGCATCGTCAGGAAGCCCGCAGCCGGCTAGGCTTCTTAGTGATGCAAAGCACCATTTCTTATCCAGATACTATACAATATAGACTCTTCCGCACAACGAGACGGTCGCTTTGGCCCAATTGACAATCACGGGAACGCTTCTATAGTGGGCGAACCTTTTTCGCGGGCCAGCGGTTCAACAGGGTTTGCGAAAGAATGAGTTAACGTACGATTCGACTTCGAGAGGAGGCCAGAATGGCTGACAGGAAAGCGACACTGACGGTAGACGGCCTGGACAAGACGATCGAGCTGCCGGTCTACTCAGGCACCCTGGGCCCTGACGTGGTCGATGTTCGTGGTCTCGGCGCCGATGGCCTGTTCACCTACGACCCCGGCTTCATGGCAACCTCCTCGTGCCAGTCGGCCATCACTTATATCGATGGCGCCAAGGGCGTACTGCTGCATCGCGGCTACCCGATCGACCAGTTGGCCAAAGAGTCCAACTTCGTCGAGCTGTGCTATACGCTGCTGTTCGGCGAACTCCCCACCGATGAGCAGTATGCCGACTTCGAGTCGCGGGTCCGTAACCACACCATGGTTCACGACCAGATCAACAACTTCTTCAAGGGCTTCCGTCGCGACGCCCACCCGATGTCGATCCTGTGCGGCGTGGTCGGTGGCCTGGCGGCCTTCTACCATGACCACATGGACATCACCCAGGAACACGACCGCGAGATCAGCGCCATCCGCCTGATCGCCAAGATGCCGACCCTTGCGGCAATGTCCTACAAGTACAACGTCGGCCAGCCCTTCAACTATCCGCGCAACGACCTGAGCTATGCAGAGAACTTCCTCTACATGATGTTCAGCAATCCGTGCGAGCAGTACAAGGTCAACCCGGTCTATGCCAAGGCCATGGATCGCATCTTCATGCTCCACGCCGATCACGAGCAGAACGCCTCCACCTCCACGGTGCGCCTGGCCGGCTCTACCGGCGCCAACCCGTTCGCCTGCATCAGCGCCGGCATCGCCGCACTTTGGGGCCCGGCCCACGGCGGCGCCAACGAAGCGGTGCTGAAGATGCTCGACGAGATCGGCGACGATTCCGAAGAGAACATCCAGCGCTTCATCGACAAGGCCAAGGACAAGGATGATCCGTTCAAGCTGATGGGCTTCGGACACCGCGTGTATCGCAACTTCGACCCGCGTGCCAAGGTGATGAAGGAGACCTGCGACGAGGTGCTGGCCGAACTGGGCATCGACGACCCGCAGCTCAAGATCGCCAAGCGCCTGGAGCAGATTGCCCTGGAAGACGAGTACTTCGTGGAGCGCAAGCTCTACCCCAATGTCGACTTCTACTCCGGCATCATTCTCAAGGCGATGGGCATTCCGACCAACATGTTCACGGTGATCTTTGCCGTGTCGCGCACCATCGGCTGGATCTCCCACTGGCATGAGATGCTGAGCGACGACTACAAGATCGGTCGCCCGCGCCAGCTCTATATCGGCCATACCCAGCGCGACTATCCTGCCAAATAAGCGGCAGGATGCGGCCCCGGCCGCAGCGTAGTGGAAAGCCGCCTTCGGGCGGCTTTCTGCGTAGTGGCCCTGCGTTAACGCGCCAGTTTCCAGCAACAATCAACAGAGAGGGAAACGCAATGCAAGAACAGATCTCCACCGTCGCCTTCATCGGCCTGGGCGTGATGGGCTACCCCATGGCCGGCCATCTGGCTCGTGCCGGGCTCGAGGTGCGTGTCTACAACCGTACCGAGGCCAAGGCCAAGGCCTGGACCGGGGAACATGGCGGCAGCCACCACGCCACACCCGCCGAGGCCGCTCAAGGAGCCGACCTGGTACTGGTCTGCGTAGGCAATGACGATGATGTCAGGCAGGTCACCGTGGGCGAACAGGGCGCACTTTCCGGCATGAGCACAGGCAGCCTGCTGGTCGACCACACCACCGCCTCGGCCGACCTTGCCGAGCAGCTCGACGCAGCCTGCCGCGAGCGCGGCATCGGCTTCATCGACGCGCCGGTCTCTGGCGGCCAGCAAGGCGCCGAGAACGGCATGCTGACGATCATGTGCGGTGGCGAGCAACCCGACTATGCTCGTGCCGAGCCCATACTGGCTCATTACGCCCGGGCCGTCAGTCTGATGGGACCCGCCGGTAGCGGTCAGTTGACCAAGATGGTAAATCAGATCTGTATCGCAGGGCTGGTACAGGGCCTGGCCGAGGGCCTGCATTTCGCCGAACAGGCGGGGCTCGATCAGCAACGCGTAGTCGACGTGATTTCCAAGGGCGCCGCCGGCTCCTGGCAGATGGAGAATCGCCACGCGACCATGATCGGTGACGAATACGATCACGGCTTTGCCGTCGACTGGATGCGCAAGGACCTGGGAATCTGTCTTGAGCAAGCGCGCCGTCTCCAGGCTCGCCTGCCCGTCACGGCACTGGTCGACCAGTTCTATGGCGATGTTCAGGTAATGGGCGGCGGACGCTGGGACACCTCCTCCCTGTTGCGTCGCCTGCGCGCACTCGGCCAGGGCTGACACCCTCAAAGCCTCCTTAGGTGGGTCTATCCGCGACGCACCTAAGGAGAAAGTACCAGAAAAGTGGCAAGCCTATCTTGACAGCACACGCTTTACACGGAGCGAATCGAGCTTTTTCAACGGCCCGAATGTTTTCCACACATTCTGTGGATAACCCTGTTCACAACCGCAAGAAAACATCATCGGATCGGCATGAGAAGGGGCTTGCCCTTAGATTGGCTATTTTTTGACCAATTTTAAGTAGCTGATATTTAACGCTTTTTGCAGCTGCACACTCGTTTGGCGCCTTTGCGGCCAATTACACACAGGAGAGCAGCCAAGACACTGAGCAAGTGGACAAGTCAAGCCCAAAAGGCTGAAAAAACGGCAGCTTCAATGGACTTTTCACGCAAGGAAACATGTCGTAACGCACTCATACACAGAGCGCCGGAAGCGTCTGAGACAAGATGAATCGACGGGGATAATTGCAGGAGGAAGTGGCGTCCCATAGGGGGTTCGAACCCCTGTTCCCGCCGTGAAAGGGCGGTGTCCTGGACCACTAGACGAATGGGACGCAAAGTCTTCAGATACCGCAAGACACGTATGGTGGAGCCTAGCGGGATCGAACCGCTGACCTCGACACTGCCAGTGTCGCGCTCTCCCAGCTGAGCTAAGGCCCCACATGTGCCTTGAAGACGGGGCGTATGTTACTGATTCGCCCCGCCCATGTCAAGTCAATCAGACCGATCAAGCCAGGTCGCGGTACTCTTTCTCGAAGCGCTTGGCCTGCTTCTTGGAAACCCCGCCCAACACTTCGATGGCATTTCGCAGCCGCGCCCGAGTCACGTCGGAACCCAGGATTGCCATGGCGTCCATGACCGAAGTACTTGCCGTAGTGCCGGTGATGGCGATGAACACGGGCGCCAGGAAATCCTTCATCTTGAGTTCGAAATGGCCGGCCAGTGCCTTGATCTCGTCGAGCAGCACCTCCTTGCGCCATGCCGGCACCGTCTCGAAGCGCCAGGTCAGGAACTGCAGCAACTTGAGAAGCTCTTCACGCTCTACCTTGACGCCCTCGAAATCCACTTCACGAACCGCAGGCACGCCGCTGAAGAAGTGCCCTGCAAGCGGCGCCACCTGAGACAGGGTCTCCACCCGGGTACGTACCTGCGGCAGGATCTGACCCACGTACTCCTCGTTGAACGCCCACTCCATCAGCGCCCGGAGGAAGGCCTTGTCATCCAGGTCCTCGCGAATATAGAGCCCGTTCAGCCAGGTCAACTTCTCCAGATCGAAGATCGGCCCGCCCAGCGACACTCGCTGGACATCGAAATGCGCCATCATCTCGTCGAGGCTGAACTTCTCGCGCTCATCGGGCATCGACCAACCCATGCGCCCCAGGTAGTTGATGACCGCCTGCGGCAGGAACCCCATACGCCGGTAGTAGTTGATGGAAGTGGGGTTCTTGCGCTTGGAGAGCTTCGACTTGTCAGGGTTGCGTAGCAACGGCATATGACACAGCGCCGGCATCTGCCAACCGAAGTATTCATACAGCAGCTGATGCTTGGGCGCCGAGTTGATCCACTCCTCGCCACGCAGCACGTGAGTGATGCCCATCAGATGATCATCGACCACATTGGCCAGATGGTAGGTCGGCATACCGTCCGACTTGAGCAGGACCTGAGCATCCACCTGCGCCCAGTCGACCTCGATGGGGCCACGCAGCATGTCATCAATCACGCAGGAGCCACTGGAAGGCACCTTCATGCGCACCACATACGGCCAGCCCTCCCGCTCTCGACGCGCCGCCTCGTCTTCCGGTAACGCCAGGTCCGAGGGCTTGAGCGCAAGATGCATGCCGCTGGCCTTGCGCGCCTCTCTCAACTCGTCCAACTCTTTGCTGGTGCGGTAGCACTTGAAGGCATGACCGTCTTCGATCAGCTGGCGGGCGTGTTCGGCATAAATGTCGCCGCGCTCGCTCTGACGATAGGGGCCATGGGGGCCGCCAACGTCAGGGCCCTCGTCCCAGCTAAGCCCAAGCCAGCGCAGCGAGTCCAAGATCATCTGCTCGGACTCCTGCGTGGAACGCACCCGGTCCGTGTCTTCGATTCGCAGGATGAATTGCCCGCCATGCTGCTTCGCAAAGCAGAGATTGAACAACGCAATGTAGGCAGTTCCAACGTGCGGGTCGCCGGTGGGTGACGGCGCAATGCGAGTACGTACAGTCATGTCGTCCCTTATCCAGTCGGGGTATGCGTATGGCGGCATTATACGCACCTGAATCGACACAGGTAGCCGCGCCAGCACTCCGACGGTGATGGCCGTCACAGGCTTGCACGGATAGAATGATTCTTATTGGCGCAAAGGCACCCAGACGGTAGAGTCAATTTATCGTTTACGTGCTAAATTTGCACAGTTAACACAGATCATTGACTATCTTCATACTTTAGTACCTACAGTCGCCAGGTTAAATGAAATGGATTCATTAGGTCAAAGAATCAATCGCTTACGGTTAAAGGCAGACCTGAACAAGGCTGCACTGGCAAGAAAGGTCGGGGTTTCGGATGTCACGATCTCGTATTGGGAATCGGGTGCCATCAAGCAGATCGGTCATGAAAGGTTGGTAGCGCTGGCGGATGCCCTTGGCTGTACGCTGGCTCAACTGCTCGAAGGCGAGGCTCGGTTGAGGCCCACGCCACTCTACCTTCGCGGCCAGCCTCCCGTGCCATGGTTGGACCCCAATGCCAACCACTTCACGTTGTCCGATGAAATTCTGGCAGGTGTCGGCTGGCAAGGTGAGTGCTATCTCGTCACCCCGGCGCCAGGAGAGCGGTTCGACTACCTCGATAGCGGTGATCTTGCCGCCTTCGGCCCCACCGAGAACTGCGACCGGCCTGGCCGCTATCTGATTGAAGGGGCGGGAGGGTTGTATATCGGACAACTCGAGTACGGCAATAACGGTGAGTTGTTGTTCAGCAGCGTCAGCGACGCCACGTCCATACCGATCCCGCTGGAGACGACCGAGAGGGTTGTGGGAAGGCTATTGGCTCGCTGGCGCAAGGATAGCGCCTGAAGTCGCCCCCCTTCACTCGACTTCCAACACTTCTACCTGATCGGTGGCCCGGCGCGGCTCACTGCCGATCAGGTAGCGCCGCGAGTACCTTGCCACCTGCCCCAGGCCATGCTGCGAGCTCCGTACCAGCTCACCCTCGAGGTGCTCGCCCTGCTTACCGATTCGCTCCTGCACGGAAGCCGGCTGAATGGTGGCTTCTACCAGGTCGATGGTGATGGTGTACCCCCCATCCGGCAGGCCGCTGCCCGACCCGAACGGCCCCGCGGCGAATCGTCCATCGGAAACCGTTGTACGCGCCTGCCAGCGCAAGCCGCTCAGCTCACGCTCCACGACGAGCAAGAGGCGCGTCTCGTCAGGTAGGTTGGTTTCACCCTCGACCATGAGTCGACGATCGCCACGCAGGCTAGCAGAGGCATGAATCTCGACCGTTAACGGGTCCACTTCGGTCGGCGCCTCGGCTGGCTCGCTGGTAACGTCGTTCGGCTGTTCCTGTTGCGGCTCCTCTTTCGCTGCCGAGTCGCTGTCATCGCCACCACAGCCCGACAGCCACAGCACTGCCAACAGCCCCGTGCAGGATCGACGCCATGCCTTCATGCCTTACTCCTGACCGTAAATGGCTTGCTTAGATTAGCACTCCAACGATCAGCAAGTCCTGCCCATGGCGATTAAGGTTCTCCTTCCTGCCCGGCACAGTCGAGACAAAGCGTAGCGTAGGGAATCGCCTCGAGCCTTCGGGGGTCGATCGGCTCACCGCAACGCTCACACAGCTCGCCCTCGCCTTCCTCGATGCGCTCGAGCGCATGCATGACCTGCCCCAGCTCCTCTTCAGCCTCTTCCTCGAGGGCATCGATCACGTCTTCGTTCTCGAGCTCGATGGCCTGCTCTTCCATGTCCCGATCGAGGGGATTTTCCAAGTGCATCTTGTGGACCTTGTACCGGTCTACGCGCTCAACCAGCTCATCGCGCAGCGCTTCCAGCTCGGCTTGACGATCTTGCATGGGATACCTCCGTTGGTGACAGCCCCCCCTTTAGACGGCCTGCTTCCTTTGTAATAGCACAGCAGGCCGAGTACCGGAGGCGACACGCCGTCAGAGGCTCGCTGCGCCAGTATCGAAGACGAGAGGATAGCGGCTCTTCGCGTATGGCAGGCAGGGGAAGACCTGCTCGCCCAGTTGCATGAGCCGAGCGGTGATCCGGGAGCACTCCTCCACGCTCAGGAAGGGACCGATGCGCTGCTCCTGCCCCCCCGCATGGAAGGCAAACTCATAGAATCCCGGCCGAAAGCGCGCGTGATCGCGTAGACGGTCGGCATAGGTATCGACCAGCGCGGCCGCGTCACTGAAGATGCCGCACAGTCTCTCATAGCGGGACAGGGTAAAGGAGCGGGTATCGGTCATCTCGCTCCCATCCAGATGCGTACGCATCAGGCAGTAGTATTTCTTGTTGTCGAGGATGCTCAGTGAGCGTGTGAAGAGCTCATGGCTGATACGCATGAGTTCAGTGGCATCCGAGCTGTAGGTGGCGCTCTCTTCGTATCGGGTCGTCTCCGGCTCCTGCCCGACGGCCTTGTCAATGTTCAGACCCTGCGGCCATAACAATATCCATGCCATGAATGTCAGTATCGAGACGATGGCGATGGTAGGACCTTTCTTGCCAAGAAATTCTGATCCTGCCTTCCTAGTTAGCGCGATCATTCTTCTTCTCCTGCGTTGAGTCCCGGTCGAGCCTGTCTGGCTCTCTCTTTCGCTCTTTTCCACTCCTCGCTGAATGCTGCCGTTGAGCCATCCGCGACCGCATCGGCCCTCCACGCGGTGGACAGCCCTCCGCCGCCGAACGCCGGGGACCAATAAAGAAAGCTCGACCGCCAGGCCGAGCTTCGATCTCTGCATTCACTGCCAAACTCGTTGGCGTCCTGGTCGTTTCGTTTCGGCTCGCTTCCCTGACCCCTCTATCGTGGCACTGTTCTCACGCCGAAAAATTAACCTGCGTTAACAGAAATGAAACGAATTTAATTACCCACTCACCCTTTCACAAAAAAGCAAACCACGTGAAACGGAAATGGATTGCCGGCCGTGGATCAGGCAATCGGGTAGGGGCCGCGGGGTTGCCCCCGGCGCCAGATTCCCCCTCGCGGGAGACACCCTTGCCGTCGGCTAGCACTTCCCCTTGCCGGGCGTGCAGGGGACTTTCACCCCCAAGTCATCCCGAGACACCACTCTCGGGAACAGCGCCAGTCAGGCGCTGCGCGCCATGCCTGGCGCACAAAAGAAAGCCCGGCACAAGGCCGGGCATCAATTCTTGGTTCCTTTCCAGCTCACCATGACGATCCTGTCATGCATCCCTGGCGTCATCGAGCATCCTCTGCTCGGCCTTCCTTCTTCCCCGCCTCCTTGCGAGATACTCACCAGCCTAATGACGAAAAGCGGCAATGGCTAATGAACATATTTCATCGCCGCACTAGAGGCGAAAGCTTTTGACAATACGAAGCCTGAAGTCGACCGCGATACGCCTTCAGCCCCACGCCCGCTTCAAGACATATACGAGATAAGCCCGGCCATTCAGCCGGGCTTGTTCGATTCCATCCACACTGAGGTGGCGTCCTTTCCTCGAATCCTTGAATACCAGACCTTCCTGGCGCCTTCTTCACTGTGGAGCCCTCCTGGCCCGACCATCTACAGCATGACAGATCGACCGCAGGAAAAATGCCGACATCGGCTCTTCATTGTGTAAGACGTTGCCGACTAGAGATGTAATACCCTGTCTTAGAAGCCGGGTCTAGCGAACTCCGAGGGCAGCATAACCCTTTGATGTGACTTCGATACGTTCCAGTTCGCCTTCTTCATCGCGCCTAACACTGACAAGACCGTCCGCTGCCAACCTAGCCACATGCTCCTCCATTTCCGCCACCTTGCTGTCTTCTCCAAGGTGACCAAAAGGAGCGGCGAGCACACCGCCATGCTGCATGGCGAATGATAGAATTTCTATTTGATGATCCGTCAGATCGTCATCCATAGCGGCCTCCCTGCATGACGCTGTTTGACAATATTTCCAGAGGAAACAGGTGCTAACTGTGTAAATTTGGGCGAAAAAGAGACAGCCCCCTCACAAAGTGAGAGGGCTGATAAAAAGCGCTGATAAAAAGCTCTGCTTCTGGAACTCCCTGACCATAACGACATCCTGTCTCGAGTGGTCTTCCCTGTTCCGTCCCGCCGACCTCCTGGCCATCAAGGCTTCCTGCCTTGAGAGGCTTCCATGCCGCCTCGCTTACATCCTCAGAATAGTTTGCCGGCCTGCCGAATCAAGATTTCTCAGGAAATTAAACGTACCAGTATGTAACGGAGCGAAACGAGTAATCTCTCATCCTCGCCAGTCTCGACATTGCTCAAAAGCTGGCCTGTTAGCGCTCAAAAAGCCCGGCGATCAGGCCGGGCTATGTCTTCGTTTCCTTACATCTTCCTCAAGCTTCCTGCTCGAGCATCCCTGGTGCGTGAGCCGTCCCTGACTCGGTCCTCCGTGCCGGGCTTTCCCTGCCCGATGCGTATACTGTGCCATCTAATCCTCAGGGGCATCATTAACCTGGGATAAGAAATTATGTCGGTGATCGCAGACAAATACTCTTTTGACGACCTGCTCCATCAGGATAGTTGCACTGCTATCGATTCTGGCACTATGCCGCTAGACCTTATTCCGAGAGAGACGCCATTCCTCAACAATAGGCAAGGCGCTGACCATCCCTGGCCGGGGCCTTGCAGGTGCGCCTCTCTTCGTCCTTGGCGACCGGGGCGAACCGATCGCTTGGTGAAGCGCTCCGCTTACCCTACCAACCGCTAGGTATCGGCGATAGAGGCAAACGCTTACCCTCTTGTAGAAAATTTGCCATCCGTCTCACGGACCACCCTGATCCTCCTCTCGTCGCGCCGTATGCTGCCGATCTTCTTTGCCCCCAGACCTCGCGCTGCCCGCACCTTACTCTAGAGATCCGGAAACTCCGCCCCCATGCATGCCCCTTAGTCACGCATGCCCATAAATGCGAAAGCCCGGCCGTGAGGCCGGGCTGCATCTTCGCTTCCTTTCCACTTCCTCAGGCGTCCTGCCCGAGCTTCCTTGGTTCGTGAGCCTTCCATGACTCGATCTTCCATGACTCGATCTTCCTTGACTCGAGCTCTCCCTGCCCGATAGGCACACTATGACAGCTCGCCATAAGCAGAACGTTAACTTGGGATAAGACCGCTTGTAAGAGATTGCCGACACGGCTTGTGAGCGTTGGCGACGGCGTAGCACACTTCGGTCAGGTCGCCAGCTTCATGGTCGCGATGCCGGCAACGATCAGCAAGGCGGCCAAGACACGCAGGGGCGACACGGCCTCCCCCAGGAAGCACACGCCGACGGCAAAGGTTCCTACGGCACCGACACCGGTCCAGATCATGTAGGCAGTCCCCAGCGGTAAGCTACGCATCGCAGTCGCCAGCAACCCGAACGACCCAACCATCGTCACCAACATTACGGTAGTCGGCAGCAGGCGCGTGAAACCGTGCGATTGCTTCATCGCAAGTGCCCATACAACCTCCAGCAGCCCGGCCAGGCCGAGAAGCACCCAGGACATAGAAGGCCCCTTTTCCTCTCTCGGGTCGTCCCGAAATACATGCCCGGAATGGGGGGAGGTCGTCCTCCCGAGGCGGGATTATAGGCCAGCGCGACTCGATGTGCAGGGAGAGCTTCCCACCCCACATGCAGTAAAAAGCCCTGACCGATGGCCAGGGCAGGCTCGATGAGACGCGATTTTTTAGCGATCCCGTTAGAGAACGCGAAAGCATGGCGTCCCTCGCACGGGTAGGAAGTTGCCAGGGGAAACACTGCATCCAGCCGAACAAAAAAAGCCCGACCACTGGGGCCGGGCTTTCAATCAACGCTTCCCTATCCACCAATCTTGAGCATCCTGCTCAAGCATCCTTGGGGTATGAGCACTCCGTCGCTCGGCCTTCCCTGTAGGGCTCTCCCTAGCCCGTTGACTTCAAGGTAGTCGCTCCGAGCGAAAAGCGGTTTATCCCAAGTTAACCAATGTTGTAAGAAATACGCTTCGCTTCTTGTAAGAAATGGCTTACAAGGGCGTCGGCGGGATTGCTCCCTCCTTGCCTCCGCATCTCGAGCCACCGCCCTCGATAGCAGTCGGCGGCCAGCGGCCAGCCAGCGAAACCATCGGGCGACTACACCCCAAGGCCGGCATCGATCCGCTTTGGCTACGGAGCCGGTTAATGCCTGGATTGACTCTTGGCGCACCGAAGAAGGGGCTTACCTCCTGACACCTACCGGCAATTCGTGTTTGATTTCGAAACAGTAAGTCAGTCCGCGCAGACGACGCCTGAAAATACGCTAGGCTTGAGGCAGGATCAGGAGCCGCATCAAAAAGGAGTTGGATATGGCATTTACCGCAACAGACCCCATCAAGATGATCTTCGCCCTCTTGTTACCGCCAGTTGGCGTGTTCCTGGAGGTCGGCCTGAAGGGCCACTTCTGGCTGAACATACTGCTGACGTTCCTGGGTTTCATCCCTGGCATCATTCACGCTTTCTACGTAATACTTAAACACTAGCTGCTCGAGACTGTCAGCGTCGTTTAATTCGGCCTAGGGCAACGAGTCCATAAGGTGCGGGGCGCTAAAACCTTATCTGGCTTTTTTCGCTCTCGCACCTCGAGCCGATAGCTGACTTACATCGCCTCAGAGGCCTTCCCGACTACTCGTTCAAGATATCCTCGGCAATGGGCGCCAGCCGGGCCATGCCCACCATCACCCTGACCCGCCGCGACGTCGACCAGCACCGCTACGTGGTCACCGATCGCGACGCCTTCACCTGCGTTAAGGCCTACAAAGAAGCCGAGTGGGCTGAATTTTGAGTCTACGATTCCCTGCAAGATCGGACACGAACCCGGCCAACAGGCCGGGTTCATTATTTACTGCTCGCGAGGTTACACCGCATACCGCCGCGCCTGGCTGACCTACCACCCCACGCAGATCCGATACTCGAGCAATCAGCGAATGCCGTGGCCCCGCCGTCGGCATCAGCCGTTAGGCACCGCCGATCCGGCGGGTACGGAAAAGCCGCTGCTCGCCGTCAGCTCCGCTACTACCAGGTCCGCATGTCTTACCGGCCGCGCTTCGTCCACGACGAGCTGATCCCCCTCCATGATCGGCCCATTCACGCCGGCCTCATCGCTCACTTCCACCAGGTAGCAACTTGCCCTGAAATGCTTGAGGTTGAGCCCCTCCATGGCTGGATGCATGCCCGCGCACAGCGGACCCAAATAGTTCACTCGCATACCCCTGCCCCGTCTCACTTTTCTCTATGATGGTCGCCCAGCGGCTAACTTCCATTAGCGTTTGCCTGTTGCCTGGAAGCGACGTTGTCGACAATACTGTATAAAACTACAGCTGTGCAAAGGGACTCACCATGAAACTGGCAAACCTCATTCCGGCTCATTGCGAGCCGCCACCGCTTGCGCTTCCCTACCCTCTAGCCCTGGGCCGCGCTGGTCTCTCGGGCTTCCCGTCACCGGCACAAGATTACGAAGGCCGCACCCTCGACCTCAACGAGCGCTTCGTGAAGCGCCCCTCCGCGACGTTCTTCCTCACGGTGACTGGGGACAGCATGGTCAAGCTGGGCATCAATGAGGGCGATACCCTAGTGGTCGATCGTTCAATCGATCCCCGTCCTGGTCACATCATCGTCGCCTTGGTCGACGGCGAGATCACCATCAAGCGCTACGAGCTGAGGGGCAACGTGCCGTGTCTCTGCTCCGGCAACCCTCGTTATGCCCCCATCCCGCTCGTCGATCTGGATTGCCAGGTGTGGGGAGTCGTTCGCTCGGTCATCCACGAGTACACGGTATGAGCATGATCGGCCTGGTCGATTGCAACAGCTTTTACGTCAGCTGCGAGCGTGTCTTCCAGCCGCGGCTGCGCCGCCTCCCTGTCGGGGTGATGTCGAACAACGACGGCTGCGTCATCGCGCTCTCCAACGAGCTCAAGGCAACTGGCATCACAATGGGCACGCCGGCATTCGAGATCCAGCACCTGGCGCGCCAAGGCAGAATCCATCTCCTCTCGAGCAACTACGAACTCTACGGCGACATGAGCCAGCGCGTGCAGTCCGTGCTCGAGGAGTTCTCCCCCGGCGTTGAACCCTACTCCATCGACGAAATGTTCGTCCGCTTCGGTGGCTTCACCTCCGATCAGATGCTCGAGCATGCCCGGCAGCTCCATGACCGCGTCCGTCAATACACCGGAATCCCCGTCTGCGTCGGTGTCGCACCAACCCGAACCCTCGCCAAATTTGCGAACAGAGCAGCTAAAAAGATCCCTGCCTACCGCGGTGTGTGTGTACTCCAAGCCGATAGCGCCGAAACCAAAGCTCTACTCCAGCGCTTCGAGCTGGGCGATTTATGGGGCGTTGGCCGGCGGCTGGTGGAGCGGCTCGCTATTATCGGCATCCGCACCGGCTGGGACCTCGCCCAGGCCGACCCCAAGCGCATCCGCCAGCAATTTAGCGTCACGCTCGAGCGCACCGCCCTGGAGCTGCGCGGTATCAGCTGCATCGAGATGAACGACTTCCATGAGCCCCGGCAGCGCATCATGACCAGCCGCAGCTTCGGCAAGCTGACCGACAACGTCGGAGAGATCCGCGAAGCCATGCGACAGCACGGCCAACGCGGCGCCGAAAAGCTGCGTAGCCAGGGCAGCCTTGCCCGCGCAGTGCTGGTGTTCCTCAAGACCAACCCGTTCCGGCAGGACCTGCCGCAGTACACACCCAGCGCCGTGCTCGAACTGCCCCGGCCCACCGATGACAGCCGCGAGATTCTTCACGCAGCCGGCCAGGCCCTTCAGCGCATCTACCGCAAGGGTTATCTCTTTCAGAAAGGAGGCGTAATGCTGCTCGACCTGGTTGACGCCAGCCGGCAGCAGCTCTCTCTGCTCGACACGCCGCAGAGCGACACCGACAGGCAGCGCAGTGCCAAGCTGATGAACGTGATAGATGACCTGAACCGCACGATGGGGCGTGGCACCGTCAAGCTCGGCACGCCGAGCCCAGGAGCGGCGTGGCATTTGCGCTGCGCGAATCTGACCCAGCGATACACCACACGATGGGGTGAGTTGCCTGTGGCAAAGAGCCAGTGATGACTGCCGCCAACCTGCGATCCTACACTATGCTCGACAGCAGGTAGCTTCAGTGGAGGGCATTATGGACAAGGCCGTCATCGACGCAATCCGGAAAAAAGAGCAGTTGCCTGACAGCATGTCGGATTGCGAAATCGCCAAGGAATACAAAGGCACGTACACCGCCGCCAGGGCTGCCGTGAACCTGGAGCACAAGCTGCCTGACCAGATCCTCGCGGATGCCATGCGCAAGGTGTTTCCTTTCATGCGGAAGAAGAAATGAGGTCGGCCAGGCAGGTTTGATGCGTTGCGCCTCATTCACGGACCAGCTCAACCAGGGCCGCCCAAGGAGTGGCCTTCCTTAGGAACAAATTCCCGCTGCAGGCGCTTGATGCGTTGCTCGCCGCCGAATCGCCACGCGCACTGCGGCTGCAGAGCGGAACGGGCACTCTACTCTGGGCGCGCTGCTCCTTCTTGCGTACAATGGCCGGCCATCTCATCTCCTGCTCCCTGTCGCTCGACGGCGCGCGTCCCGGCGTTGCTGTGCGAGCTGTAAGCGCTTCGTTACCCAGATGTTACCGCAGGAGTTGGTCAGGCGATATGAGGTGGATCAAATGGTAATATCGGCGACACCTGGAGGCCATAGATGAGCAATATGACTGGACATGACCCGCTGGCACGGGCGCGCCGGTTTTCTGTGGCCCCCATGATGGATTGGACGACCCGCGACTACCGCGCCTTCGCCCGCACCCTGACTCGCCACGCCCTGCTCTATACCGAGATGGTGACCACCGGCGCGATCCTGCACGGCAGCCCGCGCGAGCGCTTCCTCGGCTATGACGAGGTCGAGCATCCCCTGGCGCTGCAGCTGGGCGGCAGCGACCCGGGCGAGCTGGCCGAGTGCGCGGCGATTGCCGAGGCGTGGGGCTATGACGAAGTGAACCTCAACGTCGGCTGCCCCAGCGACCGTGTGCAGAACAATATGATCGGCGCCTGCTTGATGGGCCACCCCGAGAAGGTCGCGGTGGCGGTGCGGGCCATGCGTGAGGCGGTAAGCATTCCGGTGACAGTGAAGTGCCGCATCGGTATCGATGACCAGGACGAGGACGCCGACCTGGAGCGCTTCATCGCCCAGGTGGCGGACGCCGGCTGCGAGACGTTCATCGTACATGCGCGCAAGGCCTGGCTGCAGGGGCTCTCGCCCAAGGAGAATCGCGACATCCCGCCGCTGAACTACCCGCGGGTGCATCGCCTCAAGGCCAGCCGGCCCGAGCTGCACATCGGCATCAATGGCGGCATCAAGACGCTGGAGGAGTGTCGCGAGCAGCTAAGCCACGTGGATAGCGTCATGGTCGGCCGCGAGGCCTACCAGAACCCCTGGCTGCTGGCCGGCATTGACCAGGCGCTCTACGGCGAGCCCGGGCCGGCCGTGAGCCGGCATGCGGCCGCCCGTGCCTTCCGCCCCTACATCGCCCGTCGCCTCGAGGAAGGCGCCAAGCTCAACCATGTCACCCGTCACCTGCTGGGCCTGTTCCAGGGCCAGCCGGGCGGGCGCCGCTTCCGTCGCCACCTGTCGGAGAACGGCCACCTCGACGGCGCCTGCCTGCGAGTGTTCGACGATGCGCTGAGCCTGGTGCCGGAAAGAAGCGAGCACGAGACCGAACCCCGCCTCGCCGAAGCCTGATCAATAGAGCGGGTCGGGCGGCGGTTCGAGGCTGGAATGGAAGTCCTCGATCGCGCTCTCGGCCTCTTCGATGGCATCGAAGCGGGCGATATGGAACAGCGCCTCGCCTTCGTTGGCCAGCGGCAGCCGGCTCATGCCGATCACGATGCCATCGGCCATGGCCTTGACGCAGGCCTCGGCGTTGCCGAAGGGATCGGCCACCTTACCCAGCACATCGCCCTTGGTCACCCGCGCCCCGAGGCGCACCTTGGGCCGCAGGATGCCGTCGATCGGTGCCCGCGCCCAGCTCGAACCGTTGGCCAGTTCCGCCGCCGGCGGCGGGCGGCGGCGATGCTCTCCCGCCAGCATTCCCAACCGGCGCATCACCCTGAGCACGCCGCGAACCCCCGGTGTAATCGCCCACTCGTCGAAGCGCAGCGCCTCCCCGGCCTCATAGGTCAGTACCGGAATGCCACGGCTCTGGGCGTAGTGGCGCAGGCTACCCTCGCGCAGTTCGGCATTGAGGATGACCGGCGCGCCGAAGGCGTTGGCCATGCGCTCGGTCTCGCTGCCGGGGCTGAGCTGGGCACGGATCTGCGGCAGGTTGGTGCGGTGGATGGCCCCGGTATGCAGGTCGATGATATGCGTTGCGTGATCGACGATCTGCTCGCGAAACAGCGCCGCCACCCGGGCTCCCAGCGAGCCCGATTCACTGCCGGGAAAGCAGCGATTGAGATCGCGACGGTCCGGCAGGTAGCGGCTGTGCTGCATGAAGCCGAAGACGTTGACGATGGGCACGGCGATCAGGGTGCCATTGAGCCCCTGGATCTGCTTCGAGCGCATCAGCCGGCGTACGATCTCAACGCTGTTGATCTCATCGCCGTGTATGCCGCCGCAAACCAGCATGACAGGCCCTTGGCGGCGGCCGTGCACCACCTCGACGGGAATATGCAGCGGTGCATGGGTGTAGAGTCGCGCCACCGGCACGTCGACCTGAAGGCGGCTACCGGGCTTGATCTTGGCGCCGTTGAGCTCAAAAGATGCGCGGGGCATGGCCTTTTCCGAAGCGGAACAGTGTTCGATCCGTTATACAGGGCCACTGCGTGGAATACGAGGGATAGGCTTAGGTGGCGTCATACTATGAAGCATGACATACATATACGAATGTAAGCGTGTCATCCTTGGGTTAGAATGACAAAAACATAGCAGTACAGGACCGAGGAGAACCGCCCCACCATGGCCCGACGTACCAAGGCAGAAGCCGCCGCCACACGCGAAGCCCTGCTCGATGCCGCCGAGGCTGTCTTCCTCGAACGTGGCGTGGCCCGCACCTCGCTGGAGCAGATCGCCCGCGAGGCCGGCATGACGCGCGGTGCCGTCTACTGGCACTTCAAGAACAAGGCCGACCTGTTCCGGGCCATGTTGCAACGGGTACGCATGCCGTTCGAAGAGCTGGTCGAGGAGATCGGCGACCCGGAACTCGCCAACAAGCCGCTGGAAGCCATCCGGCAGGCCTGCCAGAGCGGCTTCGCGCACCTCGAGCAGCCGCGCTATCGCCGTGTGCACGCCATCCTGATCCACCATTGCGAAACCTTTGCCGAGATCGACCCACTGGCGATGCAGAACGAGATGGCCGAAGACGCTTGTGGCGCCCTGCTCGGCTACTTCACCAGTGCCGCCCGCATGGGCCATCTACGTCAGGACCTTTCCCCGGAAGTGGCCGCCAGGCTGCTGCAGGCCATACTCGGTGGCCTGTTCCACGACTGGCTGCGCAATCACGACCAGTTCTCGCTGCGTGAGCGAGGCACGCAGCTCGTCGAGGCCCAACTGGAGCTGCTGCGCGCCGAGCATTGAGCGTTACAGTGGCGCCTCGGCCCCGCCATGGCTGACCCCGGCACGGCCGCGAGCCAACCGCAACCGGCACAAGTGCTCGCGCGCCTCGCAGTAACGGCTCTCCGCCACGCTGCGGTAGGCGCCCTCCTTCACTACGAACTTGACCAGTACCCGGCGCTCCCCGGGGCGGGGCATGTCACCTGCCTTGCCGTGCAGGCGTACCTCGCATGCGGGGTCGTTGGCCAGCGTGGCCGTGGTCCAGCCCTGTGCATCGGCTGCGGAACACACCTGGACGACTTCGCCCAGCAGGCAGCGCGGCTGCGATTGCGCCAACCGATGGAAACGGCGCTGCAGCGCATGGCATACGCTTGCCGCCAGGGGCGAGGCGAGAACGAAGGCCGCCCACAGCACCGCTACGCCCACGGGGATGCGAAACAGCCCCAGCGGCAACCAGCGCAGCACGGCCAGCTCGATCGCCAGAGTAATGGCAGCCGCCAACCCCAGCAGCACGCTGAGGGCAAAGGAAACCGGTACGCCGACGAAGCCCAACGCCACCATGGTGCTGGCCAGATGATCGCCCTTGAGGCTGTCGCGGGCGAACAATTCCAGCGGCGCCAGGCGCAGCAGCACCAATAGCCAATAGAACAGCACCAGTGGCAACAAGGCAGTGAAGACGACGACGGGAAAACTCAGGGCAATCTCACGCACGGCTTCCATGGCGGCCTCCTCGCGGTCAACGCTCGACTCACCTTCAGCCTAGCCCAAGCCGCTCTGACCAGGGCACGTTCCGATCATGAAAAAGGGCGCCACCTCTCGGCGACGCCCTGTGACCACACGGTGCGAATAGCCTGCCGCTCAGGTGTGCTCGTTCGCGGCCTCGTGCCGACCCCTCAGCCGCAGGCGCAGCCAGTCGGAGGCGCGAGCGATCACGGCGTAGAAGCTCGGCACGAAGAGGCTGCCGAGCACCGCCACCGAGGCCATGCCCATCGCTACCGTCGTGCCGATGTGGTGGCTGCTGACGTCGCTCGCCCCGCTGGCAAGCGCCAGCGGCAGCGTACCGAAGATGAACGCCAGCGAGGTCATCACGATCGGCCGGAAGCGCAGCTCTGCCGCGGTGATGGCCGCCTCGCGGATCGACTTGCCCTGCTCCTTGCGCTGCAGCTCGGCGAACTCGACGATCAGGATGGCGTTCTTGGCGGCCAGCCCCACCACCACCAGCATGCCGATCTCCACGTAAACGCTGGTATCGAGCCCGCGCAGCACGATACCGCCGATACCGCCGAGGAAGGCGAAGGGCGTTGCCGTGAGCACCGCCAGCGGCAGTGACCAGCTCTCGTACTGCGCCGCCAGGATCAGGAACACCATCAGGATGCCGAAGACGATGGCCAGCGTCGCGGTATTGCCTAGCTGGCTCTCCTGGTAGGCGGTACCGGTCCAGCCCATACCCCAGCCACCGCCGAGGGTCTCCTCGACGATCTCCTCCATGGCGGCGATCGCCTGGCCGGAGCTGTAGCCCGGTGCAGGGCCGCCCTGGAACTGCGCCCCCAGGTAGACACCGAAGCGCGACACCACCGCCGGCTTGGCCTGGCGTTCCAGCGTGACGAACTCCGACAGCGGAATCCGCTCGCCGTTGCCGCCACGAACGTAGACGCTGCTGACGTCGTCAGGGGTCCTGCGAAACTCATCCTCGTTCTGCAGGTAGACCTGAAAGTTGCGGTTCTGATAGCTGAAGAAGTTGACGAAGCCGTTGCCGAAGGTATTCGACAGGGTTGCGTTCAGGTCCTCCAGCGCCACGCCGTAGCTCAGCGCCTTCTGCTGGTCGATCTCGGCACGATAGCCCGGCACGTTGACGTTGAAGGTAGTGAACACCCGCTGCAGGGCGGGGTGCTGGTTGGCCGCCTGCATCACCTTAACCGAAGCCCGGAACAGCTCCTGCGGAGAGGCACCCTCGAAGGACTGCAGGTAGCCTTCGAAGCCCCCCGTGGTGGAGAGTCCCATGATCGGCGGCACATTGAATGCCATGGCCGAACCGCCGGGAATCTGGGCTCCCAGCTGCATTACCCGCCCCACCAGCTCGGTAGCGGTCAGCTCACGTTCGTCCCAGAGTTCCATGTTGATGAACATGATCCCCCGCGCGGTGTTGACCGAGCTCGAGAGGATGTCGTAACCGGCCACGGCGGTGGAATACCGCACTCCGGGCACTTCCTCGATGCGCGAGCTGAGCTCGTCCATGTAACTCTGGGTGCGCGCCAGGGAGGCAGAATCGGGCAACTGGACGCTGGCCAGCACGATGCCCTGGTCGGTCTCGGGCACCAGGGTCGAGGGAGCGACCTGATAGAGCCACCAGGAGGCGCCGATGATCAGCCCCGTGAACAATAGCGCCAGCCCCCAGAAGCGCACCAGCACCTTGACCGCCCACATGTAGGCGGCGGTAACGCCGGCAAACAGGCGGTCGAACAGCCGCAGCGGCGTGTTGAGCGCCCGCATCAGCTTGGATCGTCCCACGCCCTTGGGTTTGTGTTTGATGAAGATGGCCGAGAGCGCCGGGGTAAAGGTCAGCGCCATCAGTGCCGAGAAGGCCACCGAGACGGCCACCGTGATGGCGAACTGCTGATAGATCTGTCCGGTGAAGCCCCCCAGGAAAGCCACCGGCACGAACACCGCCGCCATGATCAGCGACGTGGCGATAACCGGGCCACCCACCTCCCGCATGGCGCGGATGGTGGCCTGGGTCACGGTGATCTCGTCGTCCTCGCTGAGCACGCGCTCGACGTTCTCCACCACCAGGATGGCGTCGTCGACCACGATGCCGATGGAGAGCACCAGGGCGAACAGCGTCAGCAGATTGATCGAGAAGCCGAACAGGTAGAAACCGGCGAAGGTGGCCAGTACCGAGACCGGCACCACCGACATGGCGATCACCGTGAAGCGCCAGTTCTGCAGGAAAATGAAAAGGATCACCCCGACGATCAGGAAAGCTTCGATGAAGACGCTGGTGACGGTATCCACTGAAGCGCCAATGAAGAGCGTGGTGTCGTAGGGCACCACGTATTCGAGCCCGGGAGGAAAGCGCGTTTCCAGGTCGGCCATGGTCGCCTGCACCGCCCGTGCCGTCTCCAGCGCATTGGCGCCCGGCTGCTGGTTGATGATGATCGGCGTCATGGTGGCGCCGTTCAGCCGCGCCTGCACGCCATAGTAGGAGGCGCCCAGCTCGATGCGCGCCACGTCGTCCAGGCGCAGAGCCGAGCCGTCGGGGTTGGTGCGCAAGAAGATGTTGCGGAAGTCCTCGACGTCGTTGAGTCGCCCGCCGGCGGTGATGGTATAGGTGAACGCACGCGGATCGCGCTGCGGCGTGGCCGCCAGATTGCCTGCCGGCACCTCGGTATTCTGAGCGCGAATGGCCCGTGCCACTTCGGTGGGGGTCAGGTCGTACTGGGCCAGCTTGTCGGGGTCCATCCACACGCGCATGGCGAACTCGCCGCCGCCCAGCACCGAGGCCTCGCCCACGCCGGGCACTTGGCGCAGCTCGTCGAGGATGTTCAGCGTGGCGTAGTTCTGCATGAAGACATTGCTGTAGTCTCCCTGCGGCGAGATCAGCGCCACCAGCATCAGGATCGAACTGGAGCGCAACTCCACCGTCACGCCCTGGGCCTGTACCGCCTCGGGCAGGCGCGATAGCGCCCCCTGTACCCGGTTGTTGACGTTGATGGTGTTGATATCACCCTCGGTGCCGATGTCGAACGCCACGTTCAGGCTCATGGAGCCGTTGTCGGCGCTGGTCGAGGTCATGTAGAGCATGTCCTCGACACCGTTGATCGCTTCGGCCAGCGGGGCCGCCACGGTCTGGGCGACCGTTTCCGCATCGGCCCCGGGGAACTGCGCCTCCACCGACACCGTGGGCGGCACCACGCTGGGATACTGCTCGATGGGCAGCACTCGCATGCTGACCACCCCCATTACGGTGAGGATGATCGCCAGCACCGTGGCGAAGATCGGCCGCCTGATGAAGAAATTGGAGAAATTCATGCGTCGTCCTCGCCGCCTTCAGCGGCTTCCCCCTCCGGCGTGGCCTCGGCGGGTTCCCCTTCCTGCACGGCCTTTGCAGCCTGGCGCTCGGCCTCGGCTTCAGCCTGCTCAGCTTCCTCGACCAGCACCTGCGCATTGCCCTCGAAGGGCTGCGGGTCGATGGGCGTGCCGGGTTCAATGCCGGCCGGATCGCCCACCACTACCCGCTCGCCGGGCTCCAGCCCGCCGCGGATGATCTGCCAAGGGCCCGCTACCTCCCCCAGCTCCACGGTACGGGCGCGCGCCGTGTCGTCTTCATCGAGCACGAACACCTGCGGCCCCATCAGGCCCTGGGACACGGCAATCTCGGGCACCGCCAGCACGCCGAAGCGCTTGAGTCCCTCGAGGCTGATGCGTGCGAATTGACCTGGCAGCACCCGGGTATCGGGGTTGGGAAAAGTGGCACTGGCCTGGACTGTGCTGGTGCGCTCATCCACCCGCGAACCCAGGAAATCGAGCCGCCCTTCCAGGCTTCGGGTGGCCGCCCCGCTGCCACCGGGAACGTTCAGGGTGGCGCGAAACGGTTCACCCTCCTGGCTCCGCAGTTGCTGACGCAGTTCGAGGGCGTCGCGCTGCGGCAACTGGAAGCGCACCTCCAGCGGATCCAGCGGTGTGATGGTTGCCAGTACCGAGCCGGGGCTGACCAGGTTGCCGACGTTGATCTGCGCCAGGCCGATCACGCCCGATACCGGCGCGGTGACCTCGGCGTATTCGAGATCGATGCGCGAACTCGCCAGCGCCGCCTCGGCCTGGGCCACGGCAGCACGCGCCACTCCCAGCTCCGCGCGCGCCTGGTCGACCTGCTGCTGGCTCACCGAGTTCTGATTCAACAGGCGTTCGAAGCGCTGGGCGTCGCGCTGGGCACGGGACAGTTCAGCCTGGGCGCTTTGCAGGTTGGCCTCGTTCTGATTCACCGCCGCCTGATAGACGTCCGGCTCGATGGAGAAGAGACGCTGTCCTCTCTCGACCTGTTCGCCGGGCTCGAAGTGGCGCTTCTCGAGGTTGCCCGTGATACGAGCCACGAGGGTGACCTCGTCGTCGCTACGCAGCAACGACGGGTAGGATTTCTCCAACGCGATATCCTGGCGCTCGATCGCCACGACCTCGACGGGATGCGGTGGACGCTCCTGAGCGGCCTGCTGCTGTTGCGCCTGCGGATTTTCCTCCTGACCGCAGGCGGCCAGCAACAGACCGACGACCGAGGCCATCGAGACCGCCCGGCCGAATCGAAATGCTCTTTTCATGATTTGCGTCGTTCCCGTTGTACGTCAAAGGTCGACGAATTTTACATTCATGCATGTATGGATGTAAATCGAACAAGCTCAGTCGCTACGCGGGCGGCTGCGCACGATACGCCCCTCGGGGTGGATTTCCACCCGGCCCCCACTGCCGGAACCCACCACGTCGTCGCGCCATATCTCGCCGCGCTCGCGCGTAACTACCGGGGCGGGGCGAGGCGGTACGGTCGGTGCCGGGGCATGGCCCCAGTTGCGGTAGGGATCGAATAATGCCGGGGGCAGCTCGATGACGAACGAGGGATCCTGCCGCCTGAGCCGGCGCCAGTGCTCGCGCTGCCAGGCGAAGGGCTGAAAGACTGGCTGCCAGGCAGGAGACAGCGGTACATGGCGCGACTCACCCGGCTCGGCCCAGGCAGGCACGCTCACGGCAAGCCAGGCCGCCAGCGCCAAGATGCAAACACGCACCCGATCGGCTCCCGTTGGCTGCTTCATGGCGTTGCCCTCCCAGATTGTTTCGTCTATCGGTTAGGCCGGCCGGCCAGGCTTCAAGTATAGGTAGGCCGAAGCGCGGGGCTAGCCAACCCACCGCCGAGAAACATCGCTCGGAAGCCCTTTGCTCAGAGCCGGTAGCTCAGCGAAAGTGCGCCATGAACGGTACTTCCCTCCTGCTCCTCGAATTCCCGGCTGCGCCAAACGTGCGCTACGCTGACCTCCCACTTTTCCCAGGTCAGCGCCAACCCCAGCACGGCGTCACCGACCAGCTCACGGCGGTCGACGGAGTGGCTGTCGCGCACGGTGTTGCCGTCCAGCAGCAGATTGTGCGCCACGTAGCGTCCCTGTAGGGCGGCAAAGAGATGCCAGCCGCCGCCGGGCGATGTCGCGACCTGCCGGTAGCCGCCCTGCTCGACCCCTAGGGAGGGCCAGCCCATGACGTTATCCAAGCCTTTGCCGAGGCGCAGGCCATAACCCGCCCCTGCCTGGACGAGGAGGTTGCCGAGCGAGGCCGAGAGCCCCGGCCCGTGCTGCATCTCGAGCGGTCCCAGCGACTGGCGGTGCCACCAGTGGCGTCGGTAGGAAGCGTTGAGGACGGGTTCGTTGCCCAACTGGTGGGCCCAGCCGCGAGGCCGCTGGCTTTCGACGAAGCGATGCACTTCGCGCTGGACGCTGTCGGCCGCCGTGACCGGCCCGACCACGCCGATATCGAGCTGAAGCGCCTCTTCACTCTGCCAGGCGCCTTGCAAGGGCTGCCGGCCATACAGGGCAAGCCCGCCCAGTACCAGGCCGGCGTATGGGCGATCGTCTTCAATGAGGTCACGCCGCTTGACTTCCACCGGCGTATACATGCGATAGCTCAGGTGATAGCTCAGCGCATCGACCCGGCTCAGCCAGCCGTCCGGGAGGCCCTCGGCGATTCGCTGGCTCCAATGTTCCGAGGCTACCGAACGGGTCCAGATGAGTTCGAGGCCGGCCGTATAGTTGTCGTCGTCGCTGCTGAACATGCCATCGTTGTCCATCTGCAGCGTGACGGCGCCCGGGTCTGCCATGGCCGGCGCCACCCAACCAACGATTCCTGCAGCAACGATGCTGCCAATGATTCTTCGCATGATGTCTCTCTTCCATGAGTGAACAAACATACTTGAGTGTATGTAGCGAGCTTGGGGTGGGCAAGTGCATTCAAACGAACTTTTGAATGAATAGTTGTCGCGTCAGTGCTGCTCGAGGGTGACCACCGCCCGCTCGACGCCACTCCGATAACCGCCCCCGAACAAGAGCAGATGATTGAGCAATGGGTAGAGCTGGAACAGCGCCTCTCGCCGCGGCCAGTCATGCGGAGCATCGCCATCCCAGTAGGCATCGAAGAAAGCATCGCCGGGCGAGCCGAACAGCGTCAGCATGGCCAGGTCCACTTCGGGATAGTGGCGGTACACTGCCGGATCGATGACGGCTGGTCCTAGCGGGGTATGCAGTACGTTGCCCGACCACAAGTCGCCATGCAGCAGGCTTGCCGGCACGTCGGGCAGCCACTCTTCCAGGGCCTGCGCCAGGGCCTCGATGCGGCTGCGCAGCCGGCCATCCAGCAGTCCTCGCTCGTGGCAGGCCCGGGCTAGCGGCAGCAGGCGTCGATCGCGCTGAAAGGCTCGCCCGTCAGCGAGCGGCGCATTGGGCTGGGGCGTGCTCCCGCAAGCGTTGTCCCGCGGCCAGCCATGCTCGGCTGAGGTATGCGCATGCAACTGGCGAAGCCCCTCGCCCAAGGCCGTGGCAGAGCGCTGCGAGCGAGAACCTGTCTCGAGCGCCTCCATGACCAGCCAGCCGTCGCCCAGCGCCAGGACGCTTGGCACCAGTAGCGAACTCCCGGCCTGGCGCAAGGCATTCAGACCATCCGCTTCGCCCGTCAATCGCTCGGCATCGTCATGCTTGACCACGACCGCCCCCTGGGACGTTTCCAGCCGATAGACGGCGGCGATATCGCCGCCCCCGAGCGGATGCATTTCACCGACGGGCGAGAGTCCTTGCACTTCCAGCAATGTGGAAAGTGCTCGGTCCATGGTTTCCTCCTTGGCCACCCAAAGCGACTGTCATATAAACCATGCCATGCCCTCGCGCCATGCCCAAGTGCCTACGAAAATGCCACCCCCGAGGGGTGGCAAGGCGGACACGTCGATGATTTCCCTATCACTCGGGCAGCAGCACGCTATCGATGACATGGATGACGCCGTTGCTTGCCTCGATGTCGGCCTGGATCACGCTGGCGTCGTTGACCATCACGCTGCCGTCCATGGTGGTGACGGTGATGTCCTGCCCCTGAACGGTCGTGGCGCTGTCCAGCCCCATCGCATCCTCGGCCATCACTTTGCCCGCCACGACGTGATAGGTCAGCACCGCCTGGAGCTGTTCGCGATTCTCGGGTTCGAGCAAGCTCTCCACGGTGCCTTCGGGCAAGGCGGCAAAGGCCTCATCCGTTGGAGCGAAGACAGTGAAGGGACCGTCGCCCTTGAGCGTTTCGACCAGACCTGCCGCATCCAGCGCAGCCGCCAGGGTCTCGAACTGACCGGCCGCCACGGCGGTATCGACGATATCCTTAGCCCCACCGTGGTTGTCAGCCTGCACGGCGCCCGCCAAGGTGACACCCAGCATGCCAGCTCCCACCCAACCGATGGCCACTCGTTGCAACATTTTCATCTGTACGTACCTCATGGGGGTGAACGATGAGGGCTCGCGTCGATCTGACCAAACCCTGTACACAATCTATATTCTGTACAAAATCTGGACAAGTTTTTTTTTGCGCACTTCGGTAGGTATTTTTCTGAGCGGCGAGACGTATCATGGGAGGAGCCATGCATTACAGGAGAGGAAACGATGCACAAGCTTGCCTTCTACGTTCCGCTCGAGGATGCCGAAACGGTCAAGGAAGCCGTGTTCGCCAGCGGGGCCGGGCGCATCGGCGACTACGAGGCGTGCTGCTTCGAGACCCGGGGCACCGGCCAGTTTCGTCCGCTGGACGGCGCCAACCCACACATCGGCCAAGTTGGCGATCTGGAAAGAGTCGAGGAAGTGAAGGTCGAGCTGGTCTGCGAGGACCAGCTCATACGCGATGCCGTCACCGCGCTGCGCGCAGCTCACCCCTACGAAGAGCCGGCCTTCGACGTGTGGCGGCTGGAAGCCTTCTAAGCCTGGGCGTCAGCCCAGCCGCTCTGCGATGCGCTGTTCGAGCTGATCCTGATCCTCGGCGAAGCGGCGGATGCCCTCGGCCAGCTTGTCGTTGGCCATGGCGTCCTGGTTGTGCTGCCAGCGGAACCGTGCCTCGCTGAGCGGTACCGGGCGCTCGCCGGGGGACGGGAACACGACCCGCGTTTCGACGTCGCCCTTCTCGCCCGCCAGCTCCTCGAGCAGCGTCGGCGAGATCGTCAGCCGATGGCAACCGGCCAGTGCCAGCACCTGGCCCGTCGTGCGGAAGCTTGCCCCCATCACTACGGTATCGAAGCCGCCGCTCCCGGCACGCTCGCAAACGCCGCGGACGAACAGCACGCCCGGGTCCTCGTCGGAGTCGTACTCCTTGCCGGTCTCTTTCTTGTACCAATCCGTGACTCGGCCCACAAACGGCGAGATCAGGTAGACGCCAGCATCGAAACAGGCCTGGGCCTGGGCATCGCTGAACAGCAGCGTAAGGTTGCAGTTGATGCCCTCCCGCTCGAGTCGCTCGGCGGCGCGAATGCCCTCCCAGGTGGAAGCCAGCTTGATCAGTACCCGCTCGCGGCCGACGCCACGGCGCTCGTACAGTTCGATGAGCTCGAAGGCCTTGCGCACGCTCGCCTCGGTGTCGAAGGAGAGCTTGGCGGCCACCTCGGTCGAGACCCGTCCGGGTACCAATTTGGTGATTTCCGCGCCCTTGGCCACGGCCAGGCGATCCACGGCGCGCTCGACGCGCGTCGGCAAGTCGCCACCTTCGGCCTTGACCGCGACAAGCTCCTCATCGATCAGCGCCTGGTAGCCTGGTAGCCTGGCAGATCGAAGGCCTTGAGCAGCAAGGAGGGATTGGTGGTGGCATCCTGGGGCCGGTAGCGCTGGATGGCATCGAGATCACCGGTATCGGCGACCACCAGCGAATGGCGCCGAAGATTGTCGAGTCGAGTCGTCATGGAGCTTCTCCGTGGGCTGCGGTTGAGAATGGAGTGGGTTCAGGTCGGAATGCCGTGATGTCCGTTCAGCGCCTCGCGATAGCGGGCATAAACCGCTTCGTAAGCCT
Organism: Halomonas sp. MCCC 1A13316; assembly: GCF_014931605.1. Classification (NCBI taxonomy): domain Bacteria; kingdom Pseudomonadati; phylum Pseudomonadota; class Gammaproteobacteria; order Oceanospirillales; family Halomonadaceae; genus Billgrantia; species Billgrantia diversa. The sequence continues at coordinate 1,394,064 of NZ_CP053382.1, read as the reverse complement.
GAACATTCGACTCAACGGGCTCGGTCAGCGAGTGTGTATCGAGATGCACCAGGCGATCGCAAAGCGCGGCCAGCGAGAGGTCTGCGCGCTCACACCAGGCCGCCTGCAACGCAGCCCCCAGCGCCGCGGCATCGGTCACTTGTGGGCAGATCACCTGGGTCGCGGTCACGTCGGCCACTATCTGGCGCCATAGCGGGCTGTTGGCGCCACCGCCGATGAGCCGTATCTGGTTCGCTCCGGCGGCCAGCGGCCCGAGCAGTTCGAGACCGTAGCGCAGGCCGAAGGTCGCGCTCTCCACCACCGCCCGACACAGGTTGGCCTGGGTCAGGTTGCGGCTGTCGAGTCCCAGGAAACTGGCCGTGGCGTGCGGCAGCGCCGGCACGCGTTCGCCGTTGAAGAACGGCAGTACCGTCACCCCCTCGGCGCCGATCGGCGCCGCGGCAAGGCGCTCGCCGAAGGCCGCCAGGTCGAGGGCGAACAGCTCGCGCACCAGGGTGCTGGCCGACGTGACGTTCATGGTGCAGATCAGCGGCAACCAGCCGCCATGGCTGGCGCAGAAGTTGGCGACCATGTCGCTCTCGGCGCGCACCGGCTCGGGCGAGTAGGCACATACGGTGCCCGAGGTGCCAAGGCTAAGGGTGACGATGCCAGGCACGATATTGCCGGTGCCGATGGCGCCGAGCATGTTGTCTCCACCGCCGCTGGCGACGACTATGTTCGGCGACAGCCCCAGCTCACGGGCCACTTCCAGGCGCAGCATGCCGGCAGGTTCGCGGTAGTCAATCAGCCGCGGCAGCACGCGCTCGGGGTCGAGCTCCGGGGCGATTTCGGCGAAGACGTCGTGACGCCACCGGCGGCTGCGCGTATCGAAGTAGCCGGTACCCGACGCATCGCCCGCCTCCGCCACCTTCTCGCCGGTGAGCCAGAAGTTGAGATAGTCGTGGGGCAGCAGGATGGCATCGATGCGTCGATAGGCCTCGGGATTGGTTTCTCGCAGCCAGGCGATCTTGGAGGCGGTGTAACCGGTCTGAAGCACCAACCCGAGCCGCTCGAGGCAGCCCGCCGGACCGCCGAGGCGCTGGACCAGAGCGGCGTTGTGCACCGCCGTCTCGGTGTCGCACCACAGCTTGGCCGGATGCACCGGCCGGCCCGCGGCGTCGAGTGCCACCATGCCGTGCTGCTGGCCGGAAACGCCGATGGCGCGGATCGCGTGGCGCTCGATGCCGGCCCGATTCACGGCCTCCTCGAACGCACCGCGGAAGGCTGCGATCCATTCGTCGGGCTCCTGCTCGCGGCGCCCGTTCTCGCCTTCCTCCAGGTGATGTGGACGACTCGCCTCGCCGAGGATCGCCTCGCCGTCGATGTCGACCACCACCACCTTAGTACTCTGGGTGCCACAATCCACCCCGATATACATTACTCCGCTCCTTGTACTTGCTCCCCGGTCAGGGCTTCAAGGGTAGCGCGCGCGCCACGTTCGTGCAGGCTCTTCAAGGCAGCCAGATAAGCTTCGCGAAAACGCTCGTGCTCGGCCAGGTCGCCGAACAGCTCACGATTGTCAATGAATGTGGTGGGCTGCGCACGGTTGGCGGCGGCAAGCGCCATCAGTTCGTTCTTGAGCCGGTCGACTACCGCGATGGGTTCGCCCTGCTCGTCGACGCCCTCGGCGTAGCGCGCCCAGCTCGCAACGACGCCGGCGCTGCGGTGGATCTCGCCACCGCTTGCGAGCTGTTCCCGAATCACCGGCACCAGCCACTTGGGGATGCGATCGGAGCTCTCGGCGCACAGCCGCGCCAGCGTGTCCTTGATCTCGGGATTGGCAAAGCGCTCGATCAGGGTCAGGCGGTACTGCTCGAGATCCACGCCCGGCACCGGCGACAGGGTGGGGCTGCCCTCACGCCGCATGTAGCCGAGCAGGAAATCGACGAACAGCGGGTCACGGCACACCTCATGCGCATAACGATAGCCGGCCAGGGTGCCGAAGTAGCACAGCGCCTGGTGGCTGGCGTTGAGCAGGCGCAGCTTCATCAGTTCATAGGGTTCGACATCCTCGACGACCTGGACGCCGGCCTGCTCCAGGGGCGGCCTGCCGCTGACAAAGCGATCCTCCAGCACCCACTGGGAGAAAGGCTCGCATACCACCGGCCAGGCATCCTCGACGCCGAATTCATGCATCAGTTCCTCGATATCCGCCGGCTGGGTCACCGGTGTGATGCGATCGACCATGGCATTGGGAAACGGCACCTCGACCTCCAGCCAGGCGCCGAGTTCGGTATCGCGCGCTCGAGCGAAGGCGGAAAACATACGCCTGGCCACCTCACCGTTGCCCTGGATATTGTCGCAGGACATGATCGTGAACGGCGCCAGGCCGCGCTCTCGCCGCCGTACCAGCGCCTCGACCACCAAACCGAAGGCCGTGCGCGGCGTATCGGGATAGCCGAGATCGTGGCGCACGTCGGGATTGTCGAGGTCAAACTTGCCGCTGACGGGATGAAAGTTGTAACCCCCTTCGGTCACGGTCAGCGAGACGATGCGAATGGCGGGGTCGGCCATGCGCTCGATGACGGCCTCGGGGTCGTCGGGAGCGAACAGATAATCGAGCATGGCACCGATCACCCGCGGTTCGCGCTCGCCGCTAGGGTGCTTCACCACCAGCGTGTAGAGATGATCCTGAGCCGCCAGGGCTTCCTGCATGCGACGGTCGCCGGTCATCACGCCGACGCCGACGATGCCCCAGTCGAGCGCCTGGCCACAGTTCATCAGCTCATCGAGGTACATGGCCTGGTGGGCGCGATGAAAGCCACCGACGCCGATATGCACGATGCCCGGCGTCAGCGCCTGGCGGTCATAGCGCGGCATGGCAATGCGCGGGTCGAGTCGAGTGAGCGTGGCGTTGCTGAGGGCAGGCATAAGGGCACTCCTTGCCGCAGGCGGCAATGAACGAGAAATGATGTATGGCTACGGCAGCGTGACGCGGCCTAGCGCCAGTAGAGGTCCGGCGCGACAGATTCGCGCTTGATCAGTCGGGCATTGGGCATGTCCTTGTGGCGCGCCTTGTCGACGGCGCCCTGCTGCTCCTGGCCCATCCCCAACCAGCGCTGGATCAGCCGCGCCTCGAGCACGTCGTCGGCCACCTCGAGGAACAGCGTCATGTCGAACAGGGCGTGCAGCTCACGCCAGGGGTCGCGGTCGAGCAACAGGTAGTTGCCCTCGACGATGACGAGGCGGTGCTCGAGGGTGATCAAGCGACCGCCGGCCCGGGCCAGGTCCAGCGGTCGGTCGAACACTGGTACCGCCACGGCTCTGTCGGTGCGGCGAATGCGCTCCAGGTCGTGCTTCAAGCCATCGGGATCGAAGGTCTCCGGCGCGCCCTTGATCGGCAGCTGACCCAGCGGCTCGAGGATGGCGTTGTCGAAGTGATAGCCATCCATCGGCACCACCGCGGCGATGCCGGGCTGCCGCTCGTTGAGTTCGCGGCACAGCCACTCGGAGAGAAACGACTTGCCCGCCCCCGGCGGCCCGGCCAGGGCGACGATGAAGCGCTGCCGATTCTCGGCGGCCTCCAGCAGACGCACCGCCATATCATGAATATTTGGATTCATTGTTGTTTCGCCTGGTAAAAAATCGCCGAGCGAGATGAAGCGCAAGGCGCACGGAGCACAGGAACCGGAGCACATGGGGTATATGTGAGGATACCGATGGTCCGACACTTCGGCACCGCGCAACGCAGCGATTCGCTCGCGCAGGCATTTTTCAGCTCATCCAGTTACCGCCGTCGACGTTTAGGGTCTGTGCGACGACATACTCGCTATCGTCCGAGGCGAGAAACACCGCCGCGCCGGCGTGATCCTCGGGTTTCCCCATGCGCCCGTAGGGCACCGCCTCGCCGACCAGGCGCTTCTTCTCGCCTAGCGGCCGGTTTTCATAACGGGCGAACAGCGCATCGACTTCTTCCCACATTGGCGTGTCGACCACGCCCGGCGCAATGCCATTGACGCGAATGCCGTAGCGGATCAGGTCCAGCGCGCACGACTGGGTCAGGCTGATCACCGCCGCCTTGGTAGCGCAGTAGGTGCTCACCAGCGCTTCGCCGCGACGTCCCGCCTGGGAGGCCATGTTGATGATTGCCCCCCCCTCGCCGTGGGCCACCATATGCCGGGCCACCGCCTGCAGGGTAAAGAAGAGGCCCTTGGTGTTGACGGCGAATTGGAGATCGAAGCTGGCTTCGCTGACCTCGAGCACCGGCGCCATGTCGAATACCGCGGCGTTGTTGACCAGGATGTCGATGGGCCCGAGATGCTCCGTCACTGCCTGAACCGTTGCCTCGATCGAATCGCGATCGCAGACGTCGAGACGTACCCCCATGACGCGATCGGCCCCCAAGTGACGCAAGCCCGCTACGGCCTCCTCCACCGCCGTCACGTCGATATCGGCCACGGCAACCCGCGCCCCCTCGGCGAGATAGCGCTCGGCAATGGCCAGGCCGATGCCGCGTGCGCCGCCGGTTATCACGGCCACCTTGTCTTGCAGTTTCATCTTGTATCTTCCTCGTTGGTTTCGCTCGTGGCCGCTTTCACGTCGTCACCGCGTCGTTCGCGCCACTGCTGGATCAGGGCCTCCAGGCCGTGCATGGCCGGCAGCACCCGCCATGCCCCCGCCCGGCGCAGCCGTTCGGCATGACCGTCTTCGACATGGCTGGCGCCGGTGAAGCCGATCACCGTCATGCCCGCTGCATGCGCCGCGGTAACGCCGGAGACGCTGTCCTCGACCACCAGGCAATCGCTCGGGGCTCGGCCCATCTGGCGTGCCGCCAACAGGTAGAGGTCGGGCGCCGGCTTGGGACGCTCGACCTCATCGGCGGTGAACAGCGGCACCTCACCCAGCCTGGCATCGAGCCCGGTGACGGCGAGCGACGCCAGGACCCGGCGGCGGCGGCTGTTGGAGACGATGGCCAGCGGCAACTCGATCCGAGCCAGCGTTTCCGCTACGCCTTCGACGGCGCGCAGCTCCTCGGCCAGGCGCGCCTCGATGGCGCTGTCGATGCGCTCCAGCGCGTTCGCCGGCAGCCGGTGCGAACTCTGCCGCTCCAACCGCTCAAGAATCGCCGCGGTGGTCATGCCCAGCGCCTGGCGCAAGGCGACGTCCTCGGAAATATCCGGCATCAGCAGGCCGAGTTGCTCCAGCAGCGTCGCTTCGGCGACGACCTCGCTGTCCACCAGCACGCCGTCGCAGTCGAAGATCAGCGTTTCCATGCCCACCCCGTTCATTGGCCGCTGGCCACGGACGGGGTACGGTTGTCCTGGCGGCTGAGCTCGGCCAGGGGGTGGCGTGACAGGCTGGGCAAGGCCAGGTCCTTGGCGTCGAACAGATGGGCACAGGCGCGATCGAAGCCGAAACGCAGGGTGTCGCCGACGCGGCTATCCACGTTGCCGTCGGCACTCACGGTGACCAGGGTGTCCTGCATGCGTACGTAGAGCGAGGTCACCCCGCCCAGGCGCTCGATCACCTCGAGGCGCCCCGAGAGCGGCCCATCGGGCTCGAGACGCAGATGCTCGGGGCGGATGCCCAGCGTCAGCGGGCCTGCGCCAAGGCCGCTACCATCGACCGGCACTCCGCAGGTCGCTCCGTCGGGCAGTCGCACCTCGACCCTTTCGGGCCCGGCATTGACGAGATCCACCTCCAGGAAATTCATCTTCGGCGAGCCGATGAAGCCAGCCACGAAACGGTTGCACGGATGATGGTAGAGCTCCATCGGCGAGCCCACCTGCTCGACCACGCCGCCCTGCAGCACGACGATCTTGTCGGCCATGGTCATGGCCTCGATCTGGTCGTGGGTGACGTAGATCATGGTGGCGTCGAGCTCTTCGTGCAGGCGCGCCAGCTCGATGCGCATCTGCACCCGCAGCGCCGCGTCGAGGTTGGAGAGCGGCTCGTCGAAAAGAAATATCTTGGGGTTGCGCACGATGGCGCGGCCGATCGCCACGCGCTGGCGCTGCCCGCCAGAAAGCGCCTTGGGTTTGCGCCCGAGCAGCGGTTCGAGCTGCAGGACCGATGCCGCCTCGCCCACCTTGCGCCGACGCTCCTCCTTCGGCACGCCGGCGAGTTTGAGGCTGAACCCCATGTTGTCCTCGACGGTCATGTGCGGGTAGAGCGCATAGCTCTGGAACACCATGGCCAGGCCGCGCTCGGCCGGCCCTACGTCGTTGATGCGCCGGCCGTCGATCATGATGTCACCCGAGGAGGCGCTCTCGAGACCGGCGATCATACGCAGCAGGGTCGACTTGCCGCAGCCGGAGGGGCCGACGAAGACCACGAACTCGCGGTCGTTGACCTCCAGATCGACGCCCTTGATCACCTGGGTGTCGTCGAACTGCTTGATGATATTGTTGAGTTGTAGCGTTGCCATGGGAAACCTCTTACTTGACGGCGCCGAAGGTGAGACCGCGTACCATCTGCTTCTGGGTCAGCCAACCGAAGACCAGGATCGGCGCGATGGCCATGGTGGAAGCGGCAGAGAGCTTGGCCCAGAACAGCCCCTCGGGGCTCGAGAAGGAAGCAATGTAGGCAGTGAGCGGAGCGGCGCTGGATGAGGTCAGGTTGAGGCTCCAGAACGCCTCGTTCCAGCTCAGGATCACCGACAGCAGCCCAGTGGAGGCAATGCCGGGAAGCGTCAGCGGCAGCAGCAGATAGATCACCTCCTGGAAGGTACTCGCGCCGTCCATGCGCCCCGCCTCGAGAATGTCCCGCGGCAAATCCTTGAAGAAGGTGTAGAGCATCCACACCACGATCGGCAGGTTCATCAGGGTGTAGACGATGATCAGCCCGGTGCGGGTGTCGAGCAGGCCGAAGTCGCGAAAGAGCAAGTAGATCGGCACCAGCACGCCCACCGGCGGCAGCATCTTGGTGGAGAGCATCCACAGCAGCGTGCCCTTGGTGCGCTTGGTGGGCAGGAACGCCATGGCGTATGCCGAGGGAATGGCGATGGCCAGCGCCAGCAGGGTCGAGCCGAAGGCCACCACCACGCTGTTCATGGCGAACTTGAAGTAGTCGGCACGGGCCTGAACGGCGATATAGCTTTCGAGCGTCGGCGAGAAGATCAGGCTGGGGTCGGCGATCGCCTCGGCCTCGGTCTTGAAGCCGGTCAGCACCATCCACAGGATGGGAAAGAAGATGATCAGGGCAATGCCCCAGCCCAGCAGTGTCAGCCATACCCGGCGAGAACCGGCGCTGGGTACCAGCGGGGTGTGGCGGGCGCGCGTCGCGGTGTCCGCGGAGGCACTTGCCAGTTGGCCATCTGCCGGTAGGGCCTGCTTGGTCTTGAGTGTGGTCATGAGCGGCTCCTCGCCTCAGTTTTCCAGGTTCTTGGCCACCAGCCGGACCAGGAAGATGGCGACGATGTTGGCCAGGACGATGGCGACCACCCCGCCGGCGGAGGCCAGGCCGACGTCGAAGTCGAGCAGCGCCTGGATGTAGATCAGGAACGCCAGGTTGGTGGTGGCGAGCCCCGGCCCACCGGAAGTGGTGACGTAGATCTCGGCGAAGATCGTCAGCAGGAAGATCATCTCGATCATGATCACCACGCTGATGGCGCGTTTCAGGTGCGGCAGGGTGATGTAGAAGAACACTGCGATGGGACCCGCTCCATCCATGCGCGCCGCCTCGACCTGATCATCGTCCAGGGACTGCATGGCGGTGAGCAGAATCAGCAGCGCGAACGGTAGCCACTGCCAGGCCACGATAATGATGATCGAGGTGAGCGGCAGCGACGAGAACCAGTCCACCGCCGGCAGGCCGAATAACTCGGCGACCCACGACAGTACCCCGTTGGAGGGGTGCATCATCATGTTCTTCCACACCAATGCGCTCACCGTGGGCATGACGAAGAACGGCGAGATGGCCAGCACCCGGGCGATGCCGCGGCCGGGAAACTCCTGCTGGAACAGTACGGCGAGCAGTACGCCGCCGCCCACGGTGATCACCAGCACCGAACCCACCAGCAGCAGGGTGTTGCCCATGGCGCGCCACAGTGCCGGGTCGGTAAACAGGTACTCGTAGTTCTCCAGGCCGGCGAAACCTTCCATGCCGGGCATCAGCAGGTTGTAGCGCTGCAGCGAGAACCATACGGTCATGCCCAGCGGGACCAGCATCCACAGCAGCAGCAGCGTGACCGCGGGAGCCTGCAGCGACAGCGAGCGCAGGCCTCCGACGGTACGCCCGGAGGCGCGTGTCTTGCTCATAGCATCACCACGTAACGTTGGGAATTGACCGCCGGGGCGTGACCCCGGCGGCAGGGCGAGTGCGTCGGATCAGTAGCCGGCGCGTTGCATGGTGCGCTCGGTGGCGCGCTGGGCGCTCTGCAGCGCCTGTTCGACGCTGGTATCGCCGGTCAGCGCCGAGGCGATGGTCTGGCCCACCTGGGTGCCGATCGACTGGAACTCCGGAATGCCCACGAACTGCACGCCGACATAGGGGCTCGGCTCCAGCGTCGAATCGGTGGGATCGGCGCTGTTGATCGCATCGAGTACGAATCCGGCGAAGGGCGCCTCGCGCTGGTAGTTCTCGTTCTCGTAGGTGGATTGACGGGTTCCCGGCGGCACGCTGGTCCAGCCCTCGGTTTCACCGACGAGTTCGATGTACTCCTGTGAGGTGGCCCAGGTCAGGAAAGCTTGTGCGGCGTCCTGCTTCTCCGACGTGGCGGGAATGGCCAGTGCCCACGACCACAACCAATGCGCCCCCTTGGGGGTCTCCGCCACCGGTGCCGGCGCAAAGCCGAGCCGATCGGCAACCTGCGATTCGGCCGGATTGTAGAGCTTGCCCGCCGCCGAGGTGGCATCGACCCACATCGCGCAATTGCCGCGCGAGAACAGCGCCAGGTTCTCATTGAAGCCGTTGGAGCTGGCTCCGGGCGGGCCGTAGTTGCCAAGCAGGTCGACGTAGAAACTGATGGCCTCCTGCCAGGCCTGGGAGTCGAGCTGGGGGTTCCACTCCTCGTCGAACCAGCGCCCGCCGAAGGTATTCACCAGGGTGGAGACGAATGCCATGTTTTCGCCCCAGCCCGGCTTGCCGCGCAGACAGATGCCGGCTAATTCGTTGTCGGGGTCATGGAGTTCGGCGGCCCACTCTCGCACCTGCTCCCAGGTCGGCTGCTCGGGCATCTCGAAGCCGGCTTCCTCGAACAGATCGGTGCGGTAGTAGAGCATCGAGCTTTCGGCGTAGAACGGCAGCGCATAGAGCTTGCCTTCGTAGCTCAGGCCATCGCGTACCGGCTGGAGCAGGTCGTCCTCTCGATAGGACGCGGGCAGATCTTCGAGCGCTGCCAGCCAGCCGCGCTCGGCCCAGATCGGTGCCTCGTAGGTACCGATGGTCATGACGTCGAACTGGCCGCCTTCGGTGGCGATGTCGGTGGTCAGGCGCTGGCGCAGCACGTTCTCCTCGAGCACCACCCAGTTGACCTCGATGTCCGGATGGGCCTCCTCGAAGGCCTCGGTCAGGCTCTGCATGATCACCATGTCGTTGTTGTTGACCGTGGCGACCGTAATGGTCTCGGCCTGTGCCGAGGTGGCAACGGCGGCTGCCAGGGCGGCTAGAGGAAAGGCGTAGGCGAGCTTCATGTCGGGCTCCTGTGTGCTGGGCTTGCCCCATCGGGGCACTTGTTATTGGTAGCCGGGAGTCGTTGTTTTGATCAATTTACTCAAGCAACGATCAAATGATCGACCGCGAGCCCAAAAAAAGCAAAGGCAATGCCCTTAGACTTTAGGCTATGCCTTCATTCTCGATGATGAAGCGCGCGGCACTCTCGTCGGTAATGAGCCCCTTGAGCCAGCCACCGCGCAGCGCGGCAAGAATGGCGGGGCCCTTGTCGCGCCCGCCGGCCAGCGCCACCAGGGTCTGGTTGCGGAACATGGTCAGCGGCAGGCTGGTGACGCGCCGGGTAATGGAACATTCGATCACTTGGCCGGACTGGTCGAGTGGCCAGCCGAGCAGCTCGCCCACCGCCTTGCGCGAAAGCAGCTCGTCGAGCTCGGCTTCGCTGATGAAGTGATCCTGGAACAGGGTGGCCTGACGGTCGATGCGACCCACGCCGATATAGGCGGCTTCGGCATCCTTGGCAATCTCGACGATGGCCTGGAACAAGCGCTGGCCGAGCATCGCCTCCTTCTCCTCCACCGAACCGGCCACCACCGGAGCCGGCAGCAGGAAGCGCTCGCCGCCGGTCTTGTCGGCCAGCACCATCACGCCGTCGTAGCGGTTGGCCGAGCCGTCGCGGGCGACGTTGCCCACCAGCGAGACGAAGCGGTGCTGGGGACGCTCGAGGCGGCTGAGCGCCTCCACCGTGGCGCGCACCGAACGCCCGGTGCCCAACGACAGGGTCAGCGGCTCGGAGCGCTCGATCAGCCTGGCTAGTCGCTCCGCTCCCGCCACGGCCAGGTAGTGGGCGCTACTGTCGGGAGCCTCGGGGTCGGCCGGCACCACGTCGCAGAACTCGAGTCCGAAGCGCTTGAGGATGGCATCCGACATCACCATGCAATTGGCAAGCGGATGGTCGATATGCACCTTGACCAACCCCTCCTGGCGCGCCAGGGCCAGCAGACGCTGAACGCCGGGGCGCGATACGCCTAGCTGGCTGGCGATCTCGTCCTGGGTGCGCCCGCCCACGTAGGAGAGCCAGGCGGCGCGTGCCGCCTGATCCAGTTTCAGCTCGAATTTATCCACGTTACCCGCTCCTTCTCGATTACCCGTCAGGCCGAGCCCCTCTCTTGCCACCCCAGTCAGGCCGAACCGAAGTAGCGCTCGCGATCCTCAGCGGTGATATCGCTGATGTGCAGCGGATAGTGGTCGTTGTCACGATCGGCATAGAAATGGCGCAGGGTGCGCTCGATGGTGGGGAAAGCCAGCTCATCCCAAGGAATCTCGTGCTCCTCGAACAGGGCCACCTCGAGGCTTTCCGGCCCGGCCGAGAAGCCGCTGGCGAGGTCGGCTCGAAAGATCATGTAGACTTGGTTGATGTGCGGCAGGTTGATCAGCGTGTAGAGGCCGTGGATTTCGACCTCGGCGCAGGCCTCCTCGCGGGTTTCTCGAGCAGCGGCCTCGACGGTGGTTTCGGCGTTCTCCATGAAGCCCGCCGGCAGGGTCCAGAAGCCCTTGCGTGGCGCAATCGCCCGGCGACAGAGCAGGATGCGCGTGCCGCTCACCGGCAGCGTGCCAGCGACGATGCGCGGGTTCTGGTAGTGAATCGAGCCGCAGGCATCGCACAGAAACCTGGGGCGATCATCTCCTGCCGGGATCGCAAAGCGCACGGTTTGGCCACAGTGGCTACAGAAGTTCATGGATCTCCCTGGCAGGCTTGACGTCGGCGAAGGCCCCCGGGTAGAAAAAACCAAACCCGATGGAAACTCCATGTTAGAGAAACTTCGTAAGCGCCTGCAAGCTCACGTACCCCGCCGCATGCGCCTCGCCATGCCTCAGGCCGCGGTATTGATGCCGATCGTCGACCGCCCCGAACCGACGCTGCTGTTCACCCGCCGGGCGGGGCATCTCAATACCCACAGCGGCCAGGTGGCCTTCCCCGGCGGCAAACGCGAGGACAACGACCGCGACCTGCTGGCCACCGCCCTGCGCGAATCGGAGGAAGAGATCGCCCTGCCGCCGGATCGTGTCGAGCTGCTCGGCCGGCTGTCGGACGTGATCTCGCTGCATGGCATCCTGGTCACGCCCTATGTCGGCCTGATCCCGCCAGACTTGCCGCTCACCCCCGACCCGACCGAACTGGACGCCATCTTCGAGGTTCCCCTCGAACTGTTTCTGCAGGATGCCCGTCACCACACCGACGTGATCCCGGTCGACGGCCGCTCCCACTACGTGCCCAGCTACCATACCCAGGGCCAAGTGATCTGGGGGCTCTCGGCGATGATGCTGGTGGAACTGCTGGCTGAGGGGTTCGAGTGCCCCATCAGCCTGTTCGATGAGCCGACAGGCGGTCGGCTATGCTATTTTCCCGAACGCCTGCTGCGCAGCTCGGAGACCGAGACGCGCGTGTCCTGAACTGGTCTATCCGGCTCCTTTACTACTGCGGAGGTCTCGCCTCGCCCATGTCGCTTCCCGTTCGCCCGGCCTTTGCAGCAAGCGCCCTGCCCCAACTGGTCGACGCCCTGGTCGAGCAGGGATGGTTCATCGGCGAAAGCTTCCTCGACGTCGAGCTGTGTCACGAACTGCATCGGGAGCTTGCGGAAATGGCCGAGCATAAGGCGCTGACTGCCGCCGGCATCGGCCGTGGCGACGAGCACCAGCTGCGCCGCGACATTCGCGGCGACGCCATCCACTGGCTCGACCGCGAGAGCCTGGCCCAGCGCCGCTACCTGGAAGCCATGGGCGAGCTGCAGCAGGAGCTGAATCAGGCACTCTACCTTGGACTGTTCGAATACGAAGCGCACTTCGCCCACTACCCCCCGGGGGCCTTCTATAGAAAGCATCTCGACAGCTTCCGCGGGCGCGCCAACCGGGTGGTTTCCACGGTGGGCTACCTCAACTCGGATTGGCCGGCGGACGGCGGCGGCGAGATGGCGATCTTCGCCGCCGACGACCCCGAGCGGGAAGTGGCCCGGGTACGCCCCGAGGCCGGCAACTTCGCCTGCTTTCTCTCCGAGCACGTGCCGCACGAGGTATTGCCGACCCGCCTGCCGCGGGCCAGCATCGCCGGATGGTTTCGGCGCAACGCCTCGCTGGGCGGCCTGGTGGACCCGGCGCGCTGATGGCAAGCGAGATCGAGGCGCTGCGCGTGCGTCTGGCCGAACTCGAAGCGCGAGCCAGCGAGCTCGACGAGGAGAAGCGCCATTATCAATGGCTGGCCGAGAGCACTACCGACCTGATCTCGCGCCACGCCCGTGACGGCACCTTCCTCTATGCCTCGCAAGCCGCCCGCGACCTGCTCGGCTACGAACCGGAGGAACTGATCGGCGTCTCGGCCTACGACCTGTTCCACCCATCCGATCTTGCCGACCTGCTCAACAAGTCGCCGCGGGTCTACTACCACGACGGTTTCTATCAGCAGACCTACCGTTTTCGCGCCAAGGACGGCCACTACGTGTGGTTCGAGACCACCAGCCGCACTCGCCGCGACCCGGCTACCGGCGAGCTGATCGACGTGCTCTGCGTGTCACGCGACGTAGGCCGGCGCATTCGCGCCGAGGCCAACCGCGAGCGGCTGGCGCGGGTAGTGGAATCGACTACCGACTACGTGCTGTTCTGCAATGGTGACGAACGGCTGTTCTACACCAACGAGGCGGCAAGGCGCTTGCTGGGCCTGCCTCGCGAAGGGCGCGATGCACTGCTCGAAACGGCCTACACCCCAGCCTCGCTGGCGATCCTGCGCGAGATCGTGCTGCCCGCCGTGGCTCGCTATGGCTTCTGGAGCGGCGAGCTGGAGATGCCTGGCCCCAAGGGACCGGTGCCGGTCCTCAGCGTGGTGCTGGCGCACCGCGGCCCCGGCGCCGAGCCCGACCACCTCTCCCTGCTCAATCGTGATATTGGCCTACGCAAGGCCAATGAGGATCAGGCGCGGCGCCACCAGGAGCAGATCGCCCATGCCAACCGCCTGGCCACTACCGGCGAGCTGGCCTCCAATATCGCCCATGAGCTCAACCAGCCCCTGGGCGCTATCGCCAACTACGCCAGCGGCGCGCTGATGCAGCTGCGCAGCAACCCGAGCCGCCCCGCCAGCGACCTGGCCCTGCCGCTGGAGCGCATCGACGAGCAGGTACAGCGCCTGGCACAGCGTCTGCGCCATATCCGCACCTTCGTGCGCAAGGGGCAGACCCGGCCGCGCCCGGTTGCGCTACTCGACGTAGTCGACGCCGCCTGCCGCCTGTGCGAATGGCAGTACCAGCAAGCCGGCATCGCGCTCGATCACGAGCTGCCCGAAGCCCTGCCACGCGTACTGGCGGATCCGGTTGCCCTGGAGCAGGTGCTGGTCAACCTGCTGCTCAACGCGCTGGAGGCAAGCCGACAACGGCCCAGTGCGGCTCGAGTCACTATCCGCGCCCGCCAGAGCGGGCCTCGCGAGGCGACCTTCAGCGTCAGCGACAAAGGCCCCGGCATCAACACCGAGGAGGCGCAGTCGATCTTCGCTCCGTTCCACTCCAGCCGCCCCGAGGGGCTGGGCATGGGTCTGGCGATCAGCCGCTCGTTGATGGAAGCCATGGGAGGAGACCTGAACCTGGCGGACGGTTCCGACGGAGCCACCTTTACCGGTACACTGCTGGCCGAACCCAGCCTTCCCTACCGCCGCCTACCGCCCCGGAGCCAACCGTGACCCAGCCCACCGCCGCCCCCTGTATCGCCGTGGTCGACGACGACGAGGCGCTGCGCGATTCGCTGGCCTGGCTGCTCGACTCCGTGGGGCTGGACACCCGCGCCTTCGCCGACGGCGAGGCCTTCCTCGCGGCGGAGCCCGATGCCTTCGGTGCCGTGCTGCTGGACGTGCGCATGCCGGGGCTCTCCGGGCTGCAGGTGCAGCAACGGCTCATCGAGCGCGGCGATACTGCGCCGATCATCTTCATGACCGGCCACGGTGACGTGCCCATGGCGGTGGCGGCACTCAAGGCCGGCGCCTTCGATTTCATCGAGAAGCCCTTCAACCAGCAGCAACTGATCGACGCCGTGCAGCAGGCCCTGGCCGAGCATCAGCGCCAGCGCGCAGTACTCCAGCGTATCGACACCTTGCGCGAGCGCTACGACGCCCTGCGCCCCAAGGAGCGGGATATACTGGTGCTCGTCGCCGAAGGCATGACCAGCCGTGAGATTGCCGAGCACCTGGCTGTCAGCGCCAAGACCGTGGAGGTGTATCGTCTGCGCGCCATGAAGGCGCTCGTCGCCGACAACCTGGCCGAGCTGGTGCGCATCTGCGTGGCGCTGGGGCTGGTCGAACCTCTGCCAGAGCGAGTAGAGAATGGGAAACAACATTAGCGACACCAGGGAGCGGTTATCATTCCTCGCCGAAAGGGGTCGCGATGATTTGCATGGCATCGAAGCCGAGCCCGAATCCAACAACAGCGGTCTCAAGCCCAGCACTACTGTCAGCGAAGTCATGGTCTTGGGCCGCATCCGCATGACAAGAAGCTTATGCAGGCTCTCCACTATAACTTTGGCAGCGCCCACCATGGCGCCTTTCTCAGCCTAAACTGGGTTCTTTTCACAGGCTCTACTGTTTCGCAGCAGGGAGATTGCCATGCCTCGCTAAATAGAGTGCCCCCAGTATTTGGCGACGCGCCAACCATAAGATCATCGGAGGAAGTAGCACCCACTGCAACAGTGGCACTAGTCCAGTTCCCAGAAGGGGCAGCGCTGGCATCCGCTCGGCGTATTGCCAGCGATGCTGGAGTTCCGTTGCATGCCACTCCAGACCAACCGTGATCACAACGCCTATGGCGATGAAGAGCAAGAGCGAGCACGCATCGGGGCAGAGTAGCCACTGTCGATTTCGGCTCAGCCCAGCCACGACCCAAAAGGCCGCCAAGGCAATGAGCACATCGCCCAGGGTCGCCCGGGTGCATAAGAGAACGGCGTCCCAGTGCGCCATCTCCGGCATCGCGACGAAGAGCGGTACCTGCAGGAACTCCCAGGGGAAATTGAGCAGAAAGGCAAAGAGTGCCACGTTGAACTCCGGCGCGGCCAGCATCCGCTTCAGCCTGTCTGGCCGGGATGGTCCCACTGCCATGTCTGTCTCCGAATAAGGTACAGCTTCGGCCCAGCGCCCAGCGGAACCGCTTGGCTACCGACGAGAGAGCAGTGTTCCATGGTGATTGGTGTTAGGCAATCTTGACGGTATCGGTGCTAAATTCGGCTGCCAACACAGCTCGACTTGATGCGAGTCAACCCTCCCCAGGGCCATTGGGCTACGCTGAAGGCGTTGTACCTCCTCACCTGAGCCATCCCTCCTGGCGCCCAAGCGAGGTAGACCGATGTACGTATCGACCTTTCATGACGTGATCGAGTGGACACGCGCACTGCATGAACACCTGACCCGGTGCCTGAAGCACTGCTCGACGCAGCAGGAAGAAGAGCGTGCCAAGTGGCTGTTGGAATATCTGGCGGACCACGAGGAGGCACTGAAAAAGATCGTCGCCGGTTTCGAGAAGAGGGCCGACCCCAAGGTGCTGAATACCTGGCTCTACGACTATCTTTCCTACGCGCCCATCAAGCCCCACCTGTCGTGCAGTGCGCCCTATGCGGAAATGAGCTTCGACGAAATCTGCCAGGAAGTTTTCGACCTCCATGAGCGGATCATCGGCCTCTATCGCTATCTCGAGGGGCGCACTGAGATTCCCGAGACACGCGAGCTAATCGGTGAGCTCCTGAAGCTCGAAGAGCATGAAGCAATGCGGCTGTTCCACCAGACCAATCGCTCCCGGGACCTCTGATGGCACTGCAACTCTTCACCAGGGGAATTTTCGCGATCTGCACGGCTGGTCGTTGGCCATGGATGAGGAGATAGACACGGAAGGAGCCTAGGCAGATAGCCGGTGAGGAGAGAGGTCTGATGCGATACTCGCTATGGACGATCGTTGCGGTCATTCTGCTAGCCACTGGCGGCTACCTGGGTTTCATCGCGCTTCGCCCAACAGAGCTCCCACCCGGGTTCCTCTACGGCAGCGGCCGTATTGAAGCCACCGAGCTCCGTCTTGCCGCTGAAATCCCAGGACGCGTGGTGGAAAATCAGTTGGTGGAGGGCCAGCCCATCATAGCGGGAGACGAGCTGATTCGCCTGGACGATCGCCTTGTTCGTCTGCAGCAGGCCGAACTCGAGGCGCGCCTGATCGCCGGTGAACAGTCAGTGGTGCGGCTCGAGCGCATGCTCGACACGGCTCGTCACCATCTCGGCAACGCCGAGGCCGATCTGGAGCGGGCGCGCACCCTGCGTCGCTCTGGCACTATCCCCGCGCAGCAATTGGAGCGCAGTGAGGACCGCGTGCGCGAGGCGGCAGGCGAAGTCGAGGGGCTGCAAGCGCAGCGCGCAGAGGCCGCCGCCAATCTGGAGGCGCTTCGGCAGCAACGCAGCCAGCTCGCCCTCCAGCTCGACAAGACGGTGCTGCACAGTCCCATTGCTGCCACCGTGCTGGTCAAGGCCGTGGAGATCGGAGAGGTGGTCGCGCCAGGGCAGTCGCTGGGTGTGCTGGTCGACCTGGACCGCCCCCGACTTAAGATCTACGTGACCGAACAGGTCCTGGGCCGAATCCGGCTCGGCACCCCGGCCAGGGTGCGGGTCAATGCCTTTCCGGACCGCCACTTCGAGGCTGAGGTCAGTGCGATCGACAGCCAGGCGCAGTTCACCCCACGCGATGTCCACCTGCCCGACGAGCGGGCGCACACCGTCTTCGGAGTGACCCTGCAAGTCGCCAACCCCGACGGCGTGCTCAAGCCCGGCATGCCGGCCGATGCCTGGCTTCGCTGGCAGGACGAGGTGCCGTGGCCCGACACCCTGGTCGTGCCACCATGACCGCGGCGATCCGCACCAGCGGGGTGGGGCGACGCTTCGCCGGTCGGCATGTGCTTACCGGGGTGGACCTGGAGATCCAGCGGGGCGAGATCTTCGGGCTGCTGGGCCCGGACGGCGCCGGCAAGACCACGCTCATGCAGCTGCTCGCGGCGATCCTCGATCCCAGCGAAGGTCAGGCGACGGTGCTTGGCTTCGACACGGTGCGCCAGGCGGCCGAGGTGAATGCCCGGGTCGGCTACATGTCACAGGGCTTCACGCTCTATGACCGACTCAGCGTCCTCGAGAACCTGCAGTTTGCGGCCCGCATCCGCGACGTCGAGGCGCAGGATTTCGCCAGCCGCAGTCATGAACTGCTGACCATGGCCGGTCTGCAAGCCCACCTCGACCGGCCCGCCGGCAAGCTCTCCGGCGGCATGCGCAAGAAGCTCTCGCTGTGCGCCAACCTGATTCATGCTCCACTGTTGCTGCTGCTCGACGAGCCCAGCCTGGGTGTCGACCCCTTGTCGCGCCGTGAGCTCTGGCAACTGCTGCGGCGTTACCAGCAGCATGGCAGCACGGTGGTGGTCAGCACCCCCTACATGGACGAAGCGGAATACTGCGATCGACTCGCCTTTCTCGACCAGGGCCGAGTGCTGGCGGTGGATACCCCGGCGCAGTTGCGCGCCCAAGTCCATGGGCGGATCTACGAGATACAAACTGCCAGAAGCATCCGCGTACAGGCCATCCTGCGCGACGCCTCCGAAGTGCTGAATCTACAGTGGCTGGCGGACCGATTGCGCATCCAGTTGCATGTCGGAGCTGAATTGCCGCCAGCCACCTTGGCGCAGCTGGATGGACTCGCCACTCTGACGCCTGCCGAGCCAGGCTTGGAGGAGGCCTTCATCGCCCTGAGTACAGCATCGGCAGCACCACCGCCGCCGATGGCACCGGCCATCATGGAAACGCAGGGTGGCGAGGTACGGGCAGAACAACTCAGCGTGCGGTTCGGGGACTTCACCGCCGTCGACCGGGTCTCGGTCAGTGTGCCGCCGGGCGAGGTGATCGGCTGGCTGGGACCCAACGGCGCCGGCAAGACCACGCTGATCCGGGTTTTCTGCGGACTGCTGATGCCCAGCGACGGCGAGGCCTTCGCCGCCGGCCTTTCGGTGACCCGGCAGGCACGCGCCCTGCGCAGCCGCATTGGCTACATGTCACAGCGTTTCTCGCTCTACCCGGATCTCACGGTGGCCGAGAACCTACGCTTCTTCGCCGGGGCCTACGGCCTTGGCGGCGCACGTCGACGCCAGTCGATCGAATGGGCCAGTGGCATGACGGCCCTGACCGGGATGGAGGCACGCCGTGTCAGTGAGCTGTCAGCGGCGGTACGCCAGCGCCTGGCGCTGGCCTGCAGCATCTTGCACGGCCCGGCGGTGCTGTTCCTGGACGAGCCCACCTCCGGCGTCGACCCGCTCAACCGTCAGCGCTTCTGGCAGCTGATCCAGACCCTGGCCAGCGGCGGCATGACGGTGTTCGTCACCACCCATTACCTGGAAGAGGCGAGCTACTGCCACCGGCTGGGGTTGATGCACCAGGGCCGCCTGGTCGCCCTTGGCACCCTCGAGCAGCTGCGCCAGGCGCTGCGGCTTCCGTCCGATGCCGGCATGGAAGCGGTCTTCCTCGGCCATATCGAGCAGGCGCAGCGGGAGCTGGCATCATGAACCCGTGGCGCATCGCCGCCGTGGCGACCAAGGAGACGAAAGAGGTACTGCGCGATCCGATCACCGTCGGCGTCGCGCTGCTCATGCCGTTGATCATGCTGCTGTTGTTCGGCTATGCGATCACGCTCGATGTCGACGATATCACCCTGGGCGTACTGGATGAGGATCGCACCCCCACCAGCCGCCAACTCACGGAAGCGTTCACGGCGAGCGGCGTCTTCCACCTCGAGCGTGAATTGACCGACCCGCATGCGATGGAGCGAGCCCTGCAACGCGGCGAGATCCACTTGGCGCTGATCATCCCGCCAGGTTTCGAACGCACCCTCGCCCGCCATGAGCCGAGCCCGGTCCAACTGCTAGTAGACGGCACCTATTCCGCCACGGCGACGCTGGTCAGCAGCCATGCATTTGCGATTGCCAGCGGCTTCGGCCATGCAGCGGGGCCGCCGGCCCTGCAGTTGGAAACTCGCGTCTGGTACAACCCCTCGCTCAGCAGCGTGCACACCGTGGTTCCCGGCCTCTATGCGGTGATCCTGATGGCCTTCCCGCCCCTGCTCACCGCGCTCGCTCTAGTGCGGGAAAAGGAAACCGGCACCATTGCACAGATCTATGCCTCGCCGCTCTCCTCCGTTGAGTTTCTGGCCGGCAAGCTGATTCCCTACGCGATCATCGCCTTCGTGCAGATGGCGATGGTGATCGCCGTCGGTTTTCTCTGGTTCGGCGTGCCGTTCCAGGGCAGCGTCACTTTCCTGTTGACGATATCGCTGCTGTACGTGCTCTGTACCCTGGGGATCGGCCTGCTGGTGTCGGCCGTGACCCGCACCCAACTGGTCGCCCTGCTGGCCGTGCTGATCGTGACCCTTATGCCCTCCATCCTGTTCTCGGGCATGCTGTTTCCGATCTTCACCATGCCCTATGTGGTCCAGCTCTACACCCTGGCCTTTCCGGGTCGCTACTTCGTCGATATCTCCCGTGGCGTGGTGCTCAAGGGCGTCGGGTTCGAGATCCTGTGGCCGAGCATCGCCATCGTCGCCGTCTACACCCTGCTGGTCTTCGCCCTGGCGGCCTGGCGGCTGAAGAAGAAGGTGGCCTGATGCGCCTATCGAGCCTGTTGCACAAGGAGCTGATACAGTTCTTCCGCGATCCCGTGGTGCTGTTCCTGATCTTCTGGCTCTACACCATCGAAGTGGTGATCTGCTCCTACGCCCTGGGCATGGAGATGCGTGACCTGCCGCTGGCGGTGGTCGATACCGACGAGAGCCCGGCCAGTCGCCGCCTGATCGATGACTTCATCGCGGGTGGCAACTTCCGTCTGGTGGCGCACCTGCACGATGTCGCAGCGGCCGAGCCGTACCTGGAACGCGGCGAGGCACAGGCGGTACTGGTCATCCCCGTCGATTTCGAGCGTGAACTCTATCGCGGCGGTCAGGCACTGCAGTTCTTGGTCGATGGCAGCAACGCCAACACGGCCGCCGTCGCCCGGGGCTATGCGCTGCAGACGGTGGAGGCCTTCCGGATGCACCGGGGAACACTCGACGAGCGACAGCTAGCGACGGTAGCAGCGCAGCTGCGCACTTGGTACAACCCGGACCAAACCAACGTCGGTTTCACGGTACTGGCGATGATCGCCCTGGCGGGGTTGATGATCGGCGTCGTCCACCCTGCCGCCTCCATCGTTCGCGAGAAGGAGGTCGGCACCATCGAGCAGCTCATGGTCACGCCCATTCGACGTGGCGAACTGTTCATCGCCAAGACCGTGCCCACCCTGTTGATCGGCCTGCTCGCCCTCTTCCCCAGCCTGGCGCTGGTCGGCTGGTTCGGCGTGCCGGTCAGAGGCAGCCTGCCGCTGTTCTTCGCCCTGACCGCGCTGTTTCTGCTCAGTGCCATCGGCCTCGGCGTCCTGGTGGCGGCCGTCTCCCGCACCCTGCAGCAGGCCCTGCTGCTCGCCTTCTTCGGCCTGTTCCCGTTGATGTTCCTGTCCGGCACCATGGTCCCGGTGGATAGCATGCCGAACTTACTGCAGAAGCTGTCGCTGGCCAGTCCATTGCGACACTACTTGGATATAACTCTGGGCATCTTCCTCAAGGGGGCGGGCATGGAGATCCTGTGGCCCCATGCCCTCGCCCTGGTGGCGATCGGTATGCCCCTGTACCTGGCGGCGTGGTTGATCTTCCGACGCTGGCTTTAACCCCCTGCCCCCGCCTCTCGACCTTGCTATCGTTTTCTCTTCCCACCTGGCGGAGTCTGATGACAGCTCCAGGGCTCATGATTGACATTGTCCTTCACGTTCTGGTCGACAAACCGGTAATGCTCTTCCTTGAATCGGGTCCACCAGTCATGACTGATTTCGACAGCATGCTTCTTCAGAATATCTTCTACGCAATCAAGGCAAATTCTCGATGCATCATATGCTAGATCCAACCTTCTTTTGCGTGCGTCGAAGGACACGCTGTCCAGCCCATAAAGCTTGTCGATGTCGGCGACAGCCGCTCGAATCGTACTCTCATCGTCAGGCTCCAGCTTCAAGTGCCGGGTCACCAGATTGATCTCGGATACGCCCAGGCGATGCTCTTTACTTTTCATGGTTACTCTCCTTCTGCAAGATTTTCGCCTTCCGAATTGATTGGCCTATGTATGACCCGGTCTTACCATGATTCTTTCTGGGGATTAACCAGTGGCTTTGAAATTACGCGAGGGATGAACCTGAGGTTTCATCACTGATCCTCCTCGTTCTTGCTCTTGCCGTGGTGCCCACCATGCATGAACAGATGCATCAGCGGACACGCCAGCAAGATGAGAAAAGGAAGAAACTGTATAAAGTGAATCCTGTGCTCGGCCCATAGCAGATACACAACGAAGGCGAGAAAGAGTCCCAGCGGCAACCAGAAGCGTAAGGGCTGCTGACCGCCAGAATCGGCAGAGTGCTTGTCGTGTTCCATGGTTCACCTCGCATGGGGGAGTATGGCCATCTCAAGGGCCGAACTCGACGGACGGCTTGTGTCTTGGCAACGTCGCAGACGTATGCCCTCAGATACGCAGCCGAGCCGTGGCGAGATAAACGGGGTTAGGTGAATGTGGTAAGAGGTTGGACAGTATCGGGCCGCCGCCCACCGCGAGTGGCAAGAATGACAAGGAGAGCAAGCCATGGGGAAGGCCCGAGGCAGTAGTCAGGTTGCGCGAGTCATCTGCCTGTACCTTGCCGAGGCTTGCCGTTATGCCAGGAGAGTGATCATCGCAGTGCTCCGGATGCCGGGACGGCGACTCATCTGCCGCGGCAGGAGTCGCCTGGCTCACCAGCTCGCCCACTCCCACCTGGGGCGAGCACGCATAGGCCACTCCCACCGACCAGGCCAGCAGCCAGAGCAGCAGGATTCCCGGCAACCGGGTGAACAGCGATCTGCGCAGTCCGTAGAGGCTCATCGAGATGTGCCTTTCCTTGCCAAATGAGGTCTGGCGATACGCGAAGACGGTGTATCCACAAACCCAGTATGGCAATGGAAGACGCCAACCTCTTTGATGGAGATCAAGTGCTTGTCATCTGACACTCCTAGAAAAGGATGCGGATGCCAGCCACGAGGCCAGTGTTCTCAGTGGGCTCGCCATGAGTACGTGCCATATCGGCGGTGTCGCCGTAGCTCTTTTCCCAGTAGGCACCGACATAGGGTGCGATCTTGCGAGTGATTTCGTAGCGAAGCCGCAGGCCGCCATTCAACGAGTTCAGGCCACTTCCCAAATGAAACTCTTCGACGTCGCTGCCTGAAGCCACCAGTTCCGCTCGCGGCTGAAGGTAGAGGTGTTGCGTCAGTCGCACGTCGTGTTCGGCTTCCAGTTGCACCCAGGCGTCGCCATCCTCGCTGACCTTGAGGTCGAGGCTGGTCTCGATGAGGTAGGGCGCCGTTCCCTGCAGGCCGATGACGCCATAGAAGCGCTCAGGATGGTCGTTCGAGCCAACGTTGCCCTGATAACCGACACCTCCCTGTAGCTCCCAGAAATCCGAAATCAGGCGGCTGTACCGCAAGTCGAGGGCTTCGAATTCGGCGCCTGCGCCATCGCCCTGGACGTTCTCGCCCTCGCTCTTGAGATAGACCCGGTTGTGGTCACCGCCGTACCAGGCCTCAAAATCCCAAAGCAACGCTTCCTCTACCCCCTTGCCGGGGAAGAGGTACTCCAATCGATCGAAGCCTGCCGCCCAGGCATAATGTTCCGCCATCGGCGAGGGCCAGTCTCCCTGCGCATCGTAGCCATCCTCGGCATGAGCCACCGTGATCGCCAGCAGGGTGAAGGCGGCACAGCTAGCCATCGGTACGATTCTGGTTTTCATGCGAGCTCCTTACGAGACCTTGACGACCCGGAACATGCCGGCATCCATGTGGTAGAGAAGATGGCAGTGGAACGCCCAGCTACCCTCGGCATCGGCCGTGATCAGGGCGGATACCCGCTCACCCGGCTTGACGTTGATGGTGTGCTTGCGTGGGATGAGTTCCCCTGCCCCGTTCTCCAACTCCATCCACATGCCGTGCAGATGGATGGGGTGTTCCATCATGGTGTCGTTGACCAGAATCAGGCGCAGCCGCTCGTCCTTGCGGAAATGGATGGGACCGTTGACCTCGCTGAATTTCTTGCCGTCGAACGACCACATGTAGCGTTCCATGTTGCCGGTCAGGTGTATCTCCATCTCCCGTTCCGGTTCACGCCGGTCCGGCCAGGGGCGAAACGCCTTGAGATCGCGATAGACCAGGATGCGCCGCTCGTCAGGATCAATGCCGATCCCCGCCTGGTCATATTGCGAGCCGGGCTGGGCGTCCCCCGCTGGCAACAGGTCGCCTTCTGAAGCACCAGGCGACGTGTCGTCCTGCATGTCGGAGTGATCCATGCCCGCCATGTTGGTGTGGTCCATGCCCGCCATGCTGGAGTGATCCATGCCCGCCATGCTGGAGTGATCCATGCCCGCCATGCTGGAGTGATCCATGCCCGTCATGCTGGAGTGGTCCATGCCCGCCATGCTGGAGTGGTCCATACCTGCCAAGCTGGAGGGGTCCATGCCCGCCATGTCCGAGTGATCCATGCCGCCATGCGCCCCCATCGCCTCCATGCCCCGGTCGGCGATCCTGCGCCGCTCTGGAACTCCGGCTTCCATGCCCAGGCGAGGCGCCAAGGTCGCGCGCGCGAAGCCACTGCGGTCCATGGATTCGGCGAATACCGTATATGCCATATCGGCCTCAGGTGTGACGATAACGTCGTAAGTCTCGGCGATGGCGATGCGAAACTCGTCGACCGGCACAGGCTGCACGGGTTGTCCATCAGCTGCGACCACCGTCATCCTCAAGCCTGGGATGCGCACGTCGAAATAGGTCATGGCCGAGCCATTGATGAATCTCAGGCGCAGCCGCTCGCCTGGTTTGAATAGCGCCGTCCAGTTCTGCTCCGGTGCCTGGCCGTTCACCAGATAGGTGTAGGTGCTGCCGGTGACGTCGGCGATATCGCGCGAACTCATGCGCATCTGTGCCCACATCGCACGCGAGCGGGCCGTTTCCCGGAAGCCGTTCTCGCGCATGTCGGCTAGAAAGTCCGTGACGGTGCGTTCCTGGAAGTTGTAGTAGCCTTCGGCAGTCTTCAGGTTGCGAAAGATCGCGGCCGGCTCCTCATAGGTCCAGTCGGTCAGCATCACCACATGCTCGCGATCGTAGCGGAACGGCTCGCGCTCTGCGGCATCGATGACGATCGGTCCCGCGTGGCCCAACTGCTCCTGCAAGCCGGAGTGGCTGTGATACCAGTAGGTACCGTTCTGTACCACGGGAAAGCGATAGGTAAAGGTTTCCCCCGGAGCGATGCCGGCGAAGCTGATACCTGGCGCACCATCAACCTGTGGCGGCAGTATCAGGCCGTGCCAGTGAATCGAGGTCGGCTCATCCAGCAGGTTGGTGATCCGCAAGGTGGCATTCTGCCCTTCCCGCATTCGAATCAATGGGCCGGGGCTCGTTCCGTTGATGGTGATAGGGCGCGTATTGCGCCCATTGATCGCCAACGTTTCTCGACGAATGGCCAGGGCGATATCGTTGCCCTCCACCATCCCCTGCGGGTAAGCATTGCTTTGTCCCCAAGGGTCGGCCCAGGCCGGTGCCAGCCTCAAGGTCGCCGCGCCCAAACCGAGGGCGGCCCCGCCCTTGAGAAGTTGTCGTCGGGAAAGAGAGAGATCGGTGATGTTCTTGGCCGTCATGCATGGCTCCTGTCAGGGGAACTCCAGGCGCCATGATGAGATGGATAGCTGAAAGCAGGCTGAATGGTCAGCCCGCTTCGTTCAGTGGGAGCACGATCTCGACCCGTAACCCACCTGCCGGCGAAAGCTCGAAACGCACCTGGCCGGCATATCGCTCAACGATCTGACGCAGGATGGCCAGGCCCAGCCCATGGCCAGGCTGGCCCTGATCAAGCCGAGTGCCACGCCGCCCCAAGCGGTTCAGATCGCCGGATGCAACACCCGAGCCGTCATCCTCCACCAGGATCGCCAGGGAAGCGTCTTGCTGTACTCGGCAATGGATCTGGTGGCGGGCCCACTTGGCGGCGTTGTCCAGCAGGATGCCCAGCATCTCGATGTAATCCTGCCGCTCGACGCTGGCATTGGCGGGTACCGAGGTCTCGATATCAAGCCGGAAACTGCGATGGGGGTAGAGATTCGTGAACATCTCGATGAGTTGCTCGGCTTCCAGTCGGATATTTGCACGCTGCCCTGCATTGGGGCCGGCAATGCGCGAGCGCTTCAGCTCGGTGTCGAGCTGTGCATGCATGTCCTCCAGCCGCCGATGCATTTTTTCCCTGCGCTCCGAGTCGATGGGGCGAGAACCGCGCAGTGCCTGGATAACCGCGGTCAGCGGCGTCTTGAGCGCATGCGACAGATTGGCCAGGGATTCGCGTGAACGCTGTAGCCTTCGCGCATGTTCATCCATGAGGAGACTGAGCTGAGCCACCAGGGGGTCGAGCTCGGAAGGGGTATCGAGGTGCAGCCGTTCGCGCGTGCCCGAGCGCAGTTCGTCGAGCTGCTCGCGTAGTCGGGAGAGCGGGCGCAGCGCGCGGCTGACTGCCATCATGTTGAGCCCGATGAGCAGTATCAGCAGCAGGCCGGCAATGCCGCCCACCCACCAGTGAAGCGACTCCAGTCCAGCCTCCACCTGACCGAAATCCTCGCCAATCAGCAGCACGCCGGAGCGGCTGTCGAATTCAAAGCGTTTGCGGTACACCAGCAGATGACGTTCTCCTGAGGAGATGACGTCCAGCGTTTCGTCTTCACCCTCCAGGTAGGGCAGCAGCGTTTCGAGCCAGCGAGGATGCGATGTGGTGATCTCGCCGTCCAACTGCAGTACGTAGAGATGGTGAAAGACCTGCAATGCGGGGCTCTCCGCCTGCCAGAGCTGCGTCGAGAGTCGCCCTTGGTGGAATTGCAACAGCGTATGCTCCGCCTCCTGACGCAAACGCTCACCGAGAAAGTTGCGCGCCAAGTCGTGCAACAGGATGCCGTGCATCAGCCAGGTCAAGCCCATCACGACAAGTGCCACCCCGCCGAGCCAGGCCAGCAGGCGGAAGCGCAGGCTGCGATGCTCAACGCGACGCAAGAAAATAGCCCTGTCCGCGCCGGGTCTGGATCGCATCCTTGCCCAGCCGGCGTCGCAACTTGGCGACATACACCTCCACCAGGTTCGGGGCAGGTGCGTCCTGCTCCAGGGAATAGAGCTGGTCGAGTAGTCGCGACTTGGACAAGACGCGGTCGGGGTGATGCATCAGGTAACGCAGCAGTCGAAATTCCGTCGCCGCCAACGGCTGCCAACGACAACCGTCAGTGCTGACCTGCCGTCTCTCCTCGTCGAGCTGTATGCCATTGACGCTGAGAATGGCATTCACATGGCCTGTCTGCCGCCTCAAGAGCGCATGCAACCGAGCCAATAGCTCCGCTTCGTGAAACGGCTTGGTCAGGTAATCGTCAGCCCCTCGGCGCAGGCCGGCGACCTTGTCTTCCCAGGTATCCCGTGCGGTGAGAGCGAGTATGGGCAAGCGACGCTCCTGGCCACGCCAGCGCGCGATCAGGTCGAGCCCGGAACCGTCCGGCAGCCCCAGGTCGAGAATCGCCAAGGCATACTCCTCGGTCGCCATCAAGGACTCGGCTGCGTGAATCGTCGCAGCCGAATCGACACGGTAGCCGTTGTCTTCCAGAGTTTCTGACAGGCTCTCTGCCAGCAGGTCATCGTCCTCGAGAAGTAACAGCTTCATCGTGTTCACCCTTGTAGGTCGATTTCCCCCCCCATGCCGGCTTCGTAGTGCCCGGGAATGTTGCAGGCATATTCCAACTGGCTGGTCCCCTCGGGTGCCGTCCAAACGAGCGTGGCGGTCGCACCGGGAGCGATGGTCACGGCGGGCATGTCACCACCATGCTCGCCCTCGGCCATGTCATGGCCGCCATGGCCACCATGATCGCCTTGACCGTCCATCTCTTGCATCATGCGGCGATGCTCTTCCTGCGCCACACGGTCACCGATGACGAACTCGTGCTCTAACGCACCAGTGTTGTGTATTTCGAACTTTACCGTCTCTCCGGGCGCGATGGCCAATGCCTCGGGACCGAACATCATCTCGCTCGCTTCGATCTGAATGACACGATCCACATTCGCCTCGTCAGGCTGGCTTTCGGCCTGGTGACCGGGAGCTGCCAGAGCGCCAGCAGACCAGAAGGTGAATAAAGCTGCCAATATTGTCTTATGCATGGTTGTGTCTCGATTCGTCAGAGGGAAATACGAGAATAGGGCCCCAGCCTGAATGCAAGCTGAAACCCGGAATCGTAGCTAGACCGCCAGCTCCTTCCAGAGCAGGCTCTCTTCCTCGCGGGTTTCCTTCTCGGGTTCAGGCTCGGGTGGCGTGGCCGGCGTCAGCGCAATGACCTCACCACTGGGGTTCTCGAGCAGTTCACGTAGCAGTTCGTAGTTGAGCGGCGTAGAAGGCGCGTCACCATTACGCTCGAGCAGTGCCAGGGTCTCCATCAATGCTGCCATGCCGGCTTCCTGCTCCTTCAGCGGCTCGTAGACCTGGACGTAGGGCATGTCGCCATCCCAGCCGGCCTTGATCGGCTGATTGATCAGGTGTACTTGAGTGCCGACGGGCACGCGCTCGAAGATCGACGCAACATCCTCGGGGAACATGCGGATGCAGCCACGACTGGCGCGCATGCCGATGCCGTCCGGCTTGTTGGTCCCATGGATCAGATAGCCGGGGATATCGAGCATGATGGCATGGCGGCCCAGCGGATTGTCCGGCCCCGGCGGTACCACAGCGGGCGCCTCCTCGCCCCGAGCTGCCGCTTCCTCGCGCACCGAACTCGGTGGATACCAGGCCGGATCCTTGAGATTCATGGTGGTCTTGGTCTTGCCCAGCGGAGTATTGAAGCCCTCCCGCCCGATACCGATCGGATAGGTTTCCACCCGCGGCGTCTCGCCTTCGTCAACCGGGGGGTAGAAGTAGAGCCGCAGTTCGGCGACGTTGATCACGATCCCTTCTCGCTCGACCGGTGGCAGGATGAAGCGGCCTGGAATCACCACCTCGGTGCCCTCGCCCGGCATCCAGACGCTGACATCGGGATTGGCCCGGCGGATTTCCTGGTAGCCCACGTTGTGCTCGCGGGCGATATCGAGCAAGGTCTCCTCTCTTCGCGCCTCGACGGTATAATCTTCACCGATCACATCGCCCTGCTCGGGCAGCGGGTAGTGCCCCTTTGGCCATTCATCGGCGGCCTCCGCATCGCTCCCTTCGGCTGACGCCTCTTCCTCGGCCCAGGCCATGCCGGCCGACAATATCAAGGCCATGAACAACGCCAACCAACGCAGGTACCTCAACGGTCGACAGTTCTCACGAACGGTGCCGTAACATCTCATAACGTTTGCCTCTTGCCTTTCCGCCCTGGGGCGGAGACTGTCCAAATTGGCTTCCATACTATCGATCCTCATGCATTTCGACAGCCTTGGGCTCGGGTACATTTCCGGGTGAGCCGTCAATCGCCTTCTTGGCGTGCAGAGCCGCCAACCCGGGCTCATCGCTAGCCTGACACCTGGACCACAGGATGAGCCCCACGCCAGCGGCTATCATCGGCAGGGTCAACAACATGCCCATGGTCACCCAGCCGAAGGCGATGAAACCGATGTGTTCGTCGGGCAACCGCACGAACTCCACCGCGAAGCGAAAGATGCCATAGAGCAGCAGGAACAGCCCCGAGACCAGTCCGCGCCGCCGCGGTCGGCTAGAAACCCACCACAGCACGACGAACAGCACCACGCCCTCGAGAGCGAACTCGTAGAGTGCCGAGGGATGGCGCGGCTCCGGCCCCATGTGCGGAAACGCCATGGCCCAGGGCAGGTCACTAACGCGCCCCGGCAGCTCGTGGTTGATGAAGTTGCCGATACGCCCGGCCCCCAGACCGATCGGCACCATAGGGGCGATGAAGTCCGTCAATTGGAAAAAGGCGAGCTTCTTCCTGCGGGCAAACAGCAGCGCCGCCAGCAACACACCCAGCAGGCCGCCATGGAAGCTCATGCCCCCTTCCCAAACGCTGAACAGCCAGAGTGGGTTGGCCAGGAATTTTTCCATTCCATAGAACAGCACATAGCCCAGACGCCCGCCGACTACCACGCCGAGAGCGGCGTAGAACAGCAGGTCACCGATGTCGTCGTGGCTCAGGCCGAGGCGATGCGCCCGGCGGCGGCCCAGCCACCAGGCAGTAACGAACCCCACCACGTACATCAGGCCATACCAGTGAACTTGCATAGGGCCAATGGAGATGGCCACCGGGTCGATGTCGGGATAGTTCATAAAAGAATCCTCGTCGCCTGGTGCATCATGGTCTGAAGTCGACCAGGTCGCACCCTTGCGTATTCGTCCAGGATATCCGTGATACGGCGGAATCCTTGCAGCGTTGCCGCGCCACCGCTTGTGCAAGCGTCGGTAGAACCCAGGAACATTCGATCACGCGCGAGGAGGACGCTCCGGGCGGTCGCGGGGAGTATGGAGAGGCACCTCTTCGGTGGCCCAACGGGGCTCGAGCGAGCGTGGGGCAGAAGAATAAAGCATCGGTGCGCTGTTGCAGACAGGGCAGGGAGCGGTACAGGCAACCTTCTCCCCCGGATGCGCCTGGTTAGCGTCGCTGTCGGGCAGCGAGGCCTGGTCGGGCATCGAGTAGGCCTCCCCTTGGCAATCGTCGCTTGCGCTCCAGGCACTCGTAACCATCTGTGGCAGCGCCAATGCGATACCGAGCAGCAGGCAGAGCAGCCAGGAGACGGAACGGGAGTGCATGTGTATTCGGACAGCCAGTCAGTGCCAGGGTCGGCGCCTAGTCTTCCACGCTCGCTGCGTAGCCGCAAGCCCGTCCTTGTAGCCGAATGAAGCCCCCTACAAGATCAGAAGCCTAGGTACATCGCATAGCCCGATGAGAGGCACTTGGTTGATGCAGGTCAATGCCAGCCCAGCGGGATCAACTATTCTGAACTTGCCTATCACGCCGGAGCAACATGCCATGCATCAGCAGGCAGCCTTTGTCCCACCACAATCGTTCACCCGTTCCGAGTGGTGTTGCGGCTGGCTTCTCAGCCTGTTGGTGCTATCGGTGGCGATGTTGCTCAGCGTGCAGGCCATGGCGAATCCAGAGCCAGCTTCACCGCACCTCGTTGCCGCTGACAGCCATTCACAAGCAAGCCCGACATCGTCCGATCCTCATTGCGAACACGATCATAGCGGACAGCAAGACGTGGAGATAATGCAGCGCGCAGAACGTCTGGATGTCGTTGACTGCCTCACTCATCGGCCTGACCCCGCGGTGACACCGCTATTGGTCGTCACCATCATTGGCCTGCCAAACGCCGCCCCTACACTCGCCCACCCACCGCTCTATCTGTTGACGCAGCGCCTGCGTCCCTGATCTTTCGCACCCTTCCCAACTTCTGGTGATTCCGGCGACATCCACTGGATGTACGTCAATCTCGGCAGCACACATCGAGCATTCACGCTCACAGGAGAACGATGATGAACATGCGCAAACACGCTATTGCCATGGGCCTTGCTCTGGCTATCGGTAGCGCCCTCCCCGGTCTGGCTCTTGCCCAAGGGATGGGCCAAGGAGGCGGTATGATGGGCGGTGGCATGGGCCCCGGCATGATGGGCGGCCAGGGCGGCTATGGCCCAGGCATGGGCCCCGGCATGATAGGTGGCCAGGGCGGTTACGGCCCAGGCATGGGCCCCGGCATGATGGGTGGTCAGGGCGGCTATGGCCCGTGCATGGGCCCCGGCATGATGGGTGCTCAGGGCGGCTATGGCCCCGGCATGATGGGTGGTCAGGGCGGCTATGGCCCCGGCATGGGCCCCGGTATGGGCCCCGGCCTCATGGGTGGTCAGGGTGGCTACGGCCCAGGCATGGGCCCCGGCATGATGTGGGGCGGCCAGGGCGGTTATGGTCCTGGCATGGGTCCCGGCATGATGGGTGGTCAGGGCGGCTACGGCCTAGGCATGGGCCCCGGCATGATGTGGGGCGGCCAGCACGGTTACGGCATGGGCATGGGCCAGCTTCTCGACCCAGAGCAGCGTGAACAGATGCAGTCGCTGGTGCAGGAGCATCGACAAAAGCAGTTTGGACGCATGGACGAGATGATGGAGCTGCGCGGTGAACTGTATGACCAAATGCAGCAAATGAGCCCTGACCCCGAGGAGCTCAAGTCACTGCATCAGCGGATGGCGGAAATCGAAGGTGAGCTTCTAGCCGAGCGAGCTCGCCTCCACAACGCCATGCAAGATCTACTCACCGAAGAGCAGCGGCAGCAGCTGCAGGGGTGGAAACCCCAAGGGCAACGTCAGTAGGCCGAGCCACAGTCCGGCCAAGAACGCAATCGCAACATCACAACTTGGAAAATATGGCGGGCCAGCGGGCCCGCCAGCAGCAAGCAAGAAGAATGCTCATGAACCTGGGCAAGCCCGCTCTCGCACTCGGACTATCCCTGGCCATGGGGCTGGCGGTATCGGACGCACCATGACCCTGGGTGCCGCGACAGAGGACTTGCGATGAACACCATTGCGAAGACCAAGATCACCCTGACCGTGCCCGGCATGGGCAGTGACCACTGTGCCGGGATCGTACGCACGACCCTCCAGCGCCTGAACGGTGTGGAAGAGATCCAGACCAATATTGCCAACCACCATGTCAGCGTCAGTGTTGACCCGAACGGACCCGACGGCGATGTTCTGAAAAAGGCCGTCGAAGGTGCCGGCTACGACGTCGCAGCGGTGAACGGCCAGGCCGAGGAGGACGGTGAAGCCGATGCCGCCATCGAAGAAGGATACCTAAGCCAGGCCCGCAAGCGGCTATGGATCGCCGGCGTACCCACCACGCTGATCATGCTCCTGATGGTACCGCACATGTTCTGGCAGCCGATTCCCGGCTACCTGGCCATCGTCGCCCTGCTCGCCTTCCCGGTGGTATTTCTCCATGGCGGTGCGGCCACCCACCGGTCGAGCTGGCGCTCGCTGAAGAACGGCACCTTCAACATGGATGTCCTGATCTCCATGGGTAGCTTGCCTCCTTACCTGATCGGTCTGATCGGCTTCGTCTATCCAATGACTTCTTTCATCGAGATGGCAGCCACCATCATGACGTTCCATCTGCTGGGTCGCTATCTCGAGGCATTGGCCAAGGGCCGCGCCTCACAGGCCATTCGCCGCCTGCTGACCCTCGGCGCCAAGACGGCCCGAGTGGAGCGTGACGGAGCAGAGGTCGAGGTGCCGGTGAAGGAGCTCGAACCGGGCGACATCATGATCGTGCGCCCAGGTGACAAGATCCCCACCGATGGCGAGGTGATCGACGGCGAAAGCCATCTCGACGAGTCCATCGCCACCGGTGAGTCGATACCGGTTTATAAAGGCACCGGCGACAGTGTGATCGGCGCCACCATCAACAAAGAGGGACGGCTTCGCGTCAAGGCGACCCGGGTCGGCGGCGATACGTTTCTCTCTCAGGTAGTCCGCCTGATCGACCAGGCACAAGGCTCGCGGGTACCCATTCAGGAGTTCGCCGATCGCATGACCGGTCGCTTCGTCCCCGTGGTACTGGGTATCTCCCTGGCCAGCCTGGTCGCCTGGCTGCTGTTTCCCGATGCCTTGCGCCCCGTCCTCGATTGGGGTGCGAATTTCCTGCCCTGGGTGAATCCCGATGCCGCCACGCCGGTACTGGCCATACTGGCCGCTATCGCCGTACTGGTCATCGCCTGCCCCTGTGCCCTTGGGCTCGCCACGCCCACGGCGCTGATGGTGGGCTCGGGCATAGGTGCCGAGCGAGGCATTCTGATTCGCTCCGGCGAGGCGATCCAGACGTTCAAGGACATCAAGGTCATGGTGCTCGACAAGACCGGCACCATCACACGCGGTGAGCCGAAGCTGACCGAAGTGGTCGCCGCCGAAGGCGTCGAT
This sequence comes from Halomonas sp. MCCC 1A13316, assembly GCF_014931605.1. Taxonomy (NCBI): domain Bacteria; kingdom Pseudomonadati; phylum Pseudomonadota; class Gammaproteobacteria; order Oceanospirillales; family Halomonadaceae; genus Billgrantia; species Billgrantia diversa. Next base: position 1,360,398 of record NZ_CP053382.1, on the reverse strand, counting down.
GAAAACGAGCTGCTCACGCTGGCCGCCAGCGTCGAGAATGCCTCGGAGCACCCCATCGCCCGCGCCATCGTCGACGGCGCCGCGGAGCGTGGGGTGAAACCCGGCGAGGTGAGCGAGTTTCGCTCTACCGGCGCCCGAGGCGTTTCCGGCAAGGTCGATGAAAGGCACGTGCTGATCGGCAATCGCCTGCTGCTCGAGGAACAAGGCATCGACGGGCTGGAGGCGCTGGACGAGACCCTGCGGGGGCTCGAAGGCAAGGGTCGCACCGCCGTCATCGTCGCCGCCGATGGCCAGGCCGTGGGCATCGTGGCTGTGGCCGATACCCTCAAGCAGGAGTCGGTCGAAGCCATACGCGGGATGCACGATCTCGGTCTGCACGTAGTGATGATCACCGGCGACAACGAGCGTGCTGCGCGGGCCGTGGCTGCGGAGGTCGGCATCGACGAGGTCCAGGCCGGCGTGCTACCGGAAGGCAAGGTCGAGGCCATTCGCAAGCTGCAGGAGAAGTACGGCAACCACGTGGCCATGGTGGGTGACGGCATCAACGACGCTGCGGGCCTCAAGCAAGCCAACGTCGGCATCGCCATCGGCGCCGGCGCCGAAGTGGCCATCGAGGCCGCCGACGTGACCTTGGTCCGCGGCGAGCTCACCGGTGTGGTGGAGGCCATGCACCTCTCCCGCGCCACCTTCGGCAAGATCGTGCAGAACCTGATCTGGGCCAGCGCCTACAACGTTGCCGCCATCCCCATGGCCGCCGCCGGCCTGCTCCATCCCATGGTGGGAGTGATCGCCATGACGGCAAGCTCGCTATCGGTGATCGGCAACTCGCTGCTGCTCAAGCGTCGCTACGCTCGCACCCAGCCCCAAGGAGATGTGTCATGAACCGCATTGGCTCCCATTCCCGGCCTCCGGGTAGTCACCACCAGGATAGCCCGGACTTGGTTGACCAGCCGCAGAGGTCCCGTCCGAAAGGGTTGCACGCCTGGATGATGCCCCTCTGCCTGATACTCATGGGAAGCGCCTTCCTGCTGCTCATGTGGCGCGGCGAGGCGGCCGGAGGCGTCTGGCTGTTGCTGCCCATGATGCTGTGCCTGGGCATGCATTTGCTGATGCATCGCCCCGGCCATCCTCCAGGCAAGGAGTGAAGGGAACTCCACTCCTTGCGCTGGGTCATTGAAGCGAGTGGACGAGATAGGTTTCAATGCAAGGGCAACATCACGAGGACGGGGACGTTCCATGAGAGCAGTCGGCAGGTCGATTCAGAGCAGACACCAGCAAGGCATTCGCTGCCTGGCGCTTCTGCTCGCCCTGCTGCTGGCGCTGAGCAGCCTGTCGACTCACGCGGCCATGGATAGCCACCAGGCCGATTGCGGTGTTGCCTCATCCATGCAGCAGTTCGATGACGATAGCTCGAACGATTCGCGCTGCTCGGCCTGTAGCATGGTGCCCCATCTCGGCAGCTTGAGCGCCGTCGAGCCCCCTTTCCCGGCCATTGCCCCGGCGCTGGCCATGACCGACCGCAGGATGCCGCCTCCGCGGCGCCCTCCCAGACCCTGAGAGCGAATGCGGGCATCCTCCAGGACTTTGCCTGCGCCTGACGTCCCCAACGTTCTCAAGGAGTCTCGTCATGATGACCAACTGTTTCGCCCTGATGGGCAGCATGGGCTGGCTAGGCTGGCTAATGCCGCTGGCCGTCCTGTCATTGCTGGGGCTAGGCGTCGCCGCCCTGCTCAAGTACCTGTTCGCCTCAAACCACACCGTCTTTCGCAATGGAGCCAACTCATGAACCGTCGCGTAACTTCACTGCTGCTTTCCGCCAGCCTGCTGATGGGCGCCACCTCTGCCGTTCATGCCGCCCTGCCCGAGGAAGCCACTCTGTACAAGAACCCGCAGTGCGGCTGCTGCGACGAGTACGCGCGCCAGCTCGAGGAGCGTGGGGTCTCGGTCACCATCGTCGACGATGAAGACATGGGCAAGATCAAGCAGGAGGCCGACCTGCCCTACGGCTTGGGTTCGTGTCACACCATCCTGATGGGCAACTATGTCATCGAAGGGCATGTGCCCTTCGAGGCCGTGGAGAGGCTGTTTCAGGAGCAGCCCAAGATCGATGGCATCGGTCTTGCCGGCATGCCCATCGGGACGCCCGGCATGCCGGGACCGAAGCGGGATGACTGGAACGTATACCAGTTCACCGACCAGGAAGCATCGCCGTTCATGACGCTGTGAGGTTCTGCCGTGCGCCGGCCTCGGTCGGCGCACGGCAACGTTCCCGCCCCACCTCCTCACGGCTCAGTATTGGCCGACGGGATCGACCAGCAGGCGGTAGCCAATGCCGGCCTCGGTCTGCAGCAATTGGGGCGAGTGTGGATCGTCACCCAGTTTATGACGCAGTTTGCTGATGACGATACGCAGGTAGTGAGTGTCGTGGGTATGTGACGGGCCCCATACATGGCGCAGCAGTTGGGTCTGGGTCACTACCCGGCCGGCATGTCGTGCCAGTTGGTCGAGTACGGCGTACTCCTTGGGCGTAAGGTGTACGGCCCTGGTTGCCAGCGTCACGCTGCGTGCTGCGAGATCGATCTCGAGCTCTGCACGCCGCAGACGTAGCGTACTCGAACCGACTCCCACCGAATCCTGCTGTCGCAGCAGGGCGCGTATCCGCGCCAGCAGTTCCTGAATGCCGAACGGCTTGGTGACGTAGTCGTTGGCACCCGAATCCAGTGCGCGCACCTTCTCTACTTCCTGCTCGCGAACCGATACCACGATCACCGGCATCTGGCTGATCCGGCGTAGCTCGTCGAGCACGCGCTGCCCCTCCATGTCCGGCAGGCCCAGGTCCAGCAGTACCAGGTCCGGAACCTGGCTGGCGACAAGCGCCAGCCCCTCCTTGCCCGTTGCCGCCTCGCTTACGGTGAAATCCTGCGACACCAGGCTGATACGCAGGAAGCGTCGAATCTGCGGCTCATCGTCGATGACGAGTATATGGCGATGTTCAGTCGTCATCGTGCGTGTGCTCCTCCTGCGCCACCGGTAGATACATGACGATTGTCGTGCCCTGCCCATCGGGACCGGGCAAGGCCTTAATGCTGCCGCCGTGGGCACCCAGCATGCCGCGGCAGATGGCCAGTCCCAGGCCGCTGCCGTGGCGCCCACGGTCACCCTCGCCACCGGTGAAGAACATGTCGAATACTTCCTTGCGCTGCTCCGGAGGAATACCTGGCCCTTCGTCGGTGATGCGGATCTCCAGCCATTCACGGGCTTCATCGAGCCGGGCATGAATCCTCACCCGGCCGTCTGCCGGAGAAAAACGCACGGCATTATCGATGACGTTGACCAGAGCTTGTTCGATCAGTGCCGGATGAACGTAGAGTAGCGGTAACCCTCCGGCCCCCTCGCGTTCGACCCGCACCGTTTCCAGCGAAGCGCCCAGGCGTTGCAGCGCTGCAGTTACCAGATCGTCGAACGAGACCCAGTCGCGCTCGAGCTTGAGGCTGCCATGGCCCAGCCGGGTCATGTCGAGCAGGTTCTGAATATAGCGGTTGAGACGCTCGCTCTCGGATAGGATGCCATCGAGCAGCTCGCGTCGATCGGCACGGCTGAGCTGTGGCTCGAGATCTCTCAGCGAGCTGGCCGAACCGATGATCGAGGCGAGCGGTGTACGCAGGTCGTGCGATACCGACGACAGCAGCGCCGAGCGCAGTCGCTCGTTCTCCTCAGAGAGGCGTGAAGCGCCAAGTTCGGCGACCAACCGCGTACGCTCCAATGCCATACCGAGCTGACGCGTCAGGGTGGTGATCAAGGTTTCCCGATCGGGGCCAAGCGGACGCTCACGCACGGCAAGCTCCAGCCCGACGATACCCAGAATGCGCTCCTGTTCCACTAAGGGAATGAAACGCCAGCGCAGCGAGGACTGCGTTGCCGTGCCGATACCGCTCGGCTTGCGCTGCTGCCAGCTCCATGCCGCGGCGGCCTCTTCAGCCGCGCCAAGCCGGGCGTTCGCCGGTACGGCAACGCGCACCGCCAGGCCGCCTTCCGCTGCATCATCATCGAGGAATACCACCGGTACACCCAGCCAGCGCTCCAGAGTGGTGACGCCGACGTCACGTACCTGCCCCCGGTCGGTGGCAACCGAGAGGGCACGGGAGAAGGTGAGCAGCCGGTGGCTTTGCTCGCGACTGCTGCGCAGCGCCATCAGGCGGTGTCGACCGCTGCCCGCGAGCTGGCCCACTACCACCGCCACCAGCAGAAAGAAGATGACGGTCAGCAGTTGCTCGCGCTCGACCATCGCCAATGAGAAACGCGGTTGTGTGAACAAGAAGTTGAAGGCCAGGAATCCCAGTGCAGCGGAAACCATGGCGGCGCGGGTGCCCGCCAGGGTGGCGCTGGCCAACACTGCCGCGAGGAAGATCAACGACAGGTTGGCCAGTTCCAGCCAGAACTCGAACGCCCAGGCCACGACCAAAGCCACGATAAAACTGCCCGCCACGACCCCGCCTTCACGCCAGCCCAGCGGTTGGCGCCGACGAACAGGGCGGAATCGGCGCCGCTGACGGGCCTCGGCAACCACCACCAGATCATAGGCACCACCATAGCGCAGCAGCCTTTCTGCCAGCGGCCGACGCCAGAAGCGCCAGCCCGAAGGGCGCGTACGCCCCACCATCAGCGATGCAACGCCCTGCTCCACGGCATATTCGTGCAATTCCCGAGCACGCCCCGCCCCTTGCAGGATACGTACCTCTCCACCCAGCCGATTCACCAGGGCAAGGACCTGATCCAGCGCCAGCCGCTGCCTGGGCCCTGCCCGGCCGTTATCAACGTGCACGGCTCGCCAACGCACTCCCTCGCGCTGCGCGTGTCGGTGCGCTGCCCTCACCAGAGCGGTATCCTCCTCGCCACGCCCGCCCAGGGCGACCATCAGCTGCGGACTTCGCAAGCCTACCGAGTCAAGCCGGGTCTCATCCTGCGGCATTGGTTGATACATCGATACGCCCCTGCCTATTTACGCCAGAACATCGGCGTCAGCAGAACCAACACCGTGAGAATCTCTAGCCTTCCGAGCAGCATCCCGGCACACAGCAGCCATTTGGCGGCATCCGGCAGGGTGATGAAATTGCCGGCAGGCCCGATGATCTCGCCCAACCCCGGCCCGACGTTGGCCACCGCCGTAGCGGCACCCGAGAGCGCCGTGGTGAAATCCAACCCCATCAATGCCAGCCCCAGCGCCAGCCCCGCAACGGTGATGAAGAAGAAGAACGAGAACGCCACCACGCCACGCGTGATGTCGTCGGTGAGCGGCTGGCCGTTGTAACGCGAGGCGAACACGCCATGGGAATGCACCAGGAAACGCAGCTGATTGCGTAGCAGAATGGTAGCCACCTGGAAGCGAAATATCTTCATGCCGCCACTGGTGGAACCACTACAACCGCCGACGAAAGTCAGGTAGAAGAACGCCACGTAGGCCAGCGGCCCCCAAGTACTGTAGTCATCGGAGGCATAGCCGGTGGTGGTCACCACCGAGATAACGTTGAAGGCGACTTGTGTCAGCGCCTCGAACGGCGGCGTGCCCAGCCAGATTCGCCAAATCGTGAGCCCGATGACGACCACCGTCAGCAGCAACAACAGACCCTGCACCTGCTGATCGCGCCAAAGCGCCATTCGTGCGCCGCGCAGCACACGGATGTAGAGCACGAAAGGCAACGCCCCCAGCAGCATGAACAGCGAACCCAACCACAGCAGGTGCGGCTGATCGGCATAGGCGCCAAATGAGGCGTCGGAGTTGGCGAACCCCCCGGTGGCAAGCGAGGTCATGCCATGCACGACGGCATCCAGTGGCGTCATGCCACCCAGCCAGTAGGCCAGCATGGCAACCATCGTGAAGCCACAGTAAATGCCCAGGGTCGCTTTGGCGATACCTCCCGTACGTGGCATGACCTTATCCGACCAATCGGACGATTCTGTATGGAACAGGCGCATGCCCCCCACTTTGAGGAAAGGCAGGATGGCGATACCCATGACGATGATGCCGATGCCCCCAAGCCACTGCATGATGCCCCGCCACAGCTTGAGCCCGTCGGAAAGCGTTTCGATGCCGACAAGCACGGTGGAGCCGGTCGTGGTAATGGCAGAAACCGATTCGAACACAGCGTTGGTGAAGGTCAAATGCGGTGCACCCAGCACCAGGGGCAGGCTGGCAAAACCACTGACGCTGACCCAACTCAGGGTAGTCAGCACGAACATTTGCCAGGGCTTGAGTTCGATTCGTGTTCGCAACGTGGACAGCCACACCAGGCCGACCGCGGCCATCACCAGCAGTATCGACAAACCGAAGGCACGGGCATCGGGATCCCGCTCGACGACGAGAACGACCCAGGGTATCGCCATGAAGACGGCGAGTACCGTCCACATGACCGAAACGACCTTGAGAACCGGCGTCCAGTTGCGCCAATGATATCTGAGACGCAAGCCAAGCTCATTCGGACCTGGTCTGGCAATACGCATAGGAAGTGCCCTTGCCCCGCTACCCATCGTGCAGGCATGAAAGCACAGCCCAGCCTAAAAAAGCCGTAAAAATCTGGCCTCGGTACGGTTCGTCTAACGCTGCAGCATTTCAAGACACTGCTTGTGCACCAGTCCTTAAAGATTTTTGGCGGGCGCAGAGCAGCTACGACGCTTCGGCTTACGTACGTTGTAGCCAATTTCCTACAAGATAGAGGGAGAATGGATGACATTCTCAATGCGGGAACAGCGCTATCTTGAATCTACTCACGCCGGTTCTTGCACAGCAGTCGTGAGTCCCTTGCTTAACGCCCGCTTATCAGCGGGCTTTTTTTTTGGCTCTTCCTACCCGTGTCACTGGTACCAAGCTCCCGCAAGGCTGGACTCTCACTCAGTGGAGGGTCGCCAGGACGCGGCGTACCTTTTCATCATGGCTGAGCCCTTCTGTTTCATCCACTAGCGCAAAGTCGCCGCGCAGCGCCTTGAGCGCATAGCGCTCCCGGTCGATCTCGGACGAGGTGCGCACACCCTGCTTGCGAAACAATACGATGGGCGGACACCAACCCTGCAAAGCATGCTGGAGCAGGAAACCCGAGATGGCCGCCGGAAACAGCAACCAGCGCTTGTCAACAAAAGCGCCCAAGGCAACCCCGGCAAGACCCAGCGTTGCCGCGTTCGCCTCCAACGTGCGCTCAATGTCCCATTCGGCATCAAGCTCACGTAGCCGGCTTTCAATCTGATGAGGATTCTCCGCAAAATAGTAGATGCTGTTTTCCGTGCGGAGCCGAATGCGCTCATTCGCTTCTGCTGCGGTATTCTGTTCAACGCGCGAGGTAGTAGTTGGCAACATGTTCTTTCCTCCCTTTCCGTTTGCGTCGACTCCTTCTCGACCTTTGCCGTTATGCTTGCTGTCTCGCCAGGTCTTCGCGCAAGGGCCCAAGGTCGTAACCTGCCGCTTCGGCCAATGCATGCAACTCGGAAAGCGAATAATGCGGCGCCTTGGACAGAGCCCACAGATGGGCCACTCGCATACCGGTGCGACAGAAACCCACTACTGGGGACGGAGCATCGTCAAGGGCACGGGCAAAGGAATCGATATCCTGCTGCGAATATTCGCGAGGTTTGACCGGTATCTCCTTCCAACGCATTCCAAGCGCTTCCGCCTTGGCCCTGAGACGCTCCGGATCCGGCTGGGTCTCATCTTCGCCCCGTGGACGATTGGAGATGACGGTTCTGTAGCCCCGCTCGGCAAGCCTCTCAAGATCCTCCTCGGTTGGCTGAGCCATCACGCTGAGTCGCTCATCCAGTGGCTTTACGTCCATAAAAGGCCTCCTTTGCCAGTGTAGCGTACGACTACTCCCAGGCGGCCCCTGGGAGGGCATCGAGCGGTATCTTGAGATAGCGGCGACCGTTGGCTTCAGGCTCGGGCAGGCGGCCGCCCATGATGTTGATCTGCAACGATTGCAGTATCAGCTTCGGCATGGGCAGTTGGGCATCTCGCTCGTTGCGTAGCGAGACGAACGCCTCCTCGGTTTGCCCTTCGGCCACGTGGGTATTGGATGCCTTCTGTTCACGCACCGTACTTTCCCACTCCGGCTCACGCCCTTCCGGCATGTAGTCGTGGCCGGTGAACAGGCGCGTATCGTCCGGCAAGGCGAGTATCTGCTGAATCGATTGCCAGAGTTTACGGGCGTTTCCACCTGGGAAGTCGGCCCTGGCCGTGCCCGAATCAGGCTGGAAGAGCGTGTCGTGTACGAAAGCCGCGTCTCCTATCACGTAGGTGATCGAAGCCATCGTGTGACCGGGGGAAAACAGCACGCGCCCCGCCAGTTCACCGATACGGAAAGTATCTCCCTCAGCAAAAAGACGGTCCCATTGCCGCCCGTCGGCGGGGAAGTCGGGCCAGTGATAGAGCTCGCTCCACAACTCCTGAACCTTCTTGACGTAGGTGCCGATGGCCGTGGGCGCACCGGTTCTGGCTTTCAGGTACTGAGCGGCGGAGAAGTGGTCGGCGTGAGGATGGGTGTCGAGGATCCATTCCACCTCGAGCCCTTGCTCCTCCACGTAGCGCAACAGCGCATCGGCATTTCTAGTGGCGGTCGCTCCCGATTTTTCCTCGAAGTCCAACACGGGATCGACAATCGCGCAGCGGCGCGTTGCCGGATCGCTCACCACATATTGCACGCTGAAGGTACTCGGGTCGAAGAAGCCCGCCACGCTTGGCGCTCCTCCGGATTCGCGAAAAAGCTGCATGCTTCCTCCTGAACCAACGTTAATCTGGTTATTACGTTAGTCTAGAAAGAAAGCTATAAAAGCGGAGGAGAAGAAAATCAAACAATAAGTCACCATCTGGATACGTCAGACCGCCTATGCCTCGAGCACATCTCCCACGGCTATGGTTTCTCCCTCGCCGGCCAGCAGCGTGGCGTTCTGGCCGAAATACGCCCCCGGCCGCAATGGCTGAGTTTTCATCTGAATCAAGGTCTGCAGCGGCTCGCCGGGGACTTCGATGGTACCGCTGGCCTGATTGATGGTTGTGATCTTGCAACGCTGGCACGGCTTGCGCAGGCCGAAGCGGTAATGGCCTTGCTGCGCCATCACCTCACTCCAGCCATCTTCGGCGAAGGCGGATGCTCCTTCGACTACGATATTGGGCCTGAACCGGTTCATGGGCAGTGGCACGAGGCCCTTTTGTTGCAGTTCATGGTTGAGGGCGTCGAGTGAGGCTCCCGATGCGATCAGGAAGGGATAGCCATCGGCGAAGGCGGTATGGGCCTCTTCGCCTTGGAGATAGCGGTGCTCCACGGGGCGCCGGTGATCGTCGTCGAAGCGTACCAGGCGCAGCGTGCTGCCGCGCAGGTCGCCAAGTACGCCGGTAAGCCATCGGCTTGCCTCCTCCCCTTCGTCCAGCGCCTGGCAGGCATCGTCCCAGACGTAAGCGGTCAGCCGGGGCTGGTCGCGGCGTGCCAGTTCGATGGCCAGCGGCTGCGCTTCGGGATGTTCCAGCACCAATCCGTCTTCCTCGAGCCGGACCGTCACCCGCGCCATGCCCGGCATTTGCCGCTGGGTGACGAAACGCCCCACTTGGTCGACCACCATCCAGTTGCGGTCGTAGGCCAAGCCGCGCACGCCCAAGGTCGCCCTATCGAGCGGAATGCCGCGCAGCGACTTGACCGGGTAGAGATTGAGTTCCTTGATTCTCACGCTCTGTTCCTCTGAATTTCACCCATTGTTCAAGCTGGTTCTACAAGCCCAAGCCCATGCTGACAGGCGGGCCGTCATTGGCGACAATGACGGCCCGCATATAGAAAGAGAACTTTTCGTCATGGCTCAGGCATGGCAGCAATATCGTAGCGCACCCGCGCCTGGAACGCGCCTCGTCAAGCAGGAGGAACTTACTCCCGGTGAAGCCCACAGCCTGACCCTGAAGAGTGAGAAAGGCACGTTCCCACTGCTGTTGATTCGACTCGACGACGCGCTGTTCGGCTACGTCAACGCCTGCCCTCATCAATTTCTTCCCCTCGACCAGCGCGGTTCGCGGGTTCTCAGTCGCGACGGCGAGCAGCTTCGCTGCAGCAACCATGATGCGTCCTTCTCGACGCGCACTGGAGAAGGCCTCGGCGGACTCGGCATCGGCTGTGAGCTCGACCGGGTGCCGGTGAGCATCGACGATGAAGGCTGGATCATTGTCAGTGAGCTCACTTGAATCCCATCACTCGCTTGATAACTGGCATCACAAATCTTGATGGATTGAGGCCTTTCCATAGACGGACGGCATAGACTACGCTCACTGCTCTGCCACAGCCTTTCAAGGACGCCGCATGTCACCGGCCGATTCTCTACGCCTGATCCTGCTCTCGACGCTATGGGGCATGTCGTTCATCTTCATGCGCGTGGCAGTGCCCGAGTTCGGCCCGGTGTCGCTGATTCTGGTGCGAATGGGTATCGGCTCACTGCTGTTGCTGCCCCTGCTGTTCAGCCTGCGCTATATAAAGCTGGTCTGGGAGAACAAAGGAGGCCTGCTGTTGCTGGGACTGGTCAACCACGTGCTGCCTTTCAGCCTGCTGGCATTGGCCACGGTGCGGCTCGAGGCGGGCTTCACTTCGCTGATCAACGCCACCACCCCCATCTTCACCGCTCTGCTCGGCGCGTTGTTCTTCACCACTCCAGTACGCCGCCAGCAGTATCTGGGTCTAGCGCTGGCCTTCTTCGGCGTCTATGTACTCTCGGCCAACAGGCTGGATTTCGCCCTGGGCGGTGACGGCTGGTTCATCCTCGCGGCCGTAGGTGCGACCTTCTGCTACGGCGTGGCCACCAATTACTCCAAGACCTATCTGTCGCACCTGCCAGTACGGGTGCTGGCCGCCGGCAGCACCGCCATGTCGGCGCTGATCCTGCTGATCCCAGGTTTGTGGCTGTGGCCCGCCGAGCCGATCAGCGGCCTGGCCTGGGCCAATGGCCTGGGGCTCGCCGCCTTCAGCACCACTCTCGCCTTTCTGCTCTACTTCGGGCTGATCTCGAGCGCCGGTGCCACCGCCACCTCCACGGTGACCTTCCTGGTACCGGTCAGCGCCCTGTTGTGGGGCTATCTGCTGCTGGGCGAACGACTCAGCCTGCAGGTCATGGTCGGCATGGCCATTACCTTGACGGGAACCGCCATTGCGACAGGAATGATTCGCTGGCGGCGGCGCGAGGTAGCCTGAGCCGTTAGGGCCGACAAGCGAAAGGCGGCAACGTGATCACGTTGCCGCCTTGCTCAATGCATCGGTTCGCGTTTTGAATCAGAAATTAGGCTTGCGCTTCTCGACGAAGGCCCCCATGCCCTCGCTCTGCTCCGCGCCGGAAAAGCAGAACGCGAACAGCGCGGTCTCCAGCGCCAGGGCGCTGTCGAGGTCCTGGTCCATGCCGTCGTGCACGGCCTGCTTGGCCGCACGCACCGCCAGCGGGCCATTACCGGTGAGCTGTTTGATCAGCTCCTCGGCGTAGCCTTCAAGTTCGGCCTGAGGCATCACGCGGTTGACCAGGCCGATGCGTAGCGCCTCCTGGGCATCGATCTTGCGCCCGGTGGTGACCAGGTCCAATGCCATGGCCGGTCCTACTCGACGCGGCAGGCGCTGGGTGCCACCGAAGCCCGGGATCACACCCAGCAACACCTCGGGCTGGCCGAAGATGGCGTTGTCGCTGGCTACGGCCCAGTCGCAGGCCAGCGCCAGTTCGCAGCCGCCGCCAAGACAAAACCCATTGACCAGGGCGACCACCGGCACCGGCAACGCTTCGAGGCGCTTGATGGTACGCAGGGCCTGGCTGGCGAAAGCACGTGCCTCTTCCGGCGTTTTCTCGCGCATTTCGGTGATGTCGGCACCAGCAACGAATGATTTTTCCCCTGCCCCGGTGATCAGCACGGCGCGCAGGCCCTGGCGCGTTTCAAGCTCGGTCAGGATGGTTTCCAGCTCGTGCAGCACGCCGCTGTTGAGTGCATTCAAGGCTTTCGGACGATTGATTGTCAGACGCACGACGCCGGCGTCTTCGGCCACATCGATCAGCTTCTCGCTCATGTGGGGCTCCTGTTGTGTCGCGTTCTTGTGAAGTGGTTACCGACCAACCCTAGCGAACGCTTGGTTGGTCGGCAATCCCCTTTTGCGTCGACCCACTAGCGATTAGTCATAAGCATGGAAACCACGGCCCGTCTTACGCCCCAGGTAGCCGGCCGCCACCATCCGCCTGAGCAACGGGCAGGGGCGATACTTGGGATCGCCGAAGCCCTCCTGCAGCACCTCCATGATCGCCAGGCAGACGTCCAGGCCGATCAGGTCGGCGAGTGCCAGCGGACCCATGGGGTGAGCGGCACCGAGTTTCATCGACTGGTCGATGTCCTCGGCGCTGGCCGCCCCTTCCTGCAGCAGAAAAGCGGCCTCGTTGATCATCGGCACGAGCAGGCGATTGACGGCGAAGCCGGGCGAATCGGCGATGGCTACCGAAGTCTTGCCCAGCGCCCTGGTCAGCTCCTCGATGCGGGCCACGGTGGCGTCGGAAGTCTGCTCGGCACGGATCACCTCGACCAGCTTGAGTACAGGCACGGGGTTGAAGAAGTGCATACCCACCACGCGCTCGGGACGTTCGCATACTGCGGCGAGCCGAGTCAGCGACAGCGAAGAGGTATTGGACGCCAAGATAGCGTCATGGCTCAGGCGGCTCAGGTCGCGGAACAGCTTCTCCTTCAGCGCCGGCTGCTCGGGAGCCGCCTCGACGATCACCTCGCAGTCGCGCAGCGACTCCAGCGAGGTGGTCAGCTCGAGGCGTGCCATGGCCTCGCTCTTCTCCTCCTCGCCCAGCTTCTCCTTGGCCACCAGCTTGCCCAGCCCTTTGTCGATGGCGGCCTGGGCACGGCCGAGCTGCTCGTCGGCCACGTCATAGAGCTGGACGGGGAAACCGCTCGAGACCAATACCTGAGCGATACCCTGCCCCATGGTGCCGGCGCCGACCACGCCTATCGATCGTTGACTCATCATGTTGCTCCCGTTCAGTGCTTGCGCGCTTCTTCGCGCAGGACGAATTTCTGGATCTTGCCGGTGGAGGTCTTGGGCAGTTCAGTGAAGATCACTGTCTTCGGGACCTTGAAGCGCGCCAGGTGCTCACGGCAGTGCTCGATGATGTCGGCCTCGGTGACTTCGCCGAAACCCACCTTGAGCTTGACGAAGGCGCAGGGTGTCTCGCCCCATTTCTCGTCAGGCTTGGCCACCACGGCAGCCTCTTCCACTGCCGGATGGGAGTAGATGGCATCCTCGACTTCGATGGTGGAGATGTTCTCGCCGCCGGAGATGATGATGTCCTTGGAGCGATCCTTGATCTCGATATAACCGTCCGGATGCCAGACGGCGAGGTCGCCGGTATGGTACCAACCGCCTTCCAACGCCTGCTCGGTGGCGGCTTCGTTCTTCAGGTAGCCCTTCATCACGTTGTTGCCGCGCATCAGTATCTCGCCAATGGTCTCGCCGTCCTTCGGCACCGGCTCCAGGGTGTTGGGATCGGCCACGCAGAGTGCTTCGAGCATGTGGTAGCGCACCCCCTGGCGCGCCTTGATCTTGGCCCGCTGCTCCAGCGGCAACTCATCCCAGGCCTCGCGCCAGGCGCATACTGTCACCGGGCCGTAAACCTCGGTGAGGCCATAGACATGGGTGACCTCGATGCCGAGCTTCTCGACCCCGGCGATTACCGAGGCGGGGGGCGCAGCGCCGGCGGTGGTGACCTTCACCGGATGGTCGAATTCGCGCTTCTGATCCGTGGGCAGGTTGACCAACCCGTTGAGCACGATGGGTGCGCCGCTGAAGTGGGTCACCTTCTCGACGACGATCAGCTCCATGATTTTCTTGGGGTCGACCTTGCGCAGGCAGACGCTGGTACCGGCATTGGCGGCAATCGTCCAGGGGAAACACCAGCCGTTGCAGTGGAACATCGGCAGGGTCCAGAGGTAGACCGGATGGTGCGGCATGGCCCACTCGAGAATGTTGCTCACCGCGTTGAGGTAAGCGCCACGATGGTGGTAGACCACTCCCTTGGGCTTGCCGGTAGTGCCCGACGTGTAATTGAGCGAGATCGCCTGCCACTCGTCCTCGGGCAGGCGGTAGGCATATTCTGCCTCGCCCTCGGCCAGCAGTGCTTCGTACTCCAGTTCGCCGATGCGGCGCGCCTCGCCCTCGAACATCGGATCGTCCACGTCGATCACCAACGGCTTGATCGCCAGCCGCGAGACGGCGTCTTCGATAACGTCGGCGAACTCGGGGTCGACCAGGATCGCCTGGGCCTCGCCGTGTTCCAGCATGTAGGAGATGGCCTCGGCGTCGAGGCGAATATTGAGCGTGTTGAGCACACAACCGGCCAACGGCACACCGAAGTGGGCCTCGAACATGGCCGGCACGTTAGGCAGCATGGCCGCCACCGTCTCGCCGGGCTGAATGCCGCGCTTCTCGAGTGCCGAGGCAAGCCGGCGACAGCGCCCCCAGGTCTCGCTCCAGCTGCGGCGAATGTCGCCATGGATGATCGCCGGGTAGTCGGGGTAGATGGAAGCGCTGCGCTCGATGAAGGTCAGTGGCGATAGCGCCACATGGTTGGCCGGCGTCTTGGGCAGGTCCTGTTCGAAGATGCTGTCGTTCATGGTGGGCTCCGAGTGGAGTGTCGTTATTGTCAGGTGCGATTCCAGCCTGCAGCAGCCGGTGAGTCGGCCGGGCCGCTGCCAACGCCTCAGTTTGCCGAGACGTTAAAGTCGGCCAGACTCTCCATACCTGCTTCGATCACGCTGCGGTTGGCGCGGCCGACCGGTAGCCACTGGCGCAAGGCGAAATCGGCAGCCGCCAGCTTGGCCGGGTAGAACGGATCGTCGCTGCCGCCCGCAAGAGCAGCCCGGGCCTTGAGTGCCGCCCGCCCCATCTGCCAGGCACACAGCACATGACCAGCCAGGTTGAGAAAAGGCATAGCATAGGCCTGGATGGCATCCGCGCCGCGCTCGGGGTCGCGCCCCTGCTCGAGCACGATCTGCATGGCGGCATGCAGATCGGCGGCTCCCTCTGCCAAGCTTATGCCCAGGGGAGCAAGCTCGCCGCTGTCACGCAATTCGCTGGCCGTGGCCTCGACCTCCTCGATCAGGCCGGCCAGGGCCGCCCCACCGTCGCGGGAGAGCTTGCGCCCGGCCAGGTCGAGCGCCTGGATGCCATTGGTGCCTTCGTAGATCGGCGCGATACGTGCATCGCGCAGCAGTTGGGCGGCGCCGGTCTCCTCGATGAAACCCATACCGCCGTGCACCTGTACGCCCATGGAGGCGATATCCACGGCCTGATCGGTGGAGAACGCCTTGACTACCGGAATCAGCACGTCGACCCGGGCTTGGGCGGCTTCGCGCTCGGCGTCATCGGCAGCGTGGCGTGCCACGTCGAGCTGGGCCGCACAGTAGAGCGCCAGGGCTCGCAGGCCATCGGTACGGGCACGCATCGAGAGCAGCATGCGGCGCACATCGAGATGTTCACTGATGGTCGCCTCACTCCCCCGCGCCTTGCCCTGCACACGGTCCAGGGCGTAGGCGAAGGCGTGCTGACAGGCGCGTTCGGCCACGCCGATGCCCTGTACGCCGACCTTGTGACGCGCCTCGTTCATCATAGTGAACATGTGGTTGAGGCCGCGCCCTTCTTCGCCCACCAGATAGCCGAGGGCGCCATCTTTTTCGCCGAAGCTGAGGGTGCAGGTGGGCGAACCGTGAATGCCCAGCTTGTGCTCGATTGAAGCGCAGGTGACGTCATTGCGCTCTCCCAGCGAGCCGTCGCTATTAATCAGGTATTTCGGCACCAGGAACAGCGAGATACCCTTGTTGCCCTCGGGGGCATCGGGCTTGCGTGCCAGCACCAGATGGATGATGTTCTCGCTGGCGTCGTGCTCGCCCCAGGTGATGAAAATCTTCTGGCCGAACAGACGGTAGTGGTCGCCCTCTTCATCAGGGCACGGAACCGCCCGAGTGCGCACCTTGGAGAGGTCCGAGCCGGCCTGGGGCTCGGTGAGGTTCATGGTACCGGTCCAACTGCCCTCGACCAGCTTGGGCAGGTAAGTCTCCTTGAGCGCATCGCTGCCATGATGCGCCAGCGCTTCGATAGCCCCGGCGGTAAGCATCGGGCACAGCCCCAGCGCCATGTTGGCGCCGTGGAGCATCTCCTGAACGCTGCTGGATACTATTTCCGGCAGGCCCTGGCCGCCCAGTGCCTGCGACACGCCAATACCGTTCCAGCCACCTTCGACGTAGGTCTGATAGGCCTCGGCGAAACCGTCGGGCAGGGTCACGCCGCCATCTTCCCGGCGCACGCAGCCCTGGCGGTCGCCGCTGGCGTTGAGTGGCGCCCACACCTCGCCAGCCAGTTTGGCGGCCTCTTCCAGCACTGCCTCGACAAGATCGGGGCCGGCTTCGTCGAAGCCTGGCAGGTCGAGCGAACGGTATTCCAGCAGTTCCTCGAGCACGAAGCGGAGGTCACGAACGGGAACGGCGAAGGGAAACATGGCACTACCTCAGGAAAATGACAACAGTGATAGTAATTTCACTACTTTTCGTTAACCATTATCCCTAGGTCGCACCACAACGCAAGGCGCCCGATGCGAGGGCATCGGGCGCTTCGGCAAAGTCGGTGACGCGAGGAGCCCTCTGGTCGAGGGGTCTCTCTCAGCGGCGTGCGTCGCTGTCGAGTGGCTCCTCGACTTGCTCCCGCTCATCGTTCGTTAACTGGTCGGTATCGTCGCCATCTTGATAGTATGCGATATGCGGCTCATCCGGCGGCGGCGGACCGACCACGGGCTCGGCCACCTCGACTTCCGGCACCACGTTGGAAAGATCCTCCACGTATTCGTGTTCGGTGGCGCCCAGTACCAGCTCCTCGGTCACGGTGAGTTCAGCGCCCGCCGACGACATCGGCGTCGAAGGTGCAAAGGGCGCCACCGGCACCGGCGCCGGGCGCACGCTACGCCGCCAGGCGAAGAAGCCCACCAGGAACAAGCTCATGGCACCGAAGGCCCAGAATAGACCGGCATCTCCCACCCAGCCCATCACCGGCGAGATCAACGGTGGACTCACCGTCGAACCGATGGCATTGATCAGCAGCAAGCCCTGGCTCATGCGCACCAGCGCACCGGCCGGCGCACGGTCGGCGGCATGGCTCACCGCCACCGGGTAGAGCGCGAAGACCCCACCGCCCAGCAGAAACAGAAGCGCCGCCAGCACCCAGGTCGTCAGCGGCAGCAACAGCATGGCAGCCGAGATCAAGGCGCAGAAAGCGCCGATCATGATCAGCACGATCTGGCGATCGTGGCGGTCGGACCAGCGCCCGAGGGGGTACTGCAGCAGCATGGCGCCAAGCACGACGACGGCCATCATCTGACCGACCTGGGCTACGCTCAGGCCGATGCGCTGCAGGTAGAGCGGCAGCAGACTATAGACGGCAGCGACTGCCAGTCCCGAGCCGAAGCTGCCCATCACGCCGGTGGGCGTCATGGTGATCAGACGCATCGGCGACAGCGGCTCGGCATGCTCGATCAGCGGCGAGACCCGCGGAATCATTGCCATAGGCAACACCGACAGCGAGGCCAGCATGCCAATGACCATGAACGGTGCCGTCTCGCCCATGGCGTCGGTGACGCCGAGTAGCAATTGGCCCACGACCCCGGCGGCATACAGCGAGATCATGTAGAGCGCCAGCAGCCTGCCACGCACCTTCTGATCGCCAGACGTGAGCAGCCAGCTCTCGATGACGAGATAGACACCCACGGTGGCCCAGCCACCCACCAGGCGCAGGGCGAACCAGGCCCAAGGCTCGAAAAACAGCGCCTGCAGCAGCACGGTGACCGCTACCAGCGAAGCGAAGCTGCCATAGGCACGGATATGGCCGATACGCAGAAGCAGCCGATCGTTGAACACTGCCCCAAGTGCCAGGCCAATGAAGTAGGCCGAGGAGACCCAGCCGATCACCACCGGCGACTCACCGGCCGCGTCCAGCCGTAGGGTGATCAGGGTAGCCAGGAAGCCATTGCCGATACCCAGAATGAAGAGCCCCAGCAAAGGTGCCAGGGCCATGGCCAGCAGTTGCCGCGACATGAGCGCGCCTCTCGACAGCAGGTGAATCAGAGGAAGTTAAGATGCCAGAAAATGCCGTGGAACGCTGCCCCACCGCGCCCCTGTGCGTTGCCGAAAAATGACCAGCGCTCGAGCGGGGCGGCGCGAATCATACGCCCACCGCTGCCAGTGTCAAACGCTTATTCTTACTGCCTTCAATAGGTCAGAGCAAAGCACCGCTAGCGTGACCAAAAATAGAAAAACGCACTGTCTTTTCTCGAAGCCTGTTGACTCAGCGCTTCTGCATCAAAGCCACATCCGCACCGGGAAACTCGACGCTCATGCCGAGCCTCTTCGCCAGCCACTCGAAGCTCGCCTCGCTGAAGAAGCATACATGGGTCGGATCGAGGATATAGTGCCAGCGGGCGAAGGCCTCCTCGCTGGTCATCCGCTTGGTCATCAGCCCCAGCCAGCCTCCTTCGGGCAGCAGCGCCACAAGGCGCTCGAGCTCATGCCCCGGCGCGAACAGGTGTTCCACCACCTCGGTAGCGGTGATGAAATCGTAGCGCCGCTCGAGCACGGAAGTATCCGGTGCATAGAAGGGGTCGTAGATCGCCATGGGGTGACCCGCCTCTTCGAACATCAGCGACAACGTCGGGCCGGGGCCGGCACCGAAATCGAGGCCGTGGGCGTCCGGTGCAAGTCGACTCTTCAGCGGCTCGAACAGTCGCGACAGAAAATGGCGATAACCGAGATCGTCGGGCCGATTCTGATGCTGGTCGTAGACCGCCCTCTCTTGCTCGGGCGAGAGGCGCTGAACAGGCGGCACGAATGCCAGCCGGCAGTTCTCGCAGCGGTAGTAGTCACGCCTCGAGTCGTGATGAAAATGACGGGAATGCGGGGATGCGCATAGCGGGCAGGTCGGCATCGTCGTATCCTTTTGGGCCTGGCGAAATGAGATTGCAGTCAACACATCACAACGAGGAGGCCGGCAATGCTGTCAGGTCTGGACCACCTGGTCATTACCGTGACCGACATTTCCCGTGCCGTGGATTTCTACTCTCGCGTACTCGGGCTCGAGGTACGCTACCGGGATCGCGAGCGTGTCGACCTGATACTGGGCGACATCGCCCTGCGCCTGCACTGGACGGCCACCGACATCGAGCCGCGCGCCGCCACCCCCACGCCGGGGAGCCTGGATCTCTGCCTGCGCAGCCTGCTGCCGCTGGACGAGGTCCAGCGGCACCTAGCGGCACTCGATGTGGAAGTGGAACTCGGCCCGGTCACCCGTCAGGGGGCCAATGGCCTCATCGAGTCGCTCTACCTGCGCGACCCTGACGGCAACCTGCTGGAGATCAGCCGTCCGCTCAAGGAGGCACTCGAATAGCCGCCTCCCTGGCAATGTGGCCCATGGCCGGTATCATTGACGCAAACCATGAACGACTGGACGCCTCATGAACGATAGCCCCGAGAGCCGCAGCGTCATCGATTCGGGCGACGCACCCGACACCACCCTGCCCATCGTCGTCTATGCCCTGTATCTGGCAGGCATCGTCACCGGCGGCCTGACCCTACTGGTCGGCGTGGTGATCGCCTACGTTTATCGCGGTCAGGGTCCCCATTGGTTCGATGAACACTACCGCTACCTGATCCGCACCTTCTGGCTTGCGCTGCTCTACTTTGCCATTTCCGGCTTACTGATGCTGGTATTGATCGGTTTCCTGACCTGGCTGGTGGTAATCGTCTGGTTGGTGATTCGCTGCGTCAAGGGCATCAAACGCCTGCAGGAGCACCGTGCCCCCGACAATGTGGACGCCTGGCTGATCTGAACTCATGAGCGAGCCGCAGTCATCCACCGCCACCCTGCAGGGTCGCGCCATTACCACGCTATGGCGCAGCCTGGCCGGCCGCCGCCCCGCCATGCTCTGGCGACTGGCCCGCCTCACCGGCCCGCTGGTGCATCGCTTCAGCCGGCGCGAGCGCAAGGTCACCGAGATCAACCTGGCAGAGGTCTTTCCCCAGCGCAGCGCAGCGGCACGACGTCGCTTAGCGCGGGAGAGCCTGACCCACTCCACCGCCACCATGCTCGAGCTGGGCTTCGCCTGGATGGGCGAACCGCAGCGGGTCGAGGCCTCGATCCAAGAGATCCACGGCCGTGAGCTGCTCGACGACGCCCGCGCCGAGGGGCGCGGCGTCATCGTGCTGGCACCGCACTTCGGCAATTGGGAAGTGCTCAATTTCTGGCTTTCCAGCCACTTCCCCTTCACCGCCATGTACGAACCGCCCAAGATTGCCGAACTCGATCCGGTGATCCGCCGAGGGCGCGAGCGCATGGGCGCGAGCCTGGTGCCGACCAACCCACGCGGCGTCGCGGCCCTGCTCAAGGCGCTCAAGCGCAGCGAGGCGGTGGGTATCCTGCCCGACCAGGAGCCCAACTGGGGTAGCGGTGTGTTCGCCCCCTTCTACCATCGCCTGGCCTACACCGCGACCCTGCTGCCCAAGCTGGTGGCCCGCACCGATGCCCGAGTCGTCACCGGCGTGGCCAGGCGCCTCCCCGGCCGCGGCTTCGCCATTCACTTCCTGGCCGCCGACGAGCGAGTCTATGCCGCTGACGAAACGCAATCGGCCACCGGCGTCAACGCCTGCGTGGAAGAAGCCATCGCGTTGGATCCGGCCCAGTATCAGTGGGAGTACAAGCGCTACCGCAAGGTGATCGAGCAACAGCAGGGGCACCCGAAGCACAAGTCGTTCCGGCTCTATTGAAGAACCATTTCGCTTCGGTGACTGGCAAGACGGTCTCATCCTGCTAGACTGGCCCAGACGCTTGACGGGGTGCCGGTGGAACCGGCTGAGATCGCCATACGACATTTTGCTCACCAGAATGAGCAGTCGTCACGGCGGGGCCCGTAGAACCTGATCCGGCTCGTACCGGCGTAGGGATCAAGCGGTGGCCCCATCGCGGCAAGCATTCGCCGCCTCACCCCAGCCACCTCTTCCTTCCTCCCGCCCACGTTCCGGATCCGATTCGATACCGGAGGCAAGATGGGCTATCGCTTCACCGACCTGACCAACGCCTGCCACGATGACTGGCGCGCCTACATCGAGCATGACTTCGTGCGCGGCCTGGGTGACGGTACTCTCTCAGAGGGCGCTTTCCGCCACTATCTGCAACAGGACTACCTGTTCCTGATCCACTTTGCCCGTGCCTACGCGCTGGCCGCCTACAAGAGCCGCAGCCTCGCCGACCTGCGCCAGGCCCATGAAGGTCTCAAGGCGATTCTCGACGTGGAACTCGATCTGCATGTCGGCTACTGCCGCGAATGGGGAATCGGCGAGGCAGAACTCGCGCAGTTGCCGGAGGCCCGGGCGACGATGGCCTATACCCGCTACGTACTCGATACCGGCAACCGCGGCGACCTCCTCGACCTGCACGTGGCACTCGCCCCCTGCCTGGTGGGCTATGGCGAGATCGCCACTTGGCTGAACGCGCAGTCCTTTACGCTGCGCGGCAAGACCAACCCCTATGACGCCTGGATCGCCATGTACCAGAGCGACGACTTCCAGGCCGCCATGCGCGCCGAGCTGGAGTGGCTCGATACACGCCTGGCCGATGTCACTCCGGCGCGCTTTGACGAGCTCGCCGAGGTGTTCCGCGATGCCACGCGACTCGAGATCGATTTCTGGCAGATGGGACTGGATCGAGCGATCTGAGCCGCTGCCATGCAATACCCGCCGGCATGGCGGGCGAACACGCTTGACGGGGTGCCGTTGAAGACGGCTGAGATCATGCAGCGCTGCGCGCCCAGTATGGATCCCGTTGAACCTGAACTGGCTAGGACCAGCGTAGGAATCAAGCGACATGCAGCCGGGCTTCGCCCTCTGCCCTTGTCCTCCCAGCTGTCCTCCCTGACGACCCACAACAAGGGAGAACACCCATGAGCAAGACCGCCCACTTCCTCGCCGAGACCGCCAAGGTCGACGAGGCCGCCATCCAGCCGCTGCCCGGTTCGCGCAAGGTCTACGTCGAAGGCTCGCGGCCCGACATCCGCGTGCCCTTCCGCGAGATCTCGCTGTCGCCGACCAGGACCTCAGGCGCCGATGAGGAAAACCCGCCGCTGCTGGTCTACGATACTTCCGGTCCCTACACCGACCCTGCGGCCAGCAACGACCTGCGCCAGGGACTACCGGAGCTGCGTCGCGCATGGATCGAGGAACGCGAGGACACCGAGTTCCTCGACGGCCCCACCAGCGAGTACGGCAAGCGCCGCGCCAGCGATCCCATGCTCGCCCCGCTACGCTTCGACCTGACCCGCACGCCCCGCCGAGCCAAGGCGGGAAAGAACGTCACTCAGCTGCACTATGCCCGCCAAGGCATCGTCACGCCGGAGATGGAGTTCATCGCCATTCGCGAGAATCAGCGCCGCCAGGCCCTGGGCACCGCAGAAGTCGAACGCATCCTCGGCCACCAGCACCCGGGGCAGGGCTTCGGCGCCCGGCTGCCCGAGGAGATCACGCCGGAGTTCGTGCGTGCCGAGGTTGCAGCAGGCAGAGCGATTATCCCCAACAATATCAACCACCCGGAATCCGAGCCGATGATCATCGGTCGCAACTTCCTGGTGAAGATCAACGGCAACCTGGGCAACTCGGCGGTGACCTCCTCCATCGAGGAAGAAGTCGACAAGATGACCTGGGGCATCCGCTGGGGTGCGGACACCATCATGGACCTCTCCACCGGCCAGAACATCCACGAGACCCGCGAGTGGATCATCCGCAACTCGCCGGTGCCGATCGGCACGGTGCCGATCTACCAGGCGCTGGAGAAGGTCAAGGGCGTGGCCGAGGATCTCACCTGGGAGGTGTTCCGCGACACTTTGATTGAGCAGGCCGAACAGGGCGTGGACTACTTCACCATTCACGCCGGGGTGCTGCTGCGCTACGTGCCGCTCACCGCCAAGCGGGTGACCGGCATCGTCTCGCGCGGCGGCTCGATCATGGCCAAGTGGTGCCTGTTTCACCACCGGGAAAGCTTCCTCTATACCCACTTCGAGGAGATCTGCGAGATCTGCAAGCAGTATGACGTGGCCTTCTCGCTAGGCGACGGCCTGCGCCCAGGCTCGGTGGCCGACGCCAACGACGAGGCCCAGATGGCCGAGCTCAAGACTCTGGGTGAGCTGACTCATATCGCCTGGAAGCACGACGTGCAGGTGATGATCGAGGGCCCCGGCCACGTGCCCATGCATCTCGTGAAGGAGAACATGGACAAGCAGCTCGAATACTGCAACGAGGCGCCCTTTTATACGCTCGGGCCGCTGGTCACCGACATCGCCCCCGGCTACGACCACATCACCTCGGGCATCGGCGCGGCGATGATCGGCTGGTACGGCTGCGCCATGCTCTGCTACGTCACGCCCAAGGAGCATCTGGGCCTGCCCAACAAGGATGACGTCAAGACCGGCATCATCACCTACAAGATCGCTGCCCACGCCGCCGACCTGGCCAAGGGCCACCCGGCCGCCCAGCGCCGCGACAACGCCCTTTCCAAGGCGCGCTTCGAGTTCCGCTGGGAGGATCAGTTCAACCTCGGCCTCGACCCGGACACCGCCCGCGAGTACCACGACGAGACGCTGCCCAAGGACTCGGCCAAGGTCGCCCACTTCTGCTCCATGTGCGGGCCCAAGTTCTGTTCCATGAAGATCAGCCAGGAGGTGCGCGACTACGCCGCCGAACACGGGCTCGACGGCGATCAGGAGGCCGTCATGAAGGGCATGGAGGAGCAGGCCGAGAAGTTCCGCCAGGCGGGAGCGGAGCTCTACAAGGAGGTGTGAACCACGCCACTACCAGCCAACACGCCGGCCCCAGGGCCGGCGTGTTTTTTTGTCGCCACAGGCGACAGCACGGAACGCTCGGATGTAGCCTGTAGGAACCTGCAAGGATCAAGTGCGGAGGGAGCAAGCCCATGCCACACCTGCACGTCGCGCTGGTAACCGAGCGCCCTGAGGTAAGCCTGATACCGATTCTGCAGCTTCGTCCGCAGCGAATCGTACTGATACCGTGCCAATCACCTCCCCAGGCCGCCGAGCGACTGGCGATTCTACTACGCCACGAACTGCCCACTGGAACCGAGATCGAGACACGCGCTCGCCTTCCGTACGACGAGCCCCACCGCTGCGCAGAATATGCCGATGCGCTAGCCGAATCCCTGTATCGCCAGCAGTTCGATAGCCCCTCTCTCTCGGTCACCCTGGATGCAGGCGGCTGCAGCACGCTTGCAGCCCTGCTGTTCCAGCATGCCATGCAGCGCTGCTCCGCCGACTGGCTGCATGTGGACATTCGAGCTGGAGCGCTCTACCGCATGGCGTGCGATAGCCCCGACTCAGCCCCGGACGTCACGGCCATTGAACCGGTACTGGACGTCGATCGCTACCTGCTGGCCAACGGCCGCAAGCGAGTTCGGGCAGTTTCCGATAAAAGCGAATGGCGCCAGGCTTGCCAACAGCGCAAGCACCTCACCCGCCACCTCGGCTATCATGCCGACCGCCTGGCCGTTTTGCTCGGGGAACTGCATGACATGGTACACGGCGAGGGAGGCGCACTGGAGAGCGTTATCCCCTCGGGAGTTCGGCTACGATCAGGCGCCGGGCGCCAGTGGTTGAAAGAATCGCCGTGCTTCCCAGCCACCGATGCGTTGAAGGCGCTTGACGAGGCCGGCCTTCTGCACTGGTCGAGCGATACCCCCCACGTCGTGGACATCGATTCCCTGGAGGGTGGGCGCTATCTGGGCGGCGGTTGGTTGACGGAGTATGCCTGGCTCAGCGCCCAGGAGGCCGGACTATCCCGGGTTTGCAGCGAGGCGCATATCCTCGACCTGAGCGGCCAGCACAACGGCGAGCCCGTGGTATCGGACTGCCTGGCGGTCGAACGCAACCGGTTGCTGTTCATCGAGTCCCTCATCACTCGCCCCGGCTCCAGGACCTGTATCGAGCAGGGCCTGAAACGGCTGCATGGCATGCTCAACCATTCAGCGGGACTCTCCGCTACCCGGGTACTGCTGGCCTGCGGCGAGTTCGACAAGTCCCGGCAACGACTCACCGAGCTGCAACGCCTGCAGGGCTTGCAGGTCGAGGTCGTCGAGAACGGAGATCTCAAGCACCTACCCGCCCTGCTGGAGAGCTGGAAGGAGCATGGCAATTGGCCGGGGCACTGATTGAGCCGCTAACGAAATCGCCCCCACGACAATCATCATGGGGGCGCGGTCAGATGCGCAGACGGGACAACTCAGAAACGGTAGCGAACCCCGATGCTTGCCGCATCGAAGGTGTAAGCCGACTCGTCCAGGTAGCGCATGTAGTCGGCACCCACCGCCAGGTTGGGCACCACATCGAATTCAGCGCCGGCGCCATACGAGAAGCCGCTCTCGCTGTCGGCGTCGAAATCCACTTCGCTGAAGCCCGCCAGGCCATACAGGCGGAACTGCTGTGAAACCGGCAGGATGCCCTTGGCATAGGCACCCACTAGATAACTGAGCTCGGCCGCACCGTCGGAGCCGCCGGTACCCAGATGAGCCTCGGCGCCAAAGTAGTCGTTGAATTGCATCCCACCATTGAGTCGCAGGCCTACGGAATCGGCCGAGGAGCCCTGATCGGGATTAAGTTCCCACAGCATGGCGTCGGCGCCAGCATAGGCCTGGGGGTACATCGGCATCTGATATTGCTGGGCCTGGGCCGAGGAAGCAAAAGCAGTGGCCGTCAGCACAGCGGTGGAAATGGCGAGCAGTTTCATGGCACACCTCCATTAAGAAACAGTGTTTCCATACTTCGCCTTCAAGTCTGGTACACAGTCCGGAGGCGCGCAAGACGAATCTAAACTCAGCAGGCTCGGGCCGAGGCGGGCTCAGCGCGGCGACAGGCTGAGCACGACGATGCCACCCAAAACGATCGCCCCGCCGATCAGTTGCATTCCCGACAGCATTTGTCCCAGTATCAGGTACCCAAGCAGCAGTGAAGCCACCGGCTCGACGTTCATGACCGGCGCATTGCGTGCCATCTCGAGCCGCGGCACGCTGATGAACAAGACCGAAAACGCCACGCTGTAGAGCAGCCCCAGCGCCGCCAGTGCTCCCCAGCCAGTGCCGCTGACTGGCAGAGCCATGCCGCCCGGCACCAGTTGCAGCGCGCCGGCGACGATCATCATCACGAAGACGATGAGCATGGTCAGCAGGCTGCGCAGGGTGCTGCCGACCTCTCCCAGGTGGTGCTCGGTGATCCATAGCGCGCAGGAAAAGGCCGCCGCCGCCGCCAGGCCGAAGGCCACCCCGGGCAGCCACTGCGGACCGAGTGCCTCGGGACTCGACAGCCAGGCCGGAACGTCCAGCACGACCACCAGGCCAACCAGAATCACGGCCATGATCAGGGCCGCGCGTAACGTCGGGCGAGGTCCGCCCAATGCCCAAGTGAGCAGCGCCAGCTGAATGGGAAAGGTGTTCATCAGCAGCAGCGCCACGACTACCGGTATGCGCGCCACCGCCGAGTAGAGGCACAGACTCTGGATTGCGACCATCAGCCCTGCCAGGAGCTGCCAGCGCCCGGTGCCGGCCGGTAGCGACACGCGCTTTCCCTGCCACAGGAAAAGCGCCACCAGCACGCTGAGCGCCACGGCGGAGCGCACCAGCACGGCGAGCAGCAGCCCGGTGCCTTCATCGAAAGCCAGGCGGGCCGCAACATGATTGCCGGCGAACAGCGTGGCGACGCAGGCCAATAGCAGCACGGCAAGATGGCGCGGCAGCAGCAATGCGCGGCCAAGCGCCGCGGTATCGGTCGACATGGAGGGGTTCCAACGGTTTGGTAGCATCAGCATGCCAGGATTTTCGATAGACGGCTAACAAAATACCTGGCTTGACCTGGGGCAGGGCCGAAGACGATGCCCGGGTGATAGACTAAAGTCTTAAGTCTATCCTGCCCCTACACTCTCTTCATGCGGAGCCCCGATGAACGCCTCGGTACTGGTCATCAATTGCGGTTCGTCGTCGATCAAATATGCCTTGGTGCCGTCCGCACCGGATCAGCCGCGCCTGGCCGGGCTGGCGGAACGCTTGGGTGGCGCCGATGCCCGACTCAGGGGGGTCGACAGCCGCGGCGAACCCTTCACGCAGGCCCTCGGTGAGGCCGATCACACTCGTGCACTGGAAGCCATCTTCCATCGCCTGGAGGGGCGTCGGCCGATCGCCGTGGGCCATCGCATCGTGCATGGCGGCGAGCGCTTCACCCAAGCCGCACTGATCGATGATGACGTCGTCGCAGCGATAGAGCGCACTTCGGCGCTGGCCCCGTTGCACAACCCCGCCAATCTCGAGGGCGTGGCGGCCACCCGTCGACTGTTTCCCGATCTCCCCCAGGTAGCGGTGTTCGATACCGCCTTCCACCAGAGCCTACCGCCGCGGGCCTACCGTTATGCCCTGCCGGAGGCGCTCTACCGCGACCACGATATCCGTCGCTACGGCTTCCACGGTACCAGCCACGCCTACGTCAGCCGACGCGCCGATGCACTCAGCGAGCTCGATGGCGGCGCCTGGCTCACCTCTCACCTGGGCAACGGCTGCTCCACCTGCGCCGTGTGGCAAGGCCGAAGCCTCGATACCAGCATGGGACTGACCCCGCTGGAAGGGCTGGTGATGGGCACGCGCAGCGGCGATGTCGATCCGGGCCTGCATGCCCACCTTTCACGCCAGCTGGGCTGGTCGCTGGATCGCATCGACGAGGTGCTCAACCGCAATAGCGGCCTGCTGGGGCTGTCGGGGCTGAGCAATGACATGCGCGAACTGGAGGCCGCCGAGTCACAGGGTCATCCAGGGGCGACGCTGGCTATCGAGGTGTTCTGCTACCGCATCGCCAAGTCGCTGGCGGCGCTTTCCTGCGCCCTGCCCCGCCTCGACGGTCTGGTTTTCACCGGTGGCATCGGCGAGAACGCCGCCCAGGTACGCGAACGGGTCATCGGGCTGCTGCCCCATTTCGGCCTGCAGCTCAACCGAACCACCAATAGCGAAACGATCCGGGGACGCGAAGGCCGCATCGACGCCGGGGGGCGCCAGCTTTGGGTCATCCCCACCGATGAAGAGGGACAGATCGCCACCGAAACCCGCCAGCGCCTGGCTAAGTGAAAGGAAGAGACGAACGCATGACGCCGCACGACGTACGACCGCAACCCCAGATTCTGCTGATGGTGCCAACCGGCGTCGGGGTCGGCTTGACCTCGGCCAGCCTGGGACTGATGCAGGCGCTCGACACCATCGGTCTCAAGACCGGTTTTTTCAAGCCGTTCCGCCAGGACGAG
Source organism: Halomonas sp. MCCC 1A13316 (assembly GCF_014931605.1). Lineage (NCBI taxonomy): Bacteria > Pseudomonadati > Pseudomonadota > Gammaproteobacteria > Oceanospirillales > Halomonadaceae > Billgrantia > Billgrantia diversa. Next base: position 1,332,002 of record NZ_CP053382.1, on the reverse strand, counting down.
CTGAACGGCCCCGGCCCCGACCGCTCCACCGCACTGGTGAGCAGCACGCTCGGGCTGCGCCCGCCGGCACCCATCGCCCAGGCCGACATGGAGCGCCTGCTACGCCAGGATCGCCTCGACGTGCTGATGGAGCAGGTCATCGAACTCTTCGATCTGGCCGTGGACAGTCACGACGGCAGCGTGCCGGACCTGATCGTGGTCGAGGGCGTGGTTCCCACCGCCCACGGCACCTACGCCACCCAGCTCAACGCTCAACTGGCGCATGCGCTGAACGCACGGATCATCCTGGTCGGCAGCGGCGATGCCGCTGCCCCCGAGGCACTGGCCGAACAGCTCGACATGCATGCCCGTGCCTTCGGTGGCGTGGGCTCGGCGCGTACCTTGGGCTGTATCCTGATGCGCATGCAGAACCTGCCCGGCGCCGAAGAGCCGGCGTTGGCTCCGGGGACCAGCAGCGTCCTGCTCGATGATGCTTTCCTCGCCGAGCTGCGTCGCCACTCCCCGGCGCTCGCCACCGATCGCTTCCACCTGATCGGCGTGGTGCCCTACAACCCGGCATTGATCGCCCCGCGGGTGGTCGACGTGGCACGGGCGCTCGATGCCCGCTTCCTCAGCGAAGGCGACGCGGCCAGCCGCCGGGTGCTCTCCACCAGCCTGTGCGCACGTAGCGCCGCCAATGCCCTGCACGTGTTCCGACCCGGCAGCCTGATCGTGACCTCCGGTGACCGCGACGACATCGTGCTGGCCTCGGCACTGGCCACCATGAACGGGATACCCATGGCCGGCGTGCTGCTGACCAACGGCTTCATGCCCAACGACAACATGATCGAGATGTGCCGGCCGGCGCTGAAGACCGGCATGCCGGTACTGGCGGTCGACACCGACAGCTTCACCACGGCCAAGAACCTGAGTCGGATGGGTAACGACATTCCCATGGACGATCTGGAACGCGCCGAACAGGTGACCCGTTTCGTGGCCGGTCACATCGACCTGCAGTGGCTCAAGGATTACCTGAGCCGCGGGTTCACGCCGCGCCTGTCGCCGTCGGCATTCCGTCATGAGCTGGTCAAGCTGGCGCAGCGCGCCAACCGGCGCATTATCCTGCCGGAAGGCAACGAGCCTCGCACCGTGGAAGCCGCAGCGATCTGCCAGCGCCGTGGCATCGCCAACTGCGTGCTGCTGGCGCGCCGCGAAGAGGTAGAGGAAGTAGCGCGCAATCGCGGCATCGAACTGCCGGAGGGGCTCGATATCCTCGACCCCGAGCGGATTCGCCACCGCTACGTAGCGCCCATGGTGGAGCGTCGCCGCGGCAAGGTGAACGAGTTGACGGCAGAGGACCAGCTGCAGGACAACGTAGTGCTCGGCACCATGATGCTGCAGCTCGACGAGGTCGACGGCCTGGTCTCGGGGGCTATCCATACCACCGCCAATACCGTGCGCCCTGCCTTCCAGCTGATCAAGACCGCCCCCGGCTATCGCCAGGTGTCGTCGATCTTCTTCATGCTGCTGCCGGAACAGGTGGTGGTCTACGGCGACTGCGCGGTGAACCCGGACCCCGATGCCGAGGCACTGGCCGAGATCGCCATCCAGAGCGCGCGCTCTGCACAGGCCTTCGGCATCGAGCCGCGAGTGGCGATGATCAGCTACTCCACCGGCGAATCGGGCAGCGGTGCCGATGTCGACAAGGTGCGTCAGGCCACGCGCCTGGCCCGCGAGCAGGCGCCTGACCTGCTGATCGATGGCCCGTTGCAGTACGATGCTGCCGCCATCGAGAGCGTCGGCCGCCAGAAAGCGCCCGATTCACCAGTGGCCGGGCGCGCCACGGTGTTCGTGTTTCCCGATCTCAACACTGGCAACACCACCTACAAGGCGGTGCAGCGCAGCGCCAGGGTGGTCAGCGTGGGGCCGATGCTCCAAGGCCTCAACAAGCCGGTCAACGATCTGTCGCGGGGCGCGCTGGTCGACGACATCGTTTATACCATTGCGCTGACCGCGATCCAGGCTGCCCAGCGTGGCTAGGCTGGCCCAACGCAACTAGACGGCTGCCCGCTCCTGCCTGACCAGGCGCTCGGGCCCATAGGGAGCGGGGTCGATGGCCGGTTCGCGCCCCAGCAGCAGGTCGACCAGCAATCGGGTCGACGCCGGCGCCAGCACCAAGCCGTTGCGGTAGTGCCCGGCGTTGACGTGAAGCCCCTCGATACCGGGCACGGCCCCGATGAAGGGGATGCCGTCCGGCGCCGCGGGCCGCAGCCCGGCCCAGTGGTGCTCGATCTCGCACTCGGCCAGTGCCGGCAGCATCGATACGGCACTCTGCCGCAGCGACTCGCGCGCCTCCTCGGTGGTGCGTTTGTCGAAGTCAGTCTGCTCCAGCGTCGAGCCGACCAGCACGCGGCCGTCGGCGCGCGGGATCAGGTAGCGCCCGTCGGCCAGCACCACCCGCTCGAGCAACCGGCGGCCGCCGGGCATCGGCGGCGTAGCGAATAGCATCATCTGCCCTTTGACCGGTCGTACGGGTAGCGCCACGTCGAGGTCAGCCAGCAACACACCGCTCCAGGCGCCGCCGCACAGGATCACCTGCCCGGCGTCGATGCGCCCATGTGTGGCCTCAATGCCACAGGCACGCCCACGCTCGGCAATAAGCCGCTGCACCGCGGTATTCTCCATCAGGGTCACGTTGGGCAACGCATCCAGCCGCGAGCGCAACGCCCGACACAACCGCGGGTTGCGCACGCTGCCCAGCGTGGGCATCCACAGGCCGTCCGTCACGCCTTCGCGCAGCCACGGCTCCCTGGCATAGATGGAAGACGCATCGACGCGCTCCAACGGCCAGCCCTGACGCTGCGCCCAGGCGAAGGCGTGCTCGGCATCGTCCACGCGCAGATAGAGCAACCCCTTCTGGCGGTATTCGATGTCGATGCCGGTGGTCTCGAGCAGCCTGTCGGCCAGTTCGGCATAGCGGTGCGAGGCACCATGGGCCAACCGGGATACGGGCTCGCTGTAGCGCCAGGGGTAGAGTGGCGAGACGATGCCGCCACCGGCCCAGGAGGCCTCCTGACCGCAGCGGCCCCGCTCCACCAGGGTCACGTCATGGCCGGCCTCGGCCAGCTGGCAGGCGGTAAGCATACCGATGACCCCGCCACCGACGACAAGAAAATCGTTCACACAGCGCTCCTGTGACTCATGCCCGCCCAGGTGGCGGCAGTTGAGGGCTCATGACACGACTGCGCCCCGGCGTGGCGGGGCGCAGGCAATGACACCGTGGTAGAGCGAGGACCGTCAGGCAGCGGTGCCTTTCAATCTCTCTCCTCTCTCACGCTGCGCCGACACAGCCGCTCCATGGTAACCAAAAGCTGCTCTGCCCAGTAACCTTGTCGGGCGCGAACTGCACCAACAGCGTCTACAGGCGCATCCGCTGGCAAGCCCATCCTGGCAAGCTCGGCCTTTCACGCTGGTCCTAGCTGGCCTAGAGTGGAGGAATGTTCAGCTAAAACTGAAGGAGGAATGCCCATGGCGGTTCAAGAGCGACCCTCGGTCGTGGCAGGCCCCGAGCGACGGGCTCAACTGTCGCTGTTCGCCCTCAACTTCTTCAAGCATCCCCGCATGCTTGGCTCGATAATTCCCAGTTCCTCCTTTCTCATTCGCCGATTGCTGGAACCGGTCGACTGGGAGAAAGCTCGAGTCATCGTCGAATACGGGCCCGGCGTGGGCACCATCACCCAGGAGATCCTCAACCGCCTGCACCCTGACGCAACGCTGCTGGTCATCGAGACCAACGAAGATTTCGTCGACTATCTCAATCGTACGCTATTCGATCCAAGGCTGAGGGTGATCGCCGGTTCGGCCGAGACGATCGGAGCCGAGCTGGAGCGATTGCGCCTCCCGGCGGCCGATTACGTGGTGGCAGGCCTACCTTTCAGTACCATGCCGGCCGATTGTCGGGAACGAATCCTCGAAGGCAGCCAGGCAGCACTGGCCCCACAGGGCTCCATGCTGATTTACCAGTTCTCGCCCAAGGTGTCCGCCGACCTGCACCAGACCTTTTCGCGGGTAGAGAGCGCCTTCGAGCCCATCAACATCCCGCCGGCCAGGGTCTACTTCTGTCATAAGTAAGCCCCGGGCTCGAACCGCAGGCCGCTTGGTCTGCGGTCTTCATACAGCACCTCTTGACCCGACCCCGTTGATGGCCAGCAACCCGGCTGCGGCCTCCTTGTGCGTGCGCTACACGCCACCAGTGCTGGTTCGGCGATCGTAAACGGCCTATCCTCAATGGTTCCATAATTCTTCATCCAAGCATCGCAAGGGAGAAACCAATGCCCGGCCTGTTGCCAGACGTCGACCCCGATGGCCTGCTCGAGTACTCGGTGGTCTATACCGACCGTTCGCTCAACCATATGTCCCAGCGCTTCCAGGGAATCATGCGTGACGTCTCGGCGACGCTCAAGCAGGTCTACCGGGCCAGCAGCGCCGTGATCGTGCCCGGCAGCGGCACTTTCGGCATGGAGGCCGTGGCCCGCCAATTCGCCACCAACCAGCACTGCCTGGTGATTCGCAATGGGCAGTTCAGCTATCGCTGGTCGCAAATCCTGGAAATGGGTGCCATCGCCTCCTCGACCACGGTGCTCAAGGCACGCCGCCTGGCGCCCCAGGATCCCCAGTCTCCTTTCGCCCCAGCGCCCATCGAGGAGGTCGAGCGCAGCATTCGCGAAGAGCGGCCCGGCGTGGTGTTCGCGCCCCATGTCGAGACGTCTGCCGGCCTGCTGCTGCCCGACGATTACCTGCGCCGTGTAGCGGCAGTAACCCACGAAGCCGGCGGCCTGTTCGTGCTCGATTGCATCGCCTCGGGCACGCTGTGGGTGGACATGAACGAGATCGGTGTCGACGTGCTCGTCAGCGCCCCGCAGAAGGGTTGGAGCGGCCTGCCCTGCTGCGGCATGGTGATGCTCTCAGCACGAGCCCGCGAGCGCATCGAGCAGACCGCCAGCACCAGCTTTGCCTGCGACCTGCGCAAGTGGCTCTCGATCATGGAAACCTACGAGAATGGCGGCCACGCCTATCACGCCACCATGCCCACCGACGGCCTTGCCCGGCTGCGCGACATCATGAACGAGACTGCCGAATACGGCTTCGACCGGGTATGCGAGGAGCAATGGGCCCTGGGCCAGGGCGCGCGCGAGTTGTTGGCGCGCTACGGCTACCGCAGCGTGGCGGCACCCGGCTTCGAGGCGCCCGGGGTGGTGGTCTGCTATACCAGCGACCCGGCCATCGTGGCCAAGTTCGCCGCCGCCGGCATACAGGTGGCTGGAGGTGTGCCATTGATGTGCGACGAAGGCGACGACTACCAGGCCTTCCGCATCGGTCTGTTCGGGCTCGACAAGCTCCACGACCTGGAACGTAGCCTGGCCAACTTGGAAGCGGCGCTCGAACGGGTCGCCTGACCCCGGTCAGGGCGGCCCTGGGCCGCCCTTCGGCTCAGGTCAGGTCCAGAAACCACTCACACCGCGCGGCATCATGCCGAGGTTGTTCTCCACGGACTTCACTCCAGGCGTGTTCTCGGCGGCAACCTGAACGGCCTTCTTCTCTTCCTGGCTCTCCACCAGCCCCCAGACTTGCACCACGCCTTCGGTGACGATGACGTTGATACGGTCGACCCAGACTCCGGTGTGCTTGTCTACCTCCTTGAGTATGGCATCGCGGATCTCACGATCGTCGGCCGTCACAGGCGTTTCCGTATCGGGTGCCGTGGCCGAGAAGCCACGCAGCAGATTGGCGCGGCTGACGATGCCTACCAGCTTGCCATTTCGTACTACCGGCACGCGCTTGATGTGGTGCTTCTCGAGCAACTTGGCAACACGGTGAAGCGGCTCGTCTTCGCTGATGGTAATGGGGTCGCGCGTCATGATCTCGCTTGCCCGGCGCGCATGCGACTTGACGTATTCACTGGCGCTGCTGCCGCCAGCGAAGATGCGCAGCCACCAGGACTTCTGTCGTCCCTCATCGTTCTCGACCCGACGCATCAGGTCGCCTTCACTGACGATACCCAGGATCTCGTCACTCTCGCCCACGACAGGCACGGCGCTGATGTTGTTCTCGAGCAGGAGGCGTGCAATTTCACGAACGTCGGCGTCGGGCGATACGGTTATGACTTTGGCAGTCATGACATCAACAGCTTGCATGGCAGCATCTCCATTAAGGGAGCGGTCAGGGTTGCGGCCGACCTAACATGAAATCTAGTTCGAATTGGCGCAGGTCACAATTCGCCGCTTGTCTTGACACTAGCAAACCGAGCCTACAGTCGACTTGACCTGGAACAACATCGAAGCCACATGGCGTTACACGACGGGCGTCCCTGCTTGTTCCTCTTCCCCCTCTTCGGGCTTGCCGCCCTCCTGATGCACCTTGACCACGTCGACGATCCGCGAACGGCTCATGACGATCTTCCAGCGCTGCAGGATCGGCTCGGCATTGGCGACCTCCTCGCGCACTACCAGGTTGAGCAGGTGGCGCTTCTCGACCGACTCCCGAGAGACCTGTCCCTCCTTCAGCCGATAGACACGATGGCTGCCCTTGTCCATGAGCCGGGTCAGTTGAGACAGGTCGAGCGAGAGTGTCTCGCGGGTCTTCTCGTAGCCGCTGAGAAAGCGCGTGGGCGACATGCGCGAACTGGAACGGTAGTGCAGCACCACCTCCTCACGCTGGGCCACATTGCGCTTGCGAACCCGCTTGATCTGCTCGTCGAGCTTGCCGAAGCGCTTGTAGTCGAACCACTCGAGCTGGCGTCCCACCGGGTTGTTGCTGGTGGCATCGAAATATTGGCGCCGCCACTTGGGGCGGCCCTTGCGCAGCCAGCGCCACAGGGTGTTGCGCAAATCGTCCTTGAACACCTCGCGCATGGCATACAGCACCGCCATGGCCAGCACGAACAGTGCGGTGATATTTCCCACGGTATCGCGAGCCTGAAGCAGCCCCAGCGAGACGAAGACCATCACCACGCCGGTGGCCAGTCCCTTGACCGCCTTCTGCTCGGCGCCTCCCAGCTCCTGGGTCTGCTGCTTGAGGGTAACGGGATACTCGATGAGGCGTCGCAGCAGACGCATCTTGTTGGACATGCGTGTGGGGTCACGAACCACCCGGCTGGCGTTGTACTCCGCCAGCTCGCGATGCTCGCTCTCGGCCAGGCAAATCTCCAACAACCGCTCGCGGATGGTGCGGTAGTCGCGCCCTCGCGGCAGATGCGCCACCAGCGCCAGCAGGCGCTGCTCGGTGAACCACGACAGGTAGTTGTCGATGTTGGCGTAATACTTGAGCAGTCCGTCGTCGCTCGGCTGGTTGCGACGCAGGCGGCGCAGGATACCCTGGGCCAGCTCGCACAGCTCCTCGAGGCGCTCCTGCAAACCGGCCGCCACGATACGCTCCTGTGCCTGGCCGCCGTCGCCTGTCTCGTTCGGCTCGCCGCCTTGCGCCTCGGCTCGCTCGTCCGTCTCGGCGTGGCGCTCGGCCTGTTGTACGCGTCTAGCGGTATCCAGCAGCGATTGGGTCGCCCGCTCTAGCGCCACCACGTACTGGTAGGCATAAAGGCTCAGGCTCAGGCGATACTGCTCGGTGCTGAGTCGACCACGGCTGGCCAGGCGGCTGAGCACCAACGGCAAGTGGTGTTTGTCGCTGTAATAGGTCCGCTTGACGTGGATCGCACTGTAATAAAAAGCATCCTCGGAGATGACATGCTCGTTGAGGCCAAGCTCCCCCGGTACGAACAGGAAGAGGTCCAACCGATGCGACGTTTCTTCCTGCAGCACGCGGGAGATCTTGAGATGGAAGCTATCCTTGCGTTCGACGGTAATCACGTCGGCGCAGCTCCTTGTACCAAAGGCCATTGACAGGCCGAATGTTTTTCATAGTACGAGGAATGTCGGCCCCCTTGCCATCAAGAAGAGTCCGGCGAGGCGCGCTGCGGGTTGGTCGCCCCTTCGGGGTCGGCTAGGCCGGCTTCCCCCGGTGCTCGCCCTTTGGCATCGCGTGGGGGTACCGTATCGCCGCCTTTCGGCTCCTCGCTCGCCATGGCATCGCCTGGCTGGCCCTCCATGCTTACGCTCAGGCGCGGCATGCCGAGGTCGAGTCCCTGGGCCTCCATGCGTTGCTTGAGCAGCAGATTGAAGGCACGCGCCACGTCCCATTGCATGACCGGCGCGGTGCGAAAGCGCATTCGCAGCACAGCGGCACCCTCATCGAAGCGGTCGACGCCCTGCATCTCCAGCGGTGACCAGATGTGATGGCGCATCATCGGATCCTGGCGCAACTCCTGAGCGGTCTCCTGCATCAAGGTAATGGCAGCGTCGATCTTCATGGTGTGCGGTATGCGAATTCGCATCAGCGCGATCCCGAAGTGCCGCGACATGTTATGGATCGACTCGATGGCGCTGAAGGTTATGATGTGCAGGATGCCGTCGAGGTCGCGCAGGCGCACGGTTCGCAGGGTCAACCCCTCGACGGTGCCCATGTGGCCGTTGATCTGGACGAAGTCGTCCACGGCCAGCGAATCCTCGACGATGATGAAGATCCCGGTGATCAGGTCCTGCACCAGCGTCTGGGCACCGAAGCCCACGGCCAGCCCGATGACCCCGGCACCGGCCAGCAGCGGCGTGACGTTGACCCCCAGGTTGGCCAGGCCGACGATGACGGCGATGATCACGATGGTGGCAAATATGACGTTGCGAATCATTGGCGTGATGGTCTGGGCGCGGGCCTGATTGACCCGCCGTCCCCGGGAACGAGCGGAAGAGACCATTGCGCGTTGGATAGCGGTATCGGCGAAGATCCACGCCAACCAGGCCAGCAAAACCGTGAAGCCCAGTGCCAGCAGCGCCTGACCGATACGTACCCCGGCTACGCCCTCGCGCCCAAGGCCGAACAGCGAACCTCCCCACACCTGCAGCGACAACTCGGCAAAGACGATCCATGCCACCATATGCGAGAGCGCATAGCCGAAGCGTTCGAGGCGCCGGCGATACTCGCTGATTCGGCGGCGCTTGCTGTGTCGCTCGTTATGGCGCTGGACCAGGCCGGTTATCACAAGGGTCAATACCAGCAGTGCCGCCGAGATGATCGAGCGTGCCAACGCGGCGCCCACATCCCCCACGGTGATGAATATCGCCAGCAGCGAGACCACGACGATCAGCAGCGCCGGTACGTGCCAGAGCCCGCCGACAATGCGCGCCAGCTCGATGCCGGTACCGCCTTCCCGGCGTACGTGCCAGGAACGGTTGCGGATCAGATGCTTGATCGGGCGCTTGAACTTGAAGATGAAGCGAATGCTGAGCAGGGCCGCCAGCACGTTGGCCAGCACCGAGCCCAGCGCCGCAGGCTCCTCTCCCACGATCGAGGAGAGCCGCTCGGCATTGAGCGCATCACCGAGAGCAATCAGCGCACCGATCGCAAACAGCAGGCGCAGCCCCCGCTGCTGCAATATCAGTACGGCCGGGAAGCGATGCCCACTGGTGAACTCCGACACCACGCACTCCACGACCACCGAGAGGGTGCGGCCGCAAAGCGCCAGGTAGGCCAGGATCAGTGCCAGCGTGCGACCGGGACTGGGCGGCAGCACCTGGACCAACCCCATGATCAGCAAGAAAGCGAGCGCCCAAGGCAGCATGCGCCGCAGGAAGTGCAGCGCCAGCAGCCAGCCTCGCGGCTCCCGCGGCAGGTCGAGAGGCAGCCCCTGGCGTACGAACAGCACCCTGCCGAGGGCAATCAGGATGGTCAGCGCCCCGGCCCAGACGCCCAGCAGTACGGCGCTCTGGATGGAGAAGCGCAACAACTCGCTGGTACCGGTCTCGACTACCAAGTCGCTGAGCCCCGTCCAGCCCTGCTCCAACTGGCGCTGCCAGTCGTCGATCGGCGACCCACCGGCCTCGGCCTGGTCGCCCAATTCGCTGAACGTCTCAGCCAGGGCGCCGAGCAACCCCTGGCGCTGAATGGATTCATCGGCGGCCACGCTTTGTGCCCGATGAATTTCACGCAGTTCATCGAGCAAGGCGCCACGGCGCTCATCGTCCTCCAGGGTGGTGATCACTTCGTCGAGAGATTGCTGAAACGTCTCGGCATCATGAACACTCCCCTGGGTCTGTTCACCCTGGCCCACCCCCCCGAATGACAGCTGGGCGTATCCTGGACCAGCCCACGTCAGCGGCAACAGCATGAGCAGCATCAACCCGATGCGAATCGCCACTCGCCAGCGCCCGATGTCACTGCGTTGGGAAAAAGCTCCTGGCATCGATCGACACTCCCTCGTTTCGTTGGCCTTGTGGCTGGGACAGCAGTAGATCAGGGGCGCTCCCTGCCGACTTGTCGCCGCCCTGTGCTAGGCTGGCTTCAGACTCTCGAGTCGCACAGGATGCCTTCATGCTGCCGCAATCACCACCCGAGCATCTGAATGTCCAGGGTAGGACCCGACGGGTTGGCGTCGAGATCGAGTTCGCCGGCCTCCCCCCCCAACAGACCGGCGAACTGGTACGCAACCTGTTCGGTGGCAAACTGAAGCTGGTCAGCCCCCATCGGCTGCGAGTCGAAGCCACGCGCTGGGGAGATTTCGTCATTGAACTCGATACCCAATATGCCCATCCCGATGCCCGGTTATTGCAGGCATTGCCGCGGCACGATACCGAATGGGAACGTCAGCGACACCAGATGCGCCTGGATTTCCACAACAAGACCCGTGAACTGATCGGCGATGTCGTCACGGGCCTGGTCCCCACCGAGATCGTCTGCCCGCCGGTACCATGGGACGAGCTGAACGAACTCGACGCCCTGTTCGCTGCCCTTCACGCTCACGGCGCCAAGGGCACCGATGCCAGCTTGCTGTATGGCTTCGGCCTGCACCTCAACCCCGAGGTGGCTGACCTGGAACCCGAGTCCATTCTGCGTCACCTCCGTGCCTTCCTGCTCCTGGCCGCCTGGCTACGCAAAGAGATCGATATCGACATCACGCGTGAAGTGCTGCCCCACGCCAATCCGTTTCCCAAGCACTATGCACTCAAGGTGCTCGATCCGAACTACGCCCCGGACCTGAATACACTGATCGCCGACTACATCAACTTCAACCCCACGCGCAACCGCGAGCTGGATCTCTATCCGCTATTTGCTTACCTCTGCCCCGACTACCCGGACGAGCTGTTTCGCAACAACCTGATCAAGCCGCGGCCGACGTTTCACTATCGCTTGCCGAACGCACAGCTGTCCCAGCGCAGCTGGGGCGCCGTGGTGGAGTGGAACCGATGGGTGGCGGTGGAGCGCCTCGCAGCCGACCGCAAGGAGCTCAACGCACGTGCCGGCCGCTACGTCAGCCTGCACACGCAGCCGCTCGTGACCCGCATGGTCGGCAGATTGCGGAACTGGATCAAGGAGGTCCGTTCTCCCTCATGACGCGCCCGCTCATCGGCATCACCACGTCGGATTACAAGAGCCGTATCGCCTGGTGGTTCGATTGGTTCGCCGTGTGGCGACACGGCGGCCGACCGCTTCGCCTTTCCCCTTCCCGCCCGCTACCCGAGGCGCTCGACGGGTTGATCATCGGCGGTGGCGATGACATCCAGGCCCATCTCTACGGCGGCGAGATGCAGCTCGACGTGCGCCTCGACCCCCAGCGCGACGAGCTCGAACTCGAACTGATGGAGCGCTTCATTCCCCAGGGCAAGCCCGTACTGGGAATCTGTCGCGGTGCTCAGATGCTCAACGTACACCTGGGCGGCACGCTCGACCCCGACATCTATACCACCCATGAAGGGCTCAAGCGCCGACGTACCGTACTGCCGCGCAAGACGGTCGACATCATGGACGACAGCCAGCTACGCCGAATTCTCAAGGTGAGCTGGTGCCGCATCAACAGCCTGCATCATCAGGCCGTGCAGGAGGCGGGACACGGTATCGAGATTGTCGCCCGCGATCGCGACGGTCTGGTTCAGGGTATCGAATCACACCACCACGAGTTCCTGATCGGCGTGCAGTGGCACCCCGAGTGGCTGGTCTTCAACCTGCCCCAGCAGCGCCTGATACGCGCCCTGGTCGAAGCCGCGCGGCATAGCACCGCAACCTAGCTCGCTTGAAGACAGCTCCCTGACCATCTTTCCCAGGCAGAGCGAAGTGCGGCCACACGAAGGTGGCCGCCAGGCAAATCGTACGGTCGCTCAGTTTTCCAGCGCGGCATCCAGCGTGATTTCGGCCTTGAACAGCTTCGAAACCGGACACCCCTCCTTGGCCTTGTCGGCGGCGCCCTGGAAGGCCGAGGCATCGGTGCCGGGGCTTCGCACCCGGGTGGTGAGATGGATTCTGGTGATGCTGAAGCCACCCGAATCCTGCTCGAGGGTCACGGCGGCCTCGGTGGCGATACGCTCGGGCGTCATCCCCGCCTCGCCCATGATCATCGACAGCGCCATGGAGTAGCAGCTGGCGTGCGCCGCACCGATCAGCTCTTCCGGGTTGGAGCCAGGCTCGCCCTCGAAGCGCTTGCCGAAGCTGTAGGGCACGTCCTTAAGCACGCCGCTCTCGGTCGAAATCTGACCCTTTCCCTCTTTCAGGCTACCCTCCCAGACAGCGCTACCGGTTTTTTTGATGCTCATGTGGGTCGACTCCTTGCGATAAGAGAACTGGCCAAAGATTGGAAGGCAACGTGGACAAACGCTGCCACCCCTCACCATAGCGCATGGACTTGTCTTCGCCATCCCTTTGTCGAATAATTTTGAAAACATTTTCCATAAAAGGCCCGCCCCATGTTCGACTCATCGAATCCCCAAGTCCGTCTACCCGCCACCGCTCATGAGCCCACACAAGATCTGCCAGCCATCGGCCAGGGCACCTGGTACATGGGCGAAGGGCTCGCGCCCCGCCGCGACGAGGTACGTGCCCTGCAGCACGGCCTGGAGCTGGGCAGGACCCTGATCGATACCGCCGAGATGTACGCCGATGGCGGCGCCGAAGAGGTGGTCGGCGAAGCGTTGGCCGACCGCCGCGACCAGGCCTTCCTCGTTTCCAAGGTCTATCCGTGGAATGCCGGCCGCGACAGCGCCATTGCCGCCTGCGAGCGCAGCCTGAAACGGCTCGGCACCGACCATCTCGATCTCTACCTGCTCCATTGGCCGGGCAACGTCCCGCTGGAGGAGACTTTGGAGGCCTTCGAACGGTTAAGGGAACAGGGCAAGATCCGCCGCTACGGCGTTTCCAACTTCGACGTTGACGAACTCGAGACACTGGCGGCACTACCCGGCGGCGGCGACTGCGCCGTAAACCAAGTGCTTTACCATCTGGGCTCACGCGGCATCGAGCACTCCCTGCGCCCACTGATGCAACGCCTCGACATGCCGATGATGGCCTATTGCCCGCTGGCCCAAGCCGGCAAGCTGCGCCAGGACCTGTTCAGCCACTCTGTGGTGCGTGAAGTGGCCGATGGTCTCGGCATCTCCCCCGCCCAACTGCTGCTGGCCTGGACGATTCGACCCGTCAATGGCCACCGCGACGCCATCGCAATTCCCAAGGCGGTACAAACGGCCCACGTCGAGCAGAACGCTGCAGCGCTCGAGGTCGAGCTCGGCGAAGACGCCTTGGCCAGGCTCGACGAGGCGTTCCCGGCACCGAACAAGAAAGTACCGCTCGACATCGTCTAGCGTTTGCCGACGGAAGCGCGCAGGCTCGCCAACGCATCGGCCAATTGCTCCGTACCGAGCTGGCGCATTGCCTCCACGTTGCGTTCGGGTATCGCCTCGGGGTCGGGATAGTGCGCCAGGGCCCGTTCCAGCCCCGCCTCGCGCAACAGGTGCAGCATCGGCCAGGGCGAGCGGTTGGTGAAGTTGGCGGGATCAACCGCCGCCGCACCGTCGAAGCAATAATCGGGATGAAAGCTGGCCAGCTGATAGATCCCCTCGTAGCCCTGCTCGACCAGCAGCGCCTCGGCCACCTCGAGGAAATCGAGATAGTCATCGAAGTCCTGCAGGCCCGGACGAAGCACCATCAGGGTCGTCTCGATCCCGGGCGTTTCATCGAGCCGGCGGCATTCTTCAATCAGCGCCTCGAGGGCAGACTCCCAGGAAGCTGCCTCGACTTCCACGAAACGGATGGTGTCATTCACCAGTTCGCGGCGGGCGAAGGGACAGACGTTATGCGCGACGACGAAGCGCTCGACCCAGGCACGGGTCACAGCGCAGGCGGGCGTCAGGGATTCAGGCATCGTGAGGCTCGGTAAACAATGGAGAAGCAGTATAACCGAGCTATGCCGGGGCCGGGGCTCAATCCGAGGGGCGCGGCATCGGGCCGCGACGCGACGCCAGCCGATCCGCCAGCCGGGTCGGTTCCGGCAGCTTGGTGCGACCCAGGCACTTGACCACCCAGTCGAGCGATGTGTCCAGCGAAATGCGATGGCCCAGCGAGACGAATACCGGCTTGACGCCGACTCGAGTGCGCAGCACCGCACCGATCGTTTCGCCACGATGGCGTAGCGGCGTCCACTCGCCGCGCCCCTCGGGCACCTCGTCATTTACGCCGCACAGTCGCGACTTGGCCACGCCGATGGACGGCAGGTCGAGCCACAGCCCCAGATGCGAGGCCACCCCAAGCCGGCGCGGATGGGCGATGCCCTGGCCGTCGACCATCACCAGCTCGGGCCGCACAGTGAGCTTGCCGAAAGCCGCCAACGCCGCGGGAATTTCACGAAAGGAGAGCAGGCCAGGAATGTAGGGCATGCGAGTCGGCTCGCGGTGTACGACATGCTCCACGATTTCCAATCCGACATGTGGATCGCCGGGCCAGGCCAGCACCACCGCCGCCGCGCGGGTGATCTCGCCGCCCTGCTCGAAGCCGATATCGACGCCGGCAATATGGCGCACTGCCGCCAGCCGGTCTTCACGCTCGATGCGTGGCGCAAGCTCGCGCTGCAGCGCGATAGCCTTCTCGGGAGTCGGGGTCCATTCATGCAGTGGCGTCATTCCGGGCTTCCTTGCACAACATTTATTGTTCGGCAGTGTAGGCGGTCGCAGTTCACTTCCCAAGGCCAGCCGCCAGGTCGACCGATAGCGACGGAGCCGGGGCACGTTCGTGTATCATCGGCGCAGAACCGACGACGAGGGATACCGTGCTCAAGCTGATCCACACCGCCGACTGGCACCTGGGCCAGACCTTCCACGGTCAGGAGCGTCATGCCGAGCATCGCGCCTTCCTCGACTGGCTGCTCGACACGCTCGTCACCCGCGAGGCCGACGCCTTGCTTGTCGCTGGCGATGTCTTCGACGTGGTCAATCCCTCGCTGCGCGCGCAGGAACTGCTCTACGACTTCATCGTCACCGCCCACGAGCGCATGCCGTTGCTGGACATCGTGCTGATCGCCGGCAATCACGACAGCGGCAACCGCATCGAGCTACCGGCCCCGCTGATGCGCCGCCTGCGCGCCCACGCCCTGGGCCGGGTGAGTTGGCTCGACGATGGCACACTCGACGCCGAGCGCCTGCTGGTGCCGCTCAGCGACGCTTCCGGCGAAACTCGCGCCTGGTGCCTGGCGCTGCCCTTCCTGCGGCCTGCCGAGGTCACCGGCCACGGGCTGGTCCGTGCCGACGACAGCGAAGACGAGCCGCTCAGCAACACGCCACGCAATGACTATGTCGCCGGTATCTCCCGTGTCCACGAGCAGTTGATCGAGGCCGCCCGCCAACGGCGCCAACCCGGCCAGGCGCTGGTGGCCATGAGCCACGCCCACCTGCACGGCGCCGCCGTTTCCGAGGCCAGCGAACGTCCCATCGTGATCGGCGGCGAGGAGTCGATCTCCGCCAGTCTGTTTCCCTCCGATATCGCCTATGTGGCGCTTGGTCACCTGCACCGCGCCCAGCAGGTCGGCGAGGCGCGCATTCGCTACAGCGGCAGCCCCCTGCCACTGGATTTCAGCGAAGTGGCCTACCCTCACCAGATCGTCGAAGCCATGCTGAAAGGCGAAACCCTCACCGCCACGGAAGCGATTCCCGTGCCGCGCCCGGTGGCCATGCATCGCATCGGTCCTGCCCCGCTGGACCAGGTACTCGCCGAGCTCGAGGCGTTGGAAGACGACCCCGGCTTGGCCCAAGTTCGGGGGCGGGAACTATCAAAAGAGCGCTGGCCCTGGCTCGAGGTCCGCGTCTCGCTCACCGCCCCGGTACCCGACCTGCGCGCCCAGGTGGAAGCTGCACTGGAGGGAAAGGCATTGCGCCTGCTGCGTCTGGAGCGCCGCCTGCCCCAGCTCGAGGGTGAAGAAGCACCGGAGCGAGTCGACCTGGAACAATTGGGCCCGAGAAAGCTCTTCGAGCGCACCTGGGAAACCCGTTGGGGCGAAGTCCCCGATGCCGAGGTGATGGTCGACTTCGACCGGCTGCTGCAGGACGTGCTCGACGCTGACGGCGATGAAGCCGCTGGGGAGATGCGTCGATGAAAATCCTTGCCCTGCGCCTGGCCAACCTCGCCTCCTTGCCCGGCCCGCTGGAACTCGACTTCACGGTACCGCCGCTCAGCGATGCCGGCCTGTTCGCCATCACCGGACCTACCGGCGCCGGCAAGAGCACGCTGCTCGACGCCCTGTGCCTGGCGCTCTACGGCAACACGCCACGGCTGCGCCAGGCCCCTGGCCGCGACGCTCCGCTGCCCGACGTGGAGGGCGAAACGGTGAGCACCGCCGACCCGCGCACCCTGCTGCGCCGGGGCACCGCCAGCGGTTATGCCGAGGTCGACTTCCTCGGTCGCGACGGGCGGTGCTATCGTGCCCGCTGGGCCGTTCGCCGCGCCCGCGAGAAAGCCGGCGGTCGCTTGCAGGCCGTGGAGCAGTCGCTCACCGACCTCTACGACGAGCGCCTGCTCACCGCCCAGAAGCGCGAGTTCGACCGCCTGCTGCCGGATCGCCTGGGCCTTACCTTCGACCAGTTCACCCGCGCCGTACTGCTGGCCCAGAGCGAGTTCGCCGCCTTCCTCAAGGCCGACGACAACGAGCGCAGCGACCTGCTCGAGCGTCTGACCGGCACTGCCGAGTACTCGCGAATCTCCATGGCCGCCTACCGCCGCGCCAGCGAGGCGAAAAAGCGCGCCGAGGCGCTCCAGGCCCGGCTCGCCGACGACCTGCCGGCCGCGCCCGAGGCCCGCGCCGAGCTGGAACAAGCCGCCAACCATGCCGAGCAGACGCTGGCCGGACTGCAACAGCAAAACCGGAGCCTGGAGGCACGCCAGCAGTGGCACGCCGGCGACGACCGGCTGCGCCAGGCCTACCTGGAGGGCATGCAGCAGCAGCAAGAAGCCGAAGCGCACTGGCACGCGTTAGCCGATGCACGAGCCGACCGCGAATGCCGACGTCTGCTGGCCCCTCAGCGCCATCGCCTAGTACGTCAGGCCGCACTGCCCGGTGAAATCGCCGCGCTGGAGGACGCCCACCGGCAAACACTCAAAGCCCTCGAGCAGGCCAGAGCCGACCAGCAGGCCGCCGAGCAGGTGCGGGACCAAGCCGCGCAGCAGTTGAACGCAGCCAACCAGGCCCGTCAGCAGGCCGAGCCCGACCTGCGCCAGGCACGCGAACACACCCAGGCGCTCGCCACCCTGGGCCAGCAGCTGGCCGAGCTCGAGACGCAGCATCGCGACTGCCGACAACAGGCCGAGCGAATGGCCGAGCAGCGCCGGCAAGCCGAAGCCCGGCAGCTCGAGCACAAGCGGAAGCGTGACGAATGGCAGGCCACGCTGCGTCAGTTGATGGGAGGCCACGAGCGGCTCGACGCCGCACGCCAGGCGACCCAGCAGGTCCACGATATGGCCGCACGTCGCAGCCTGGCACTGGGTGAGCTGGAAAACCGGTGGCAGGAAGCCCGGCGCGCCGAGCAGACCCAGCACCAGCTTGGCGAACGCCTGGCTCTGGATGAAAAACGCCAGGCCGAATTGACCGCTCAGGGCAAGGCCGCCCGGGAGCGGCTCGACGAGCGGGAGCGCCACCACCGCAGCCTGCACGACTTCATCGAACGCAGCCGCGCCGCCCGCAGCGAGAGCGTGATACGCCTGCGTGAGACACTCCAGCAAGGCGAACCCTGCCCGGTCTGCGGCGGGCTTGAGCACCCCTTCCGCCACCAGCCGCCCGTCACGCCCGAAGCGGCGCAGCTGGCCGCCCAGCAGGCAGAGGAGCAGCAACAGCTGGCCGAGGCCCGGCAGGCATGGGAACAGGCCCAGCGCGAACGTGACGAGCTCGAGGGTGAGTACCGTGCCGTCATGGCAGCGATGGACCGCTGCCGCCAGGAGCTGCAGCAGGCCGACACTCGCCTGACCCAGGTGCAACAAGGCCTGGCCGAACATCCGCTGCACGCCGAGCTCAGCGCCATCGATGCCAACGAGCGTGCCGCCTGGCTGGCGTACCAGCGCCGCGAGAGCGACGCCGAACGCGAGCGGAGTGAATGCACGCTTAAGGCACTGGCTCGCGCCGAGGCCGAACTGGCCCCGCTCGAGGAAGCCTTGCACCGGGGCGAGCTCGGGCTCGCCCAGCTCGAGGCCAGGCGGGCCGCGCTCGAAGAGGAGTTGGGCAAACAAAGCGAACGTTTACCTTCCAAGCGCCAGCAGCATAGCGAACTGGCCGCTACTCTCCAGGCACTGCTCGGCGAACATCCCTCAGCAGAGGCTTGGCAGCAGGCGTTGGAGGGGCGTCAGGAGTCGGCACGCCAGCAGCGCGACCAGGCCATCGAGCGCTGCCATGGTGCCGAGGGCGAACAGGCGCGGCTTACCCAGCAGGCGAGTCACGAAGCCGAGCTCATCGAGCAGCTCATTCAGGAGGGCGCCACGCTGGAGAGGGTACTGACCGAGTGGCGCCAGGCCAATCCACAGTTGGACGACGCCACGCTGGCCCGGCTACTGGCCCAGCCCGAGGCAGAAGCCGAACGTGAGGAACGCGAACTGGCAAATGCCGACGAGGTTCGACAGCGCACCGAGGCGAGCCTCGCCGAGCGGCGCCACACCCTGGTCGAGCACCGCCGCGGCCAGGCGCTGGCCCATGACGACAGCGACGATGCCTTACTGGGCGAAGACGTCGAAGCGGAAATCGTCAATCGCAGGGAGGCGCTCGTCGCCGAACGGCAAGTCCTGGCGCCACAGCTGGAGGAAGCCCAGCAGGCGCGCGACGAGGCCGTTCACGCCCTGCGCGACGACGATCGCAGGCGCACGCGCCAGCAGGAAGGCCAGGCCGAACTGGAAGCGGCCCGCACCGAGCACGTGCGCTGGGGGCGCATCAGCGAGCTGATCGGCTCCGCCGACGGCAAGGTTTTTCGACGCATCGCCCAAGCCTATAACCTGGAGCAGTTGCTGGAGCACGCCAACGCGCATCTCACCGGCCTCAGCCGCCGCTATCGGCTGGCCCGCGGCGGCAGTGAACTCGGTCTGCTGGTGGTTGACCACGACATGGGCGACGAGCGCCGCTCGGTGCACTCGCTCTCCGGTGGCGAGACCTTCCTCGTCTCGCTCGCCCTGGCCCTGGGGCTCGCCTCCATGGCCTCGGGCGAACTCACCATCGAATCGCTGTTCATCGACGAAGGCTTCGGCAGCCTCGACCCGCAGTCGCTGGCGCTGGCCATGGAGGCGCTGGACGGCCTGCAGGCACTCGGCCGCCGCGTCGGCGTGATCTCCCATGTACAGGAGATGCACGAGCGAATTCCGGTACAGATCCAAGTCGAGCCGCTGGGCAACGGCACCAGCCGGGCAAGGTTGGTCAGCCTTTGACGTCTCGTCGCCCTTCACGGTCCATTGCGCCGGCCCATTCCGTGCGCCATCTTCTACAGGACAGCATGCCAAACGTGAGGGGCTCCCATGAAGTACCTCTGTCTCGCCTATGAGGAAGAGCGAATATTCAGCGAAATGACGGAAGACCAGTGGCATGAGCTACTACAGGAAACCCTGGATTATGTGGCCGACCTGCAAAGACGAGGCAAGCTGGTCCAGACCAACGCCTTGCAGAGCGCCACCAAGGCTCACACTCTGAGAATTCGTGATGACGGACTCACCATGACCGATGGGCCCTTTGCCGAGACCAAGGAGCAGCTAGGCGGTTTCTTCCTGATCGAGGTCGCGTCACAAGAGGAAGCCCTGGAGATTGCTGCCGGCTGGCCGTCAGCGCGACTTGGCACCATCGAGGTGAGACCCGTCGAGGAGAAATTGAGACCCGAAAGCCGTTACTGAGCGGGAGGTTGGTAAGTGTCTAGCCGCTCGAAGAGACGTCGATAGGCGGCCTGCCTCGGCTATGCTGCATGAGTCATGGAAAGATTGAGGGAGGCAGCATGAAGGAGTTGGCGTTGCATGGTATGCGTTACCTGGGCCTGACACTGCTGTTGGCACTGGCGGACCAGGCGCTGGCAGCCGAGGTGAACTGGCCGCGAATGACCGAGTCGGCAGACGGAGTTTCGATTGCCTATGAAGTGCAGGGTAGCGGCGACCCCACGCTCGTGTTCATCCACGGCTGGAGCTGCGATGGGCGTTACTGGCGCGGGCAGGTGCCGTACTTTTCGCAGCAACATCGAGTGGTGACGATCGATCTCGCCGGCCACGGCCATTCCGGCCTGGAGCGTGAAGACTTCACCATGCCGGCCTTCGGCGAGGACGTCAAAGCGGTGCTGGAGGAGCTGGATGTGGATCAGGCCCTTCTGATCGGGCACTCCATGGGCGGACCGGTCGCCGTGGAAGCGGCACGACTCATGCCGGAACGCGTCATCGGGATCGTGGGTGTCGATACCTTCCACAACGTCGCAGAGGAAATCACCGAGGCCCAGATCGACGAAATGCTGGAGCCGATCCAGCAGGATTTCGTCCCGGCCACCCGCCACTTCGTCGCCTCGATGATCCTCGAGGAGACCGATCCCACTTTGCGCGACTGGATCGTGCAGGACATGGCGGCAGCACCGCCTCAGGTGGCTACCAGTGCCATGCAAGACATGTTTACCCGGCATGCCGAGGGCGAGGCAGCGCAGCACTTCGAGGAGCTGACGGTACCGGTGGTCGCCATCAATGCCGACCTGTGGCCGACCGACATCGAAGCCAACCGGCAGCTGCTGCCCGAATTCGAGGCCGTGATCATTGAAGGCAGCGACCACTTCCTGCACATGGCCAAACCTGCAGAATTCAACCGGGAGCTGGACCGGGTAATTGGCACGCCGCCATAACAGCCGGGATGCCAAACCTTCGCTACCAATCCACGCCGAGGGTCTTGACCCTGTGGTAGAGCGCCACGATTGCGCCTCCGCCCAGTATCATGCAAAGACCCGCCACTACGATGACCAGGGCATCGTAGGCCACGGCGCCAGTGGTAGAGTAAGCTCCCACCAGCATGCCGATGTGGCGTACCACCAGATAGACGCCGATCAGGAAGATGCCGGCACTCACCAGACCCTCATCCGTAGCAGCGACGGTCGAATCCGAATCGCCATGCAATCTGTCCGCCAGCCTACCCGCGAAGCACCATAGCAGCACCCCGCCCACCATTGGCACACCTACAGTGGCCAGAAGCACCGGCAGCAGCTCTCCGGTCCAGAACTCACCGACATTCGGCATGAACAGCGCCGGCAGCACCGAGAACAATGTCTTCAGGAAGAGATAAAGGCCCAGCAGGCGAATCATCAGTATGGAAAAGGGCTTCATGGGACCTCGTTGATCAATCTGATGCCTCATCATCGATAATGGGCGTACCCAGCGTATCGATCATCATGCTGTGGCACTCGACCTCGAACCACTCATCGAAGCGCTTCAGGGTCAGCTTCGGCCACAGCGCCGGATCGGTGTACCACTCCTCCAGTTCCGACTCGAACAGGTTGCGCCAGTTGGCCTTGACCCAGCGCCTGACCTCCTCGGGTGATTCGGCTACCTCATCGCTGACCAGGTAGACGGTGCGATCGCGATTGACCTCTGCTGCGGTGATTGGCGTGCTGCCCGGCGCGGGATCGGCGCCGTTGATCCACTGCACGGCAGGTGCTTTGTAGCGCAGTAATAGCGCTGATCGATTCAGCATTGGAATCCCCGTCACCATCCCCGTAGATTTTCTAGTTCTTGTGCTCGCTCTGCGGTCTGCCGCAGCACGCAGTCATTCGCAGCCACCATTGCCAAAGTGCCCCCCGCAGTGGCGTAGAACTGACAGTTGGCATCCCGATACTGAATCCAAAAGCGCTGAGCTCCTGGATTCATAGAATAACCGCAGCACTTTGGACACTACGGTGGAGGCAGGAGGGCCAGCGCCGGTACCCTCCCTGCTTTACCGACCAAAGTGAAGCAGAGCATGGGATACCGACAGCTGACCCAGACCCAACGATACCAGATCCACGCCCGCTATGACTTGGGTATGAGCCAGCGGCAGATCGGCAGGGAGCTGGGCCTCCACAGCAGCACGATCAGTCGTGAGCTGCGCCGCAACACCACCTCCGGTGGCTACGATCCCGAGCAGGCCCAGGCCCTGAGTGATCACCGGCGCCGTACAGCCTGGAAGTGGACGAAGCGCTTGCCGAGCATGATTGCCGCCGTTGTCGGCCGGCTGCGTGAGGAGTGGAGCCCACAGCAGATCAGCGGCTTCATGGCGCCCTTGGCAGGCGTAGGCGTCAGTCATCAGTGGATCTACTCCGTGATCTGGGATGACAAGGCGCAGGGTGGCGATCTCTGGCGGTATCTCCGTCAGCCCAAACGGCGCAGCAAGCACCGAGCCCAGGCCAAGAGCGCAGGGCTGGGCAAGATTCCCAACCGGGTAGGCATCGAGTACCGCCCGGCTGAGGCCAATGACCGGCATTTCATCGGCCACTGGGAAGGGGATACCGTGATCCATGGGCACAAGCAATCGGGACTGGTCACGCTGGTAGAGCGCCGCAGCGGCTACCTGCTGGCAGCACGGCTGCCCAGGATATCGGCGGAGCTGACACAAGCGGCCATGATCCGCTTGCTGAAACCTCGCCGAGGAGCGGTGCAGACCATCACCCTGGACAATGGCTCGGAGTTCGCTGGTCACCAAGCCGTGGCCGAGGCGGTGACCGCCGCGACCTACTTTTGTGACCCCTACTGCTCCGGCCAGCGAGGGAGCAACGAGAATACCAATGGGCTGATACGGCAGTACTTCCCCAAGGGAACGGACTTCCGACAGGTCACTGATGCCGAGCTCAGGAAGGTGATCAAGAAGCTGAATGACCGCCCCCGAAAGCGTCTCGGCTATCGTACACCGGCACAGGTGTTCCTGGGAGAATACTCAGGAGCCCTGAATACCGCAGGTGCTGCGCTTATTGCTTGAATTCAGGCTTCGAGCAGCTGCTGGCGGCGCTCTTCGGGGAGTTCATCGCGCAATCCTTGGTAAGCGCCGTTCAAGCGGGCATCCTGAGTCCTCAACTCCTCGCCAATGCAATCCATCATATTGGCCGTGACGCCACCGGATTCATCCATGCAACTGGCGTAGCGCCCGGTATAGAGCTCGTCTGCCTGGGCCATCGAGATACTGCCCAGGCACAAGGCCGCTACGAAAAGACATTTCAGCATGGTTTCCCTCCCCCTCACTTCGACAGGTCGTTTTCTGGACATGGCAGTTACCCTGTCGTTTCCCGTCATTCTTTTCTTGCTTCCTCTTCCCGTCGGCTTCTGCCTGGCCTTCTCGGCCTTGATCCGCTCCAGTAGCGCCTCGGCGGAGTTCTCGCCGCTGATCAATTCGGGGTTGGCCGCGCGCCACTCAACGGTGAGCTCGCCGCGGAAGGCCTTGGCGAGGATGGACTGGGTCAGCTTGTCGACGCGAGCCTGGGCATTCTTGACCTGTTGCTCGACCTGGTCGGCGAAGGCGAAGAGTTGATCGACACGGCGGACGATTTGCTCTTGCTCATCAAGCCCCACATCAGGATATGCAACTCCCTTCAATACTTTTTGATTGAGGTTGACCATGGTAGAACCTGCTGACCCAGCCTCTAAGGCATAGACTGTCCTAGGAGAACGCAAAAAGAGAGATAAAAAATCAGAGGAAATCCGTGACAAATCAGGCCTGAGAAATAGAGAACCCGTGCCGCACAATAGAGGCTGACTGCTTTGTATCACAGCAGACCGCCCCATTTGACCTCTTCGCCCAAGCACCACATCTCCGATCTTGAGAGCGTGCTCGGTAACGTAGTCCGAGTAATTGATGCCGTCGTCGCGCAGCACGTCGCAGAGGTCCACAGTTTCTGGACGATGTCGTTCTGGGTCATGTCGTGTTCCGTTCAAGGCCGGAAAAGGCGGCCTTATTTGAATTTGAGGCTAAAAGTAAAATAAGCCGCGTCACTATTTGAATCAGCGGCCTCATGACGCCGGGTAAGGCACTACCTCATTGCTGTCTTCGGTCATCAGGCGAACCAGCTTGGGATGCACGAACAGCTTTTCGCGCCCGGCGCGAATCTCCTTGAGCACGTCGATCTCGCACAGCTGCTGCAGATAGCCCGAGGCGGTCTGCCGCTTGGCGATGTCCCGCTCCACCAGATTGTTGATACGGCAGTAGGGCTGTTCGAAGATCACCTGTACCAGCTCATGACTATAGACCTTGGGCAGCTGCTGCTGGATATGGCGTGTCGTATCTTCGATCAGCTTGCGGGTTGCCGCGATCTTGTCAGTGGTCCAGCGGGCCGTGCACTCGACAGCCTTGAGCATGTAGAGCAGCCACTCTTGCCACTGGCCCTCACGTGTCACGGCCAGCAGCAGGCGATAGTAGTCGGGCTTGTGAAGCACGATGTAGCGACTGAGGTAGAGGATCGGCAGCGACAGCAGCCGCTGCTCGATCAGGTAGAGGATGTTCAACACCCTACCCGTCCGCCCGTTGCCGTCGGTAAAGGGGTGGATCGCCTCGAACTGGTAATGGGCCACCGCCATCTTGATCAGGGGGTCGACACCATCCTCCACGTGGAGATAGCGCTCCCAGTTCGCCAGCAGGTCACGCAGCGCCTCCTCTCCCATAGGCGGGGTATAGATCACTTCACCGGAGGCCTGGTTGGCCAGGGTGGTGCCAGGCACCCGGCGGATCTCCATATCCACGCCCTTGATGGTGCTGCAGATATCCACCGCCGTGTTGGTGCACAGAGGCCGCCTGGCCAGCTCACGGTAGCCATGGCTCAGCGCGGTTCGGTAGCGCAGTGCCTCCTTGGTGGCAGGATCGGCGTGGGTGTCTTCCTGGGCGAACTGGAAGAGCCTATCGGTGGTGGTGACGATGTTCTCGATCTCGGAGCTATCGCGGGCTTCCAGCAGGGGCAGCAGGTTGATGAGCAGGCCCTGGTTGGGCAGCAGCTCGCCCGCCTGCTTCAACTCCGCAAGCGACGCCCGAGCCGGAATACAGGCCTTCAGTACGGCCGGCGTCTCGAGCTCCTCGGCAGGTGGCAGCGGCGGCAAGCCGTTATAGGGTTGGTCGGGGCGCCAGCTCATGTTCATTTTTTCCTGAAAAATCGACACATCACAAGCATATGTCGATGGCATCGACATATCCAGAGAACGTGTCGAAAAAAGTGAGTTTTTTAAACATATCCTTGATATATGTCGATACCATCGACATGTCCGCAGGACGTGTCGAAAAAGTGGCGTTTCGTGAACATGACACGCCGACTGGTTGACACCATGGACACGTCAGCTCGCTTCCCATAGCGAGTCGTAGAGGGCATCCAGCACCTCATCGAGGTGGTTGCCGAGCACGGCGTCGAGCTGCTTCAGGCCACCGTGATCGGCGAAGCGCTGGTTGATGAAGGCCCAGTCGAGCACCACCTCGTGGGTGAGCTGCTTGGCCAGGCGGTCGAGCCATTTGCGCTGGGCGGGGGTCCAGCCGTGCAGGCCATAGATGCGCTGCATGGCCTCGCGTACCCGCTGCTCAAAGGGAATCAGCGCCTCGCCCAGGGCGGCACGGCGGATGTGACCGAGGATGCTGGCCGCGATTTCCTGGTTGGTGGCGTTGCGCCAGGCGCTTTCCAGGGCGGCTTCACTATAGCCGGCGCCGTCCAGCAGCAGGCGCACCTCCTTGAGCGTCTCGCGAGTGAGGTCTCGGGGACGATTGACCACGACACTCAGTGCCACCGATTCATTCAACTGGTTCTTGATGAAGTCATCGAAGCTCTCCAGATAGTCGGCGGGCTTATCGTGTACGCCGTAGCTCTGGCTACGCTCGAGCAGCTCGTCCTTGCCTTCGTAGACCAAGGGCATGCGCTCGCTGCCTATCAGATGCTTCACCTCAACCACCTGGGCCAGCAGTCCGGCATGTTGGCGCAGGAAGTCGGCAGCGGGCTTGGGGCCGAGTTCGTGCAGGTGCTTATGCAGTTTCTGAGGCGCCACGCCCCAGCTCTCTTCGAGCTGCTCCAGAAGTTGGCGCACGTCATCACGGCTCTCGGCACGCTTGCCGGCCTTGCGCATCACACGCATCAGCTTCTGGCTGAGCTGATCGAGCAGGTCATCGGCGTGGCTGTGCCCTTCCCGCTCACCGGGCACATCCAAGGCACGCTCCAGCTGCTCAGGATCGGTGAGTTCGTCGTAAAGCTGCTCCAGCGTAATCCCGGGATCCTTTACCAACGGCTGCATGGTGTTGACGGCAGCCAGCGCGGCGTAGATATCCACCGGGTCGTAGATGAAGAACACGGTTTTGCCGATCTCGTCGCAGCGGCGCGTGGCGCGACCGATCATCTGCTCGTAGAGGATGCGCGACTTTACCCGGCGCAGGAACACCAGGTGGCAAATAGGGGGTACATCTATGCCGGTCGTGAGCAGGTCCACGGTAATGGAAATATTGGGGTACTTGTCGTTCTTGTAGCGGCGAATCAGCTCATCCACCTTGTCGGCCTTACCGGTGATCTTGGCCACCGCCGCCTGCTTGTAGGTGTCGCCATACTTGGCGTGAAACGCTTCGTCCAGCAGCCGCTTGACCATGTCGGCGTGCAGGTCGGTGGCACAGAAGATCAGTGACTTCTCTTCGCCGAAGGGATCGAGCTCCTCGGCGAGCTGCGCGCAGATGACCTCATTGAAACCCGGGGTGATCACACGACGGTTGAAGGACTCGACCTCGAAATCGAGTTCATCCTCGAGCTCGGCACTTTCCACCTCGCCGGTACGCGCATCGACGACACTCACCGCTTCACCCTTGGCAAAGTGGATGCCGTGGCGGCTGAGCAGCGTCTCGTAACGGATGGGCGGCTCGTGGTCGATCAGCCAGTCGTCCGCCACCGCTTCGCGATAGGAATAGGTGAATACCGGGCGACCGAAGATCTCGCTGGTATGCTTCGCCGGGGTCGCGGTGAGTCCGATGCGCACGGCATCGAAGTGCTCCAGAACCTGCCGGTATCGCGAGAGATACTGGCCCGCATCGCGGGTTGTCAGCTCGCCCTCGGTCATCTCCTGATCCAGGGTATAACCGCGGTGAGCCTCGTCGACGATGATGCAATCGAAGGTGTCCACTGGTGGTGGCTCATCGGCCATAAAGAGGCGTCGTGACATGGCTTGCACGGTAGCCACTTGAACGCGAGTCTCGGCCTCGGCGGCCATGTCGCCCAGCTCGGCAACATTGTAGTTCTGCGAGAGTGTGTGGTTCTGCTCCAGAGGAGCCTCATCGAAGGCATCCAGCGCCTGCTTACCCAGGGCGTTGCGGTCGACCAGGAACAGGATTCTGCGGAAGCGTTCAGTCTTCAGGAAACGGTAGATCAGACCAATGACGGTACGGGTCTTGCCGGTCCCGGTGGCCATGGCCAACAGGGCACGCTGCTCTCCTTCCTGCAAAGCCCTCTCCACCGCGTGAATGGCCCGCTCCTGGTAATCACGCAAGCGCAGGTAGCCGAAGCCCTCTTCGCGCAGCCGTTGCTCTGCCTGAGCGCGACTTCGCTTCAGGCGGTCAAGCAGGCCTTCCGGGCTGTGAAAATGCGGCAGCGCCCGTGCCAGGTTGCCCGCCTCACGCACATCGCGAAACCAGATGCCGGATTTCTCGGCGAGCTGCGGCAGGTAAGGTCGGCCATTGCAGGAAAAGACAAAGGGCACGTAAAAGTGGCCATCCCCCTCATCAGGCCATGCAATGGTGCGCCCTTCCCGCTCCCAGGCGGGTTCGAATTGTCCCTTCGGCGCGAAAGCGCCCGTGAAGCCACGCGAATAGCGCTCGGCTTGCCCAAGTTTACCCGCCACATCGATGTTTTGGCGCTTGGCCTCAACCACGCCAATAGGAGTAAAGCCGTGAAACAGCACGTAATCGGCGCGCTGCCCGTTCGGCAATTCCCACTCAGCTATGGCCAGGTAACGATTCGCTTCAGGACGCACTCCCTTCTTCCAAGAAAGCGCCTGAGTGTCGGCCTCCCAGCCGGACTCACGAAGCTGCTGGTCGATCAACAGGCGAGTCAGTTCCTCATCCAGGCCCAGTTGAGCGTTGAGCGCCCGGTCGGCCTGGCCGATGCGATGGCGCATCGCCTTGGGCGGCTCGCTATCGGCTCCCTCACGGGCCTGCTCCGCCAGACGCTGCTGAAATTCACGCTCACGGCGCTCAAGATCGGCCTGTTGGGCTCGCGACTCTTCTGCCAGGGCTCGGGCTTCCTCGTCCATGGCCTCGGCCAGCTCGGCGTACTCCTGCTTCTCGCGGGCTTCCAGCTCGGCTAACTTGCGCTGGGCCTCGGCCTGCTCGGTAGCACTTGCCAGTTCGCCCTGCAGGCGCTCCATTTCGGCCTGGAGCTCTCGCAATTGCACGCTGGGATCTGCCGGCGGAGTAAAAAGCGCCAGGCTTGAAATCGGGGTCCGCGAAAGCACGGTGGAACCATATCGCCAGGCTACGAGCGACCTTGAGCCCCTGGATCGCCTCGCGGTGCTGGGTACGAAACTGGTGAGTCGCCTTGTTACCCTCGATACGCAGGGTATGGAAGAGTTCGCGCACCGTGGGGTCGAGACCCAGCGTGCTGTCGATGCGGTAGAGCAGGTCGCGCTGGCTCGAGCGCTCCTCAAGCTCGATACCCAAACGCGCGGCAATGTCCTGGGCCATGGCTTCGCCGAGCTGACGCAGCTTGATCAGTGTGGTATTGGGGTCGTAACTGAAAGCGCGCTCAGCACTTGAGGCGAGTTCGAGAAAGACCGAATCGTGCCCGGCAAGGAAGCCGAAGTTGCCGCCATTGCTGCGGTTGTTCTGTCCCTGCATGCGTATCCCCGATTCTTGCCATCGCTTGCTCTACCGGCAGCTTGTTACTGGCTGTTTACCTAGACTGCCATCAAATCGGCTTAGGGACCAGTAAGCCAGCGCTCCCAGCATAACCTGATCGAGGTTACCTGGCTCTTCTGAACTTGTAAGAAATTCTGAGCAGTTGCCACCTCTACAAACTCGCCATCCCCCCGGACTTACTTCGGCAGGCACCACTAGACGCAAAAGCGCCCCGTTGCCGGGGCGCCTCTGTCACTCCTCGCTTCACGACTGGATCACGCCAGGTCGAAGCGATCCGCGTTCATCACCTTGTTCCAGGCGGCGACGAAGTCGTTGACGAACTTCTCCTTGGCGTCGTCCTGGGCGTAGATCTCGCTGATCGCGCGCAGCTGCGAGTTGGAGCCGAACACCAGATCGACGCGGGTGCCGGTCCACTTCAGCTCGCCGCTCTTGCGGTCGCGGCCTTCGAACACGTCGGCGTCCGCCGTGGCCGGCTGCCACCGGGTGCCCATGTCGACCAGGTTGACGAAGAAGTCGTTGGTCAGGGTGCCGGGGCGGTCGGTGAACACGCCGTGACGCGAGTTGGCGTAGTTGGCCTCGAGCACCCGCAGGCCGCCCACCAGCACAGTCATCTCCGGCGCACTGAGCCCCAGCAGTTGGGCCTTGTCGACCAGCATCTCCTCGTCAGAGACGGTGAAGCGGGCGCGGCGGTAGTTGCGGAAGCCGTCGGCCTCGGGGCGCAGCCACTCGAAGGATTCGATGTCGGTTTGCTCCTCGCTGGCGTCGGTACGCCCCGGCGTAAACGGCACCTCGATGGCGTGACCGGCGTCCCTGGCTGCTTTTTCGATGGCGGCAACGCCGCCCAACACGATCAGGTCGGCCAGCGAGACCTGTTTACCGGACTGCAGCGCATTGAAGTCACCCTGAATGCTCTCCAGCGTCTTCAGTACCTTGGCCAGCTGCTCCGGCTGGTTGGCTTCCCAATCCTTCTGCGGCGCCAGGCGAATGCGTGCGCCGTTGGCCCCGCCGCGCATATCGGAACCGCGGAAAGTCGAAGCCGACGACCAAGCGGTGTAGACCAGCTCGGCCACGCTCAGGCCGGAACCGAGGATCTTGCTCTTGAGATTGGCGACGTCCTGCGCATCGATCAGCTCATGGTCGACGGCAGGCACCGGGTCCTGCCAGAGCAGCTCTTCTGCGGGCACTTCCGGGCCGAGGTAGCGTGCCTTCGGTCCCATGTCGCGGTGGGTCAGCTTGAACCAGGCGCGGGCGAAGGCATCGGCGAACTCTTCCGGGTTGCTGTGGAAGTGCTCGGAGATGCGGCGGTACTCAGGATCCTCGCGCATGGCCATATCGGCGGTGGACATCATGATGCCGACCCGCTTGGTCGCATCCTCGGCATCCGGCGCCATGTCCTTCTCGGACAGGTTCTTGGGCACCCACTGCTTGGCGCCGGCCGGGCTGGTGGTCAGCTCCCACTCGTTGCCGAACAGCACGTCGAAGTAGCTCATGTCCCACTTTGTGGGCGTCGGGGTCCAGGCGCCCTCGAGGCCGCTGGTGATGGTGTCGCGCCCCTTGCCGCTCTTGTAACTACTTTTCCAGCCGAAGCCCATCTCCTCCATGAACGCAGCTTCCGGCTCGGGACCCACGTTGACCGGATCACCGGCGCCGTGTGTCTTGCCGAAAGTATGGCCCCCGGCGGTCAGCGCCACGGTCTCATAGTCGTTCATCGCCATGCGGGCGAAGGTGTCGCGAATGTCTCGGGCGGAGGCCAGCGGATCGGGGTTGCCGTCCGGGCCTTCCGGGTTGACGTAGATGAGCCCCATCTGCACCGCCGCCAGCGGGTTCTCCAGGTCGCGTTCACCCGAGTAACGGCTCTTGCTGTGCTCACTGGTGGCCAGCCACTCATCCTCGGCGCCCCAGTAGATGTCCTCCTCGGGCTGGTAGACGTCTTCACGTCCGCCGGCGAAACCGAAGGTCTTGAAGCCCATCGATTCCAGCGCGACGTTGCCGGTCAGAATGTACAGGTCGGCCCAGGAGAGCTTGTTGCCGTACTTCTGCTTGATCGGCCACAGCAGCCGGCGCGCCTTGTCGAGGTTGCCGTTGTCGGGCCAGCTATTGAGCGGGGCGAAGCGCTGGGTACCGGTACCGGCGCCGCCGCGGCCGTCGCCGACCCGGTAGCTGCCGGCACTGTGCCACGCCATACGGATGAACAGCGGGCCGTAATGGCCGTAATCGGCCGGCCACCACTCCTGGGAGTCGGTCATCAGCGCTTCGAGGTCTTTCTTGACGGCAGCGAGGTCGAGCGACTTGAACGCCTCGGCGTAGTTGAAATCCTCGCCCAGCGGGTTGGACTTCGGCGAGTGCAGGTGAAGAATGCTCAGGTTCAACTGGTTGGGCCACCAATCATGATTGGAGTTACCGGTATCGCCCTGCTTGGTGCGGGAACCGTGCATGACGGGACATTTGCCTGCGCTGCTGTCCACTTTCTGATCCATGACGCTCTTCCTCTGGTGACGCTTTGTTGTCGAAAAAGTGGTGCCGATGACATCTCCCCGCTCGTCAAGGCCAGGTAGCCAGGCAACGAAGTG
Source organism: Halomonas sp. MCCC 1A13316 (assembly GCF_014931605.1). NCBI lineage: Bacteria > Pseudomonadati > Pseudomonadota > Gammaproteobacteria > Oceanospirillales > Halomonadaceae > Billgrantia > Billgrantia diversa. Next base: position 1,300,301 of record NZ_CP053382.1, on the reverse strand, counting down.
TTTCCTGATCGCCATCAGCGTGACATCAGGTATATCAGTTGGATCTATTAGGAGAGACTTGTTTTTCCGCACCGCATCAATAGCTACTAACTATTGATTTACCAAATTTCATGGGAAATGGCTTAAGACCAGCTATCCGCGGCCACCCGCAATAGCCTTCGGCCAATCCAGTCGTGGTAGGCTTTCGGCATTGTGATGAAAGGAGTGCGTCATGACCGCCGCCGAAATGCTTGAGCGCCTGGTGGGCTTTGCCACCGTTTCGCGTGATTCCAACCTCGACCTGATCGCCTTTGTCGAAGGCTACCTCGACGAGCATGGGGTAGATCATTGGCGGGTGGAGAGTGACGACGGCAGCAAGGCCAACCTGCTGGCACGCATCGGGCCGGAGATGGAAGGCGGCGTGGTGCTGTCGGGCCACACCGATGTGGTGCCGGTCGATGGCCAGCCGTGGTCCACCGACCCGTTCACCCTGATCGACAAGGGCGACGGCAAGCTTTACGGACGTGGCACCTGCGACATGAAGGGCTTCATCGCCTGCGCCCTGGCTGAGTTGCCAAAATGGGTGAACCTGGAACTCAGTGCCCCGCTCTACCTGGCCCTCTCCTACGACGAGGAGGTGGGCTGCATCGGCGCACCACGCATGATCGAAAGATTGATGGCCGACCACCCGCGCCCCGCGGCGGTAATCGTCGGCGAACCCACAATGATGCAGCCGGTGGTGGCGCACAAGGGCGCCACCAACCTGCGCACCACGGTGACCGGCCGCGCCTCCCACTCCAGCCAGGTCGACCAGGGCGTCTCGGCGATCCACGTCGCGGCACGGCTGGTCACCAGGATCGAGGACGTGATGGCCGAGCTACGCGCCGAGGGACGAGTCGACGAGGCCTTCAACGTCGCCCACTCGAGCCTGCACGTGGGCAAAATCGCCGGCGGTACCGCGATCAACATCATGGCCCGCGAGTGCACCTTCGAGTGGGAGATTCGCCACCTGCCCAAGGATCGCTTCGAGGATCTGATCGCCCGGGTGAGCGATTACGCCGCCGAGCTCGAGGCCGAGATGCAACGCCGCGCGCCCGAGACGAGCATCGTCACCGAAGCACTGAACGTTACCGTGCCGGCGCTGGCCGACGACAATAATGCTGAAGTCCTCAATCTATGCCGCGAGCTGCTCGGTGAGCAGCCCAGCGGCGCGGTGGCCTACGCCACCGAGGCCGGTCAGTTCCAGCGCGTGGGGCTACCCACCGTGATCTGCGGCCCCGGCAGCATCCGTCAGGCACATCAACCCGACGAGTACATCGAGATCGAGCAGCTCGCGGCCGGCACCCGCTTCATGCAGGCCTTGGGCCGACGGCTGGCTAGTCGTTAACCGCTAAAGCCTGGCTCGGCCAGCCCGGTGACGCCAGTTTCCAACTGCAACAGGCTGCCGGCCAACGGCCAGCGCGCCTTGCCCTCGGCATCGAGATGCTGGGTGGCGGTGGTAATGTAGAGCGTGCGCAGGTCGGGGCCACCGAAGGCCACCATGGTGGGGTGCGGGCACGGCACCTCGTGCTCCGCCACCAGCTCACCCTTGGGCGAGAAGCGCACCACGCGGCCGCCGTCGTAGAGCGCACTCCAGTAGCACCCTTCGCTGTCCACCGCCGCGCCGTCGGGCACGCCGGGCAGGCCCAGCGCCTCCAGGTCGACCCAGGTCTCTCCCTCCCCCAGCGTGCCGCTGTCGACATCGAAGGGGTAGCGCAGGATGCGCCGAGTCAGCGAGTCGGTGTGGTAGAGCCAGCGCCGGTCGGGGCTGAAAGCAAGCCCGTTTGAGATGCCGATACCCGTCAGCCGCGGCGTCAACTCACCTTTGTCGAAACAGTAGAGCGTCGCCGTGGGGCTCGCCTCGTCGGCGGAGATGGTACCCACCCACAACCGCCCGGCGGCGTCGCAGCGGCCGTCGTTGAAACGATTGCCCTGCCCTGCCTGCCATTCGGCATTGGTCGCCAGCCGTTCGGGCTCGCCGCTCTCGGGCAGACGCACGATGCCCGACGCCGCGGCCGCCACCAGGCCCATATCTGTGAGCGCCACGCAGCCCACCTTCTCATCCAGTTCGATACGTGTCGGCGCACCGCCATCCCGAGGGCGCCAGGCGTAGACATGGCCGTTGTTGATGTCGACCCAGTAGAGCGTCTGGCGCTCCACCGACCACACCGGGCTCTCGCCCAGGCTCATGTCGAGTTCGACCGCGACTTCGATGCTGCCCTCTGGCATGTATCCTCCCTCGTATTTCACGGCTTCCATTGACCTCAATGATTGTCGCGCGGCGGACTCTGGCGTGCCACGTCGCGGTACTTGGGCGCCAACTTGAGGACCATGCCCTGGTCGTGCTGGTCGACCAAGGTGCGCTGGATCTCCTGCCACGGCGTCTGGTGATCGGGGTAGCGGTAGCCGCCCTGCTGCGCCAACCGTTCACGGCGTGCCTGTATCTCGGCATCTTCGATCAGCAGGCGCACCTCCCCGCGGTTCAGGTCGACACGCAGGCGGTCGCCGTCCTCGAGCAGCGCCAGGCCGCCCCCGATGGCTGCCTCGGGGGCAGCGTTGAGGATCGACGGCGAGCCCGAGGTGCCTGACTGGCGACCGTCGCCCAGGCACGGCAGCGACTCGATGCCGCGCTTAATCAGCGCCTCGGGCGGCTGCATATTGACCACCTCTGCGCCGCCCGGATGCCCCACCGGGCCGGCGCCGCGCATCACCAGGATGGTGCGCTCGTCGATGCCGAGCGCAGGGTCGTCGATACGCGCGTGGTAATCCTCCGAGCCGTCGAAGACCACCACCTTGCCCTCGAAGGCATCGGGATCGTCGGGGTTGGAGAGGAAGCGCGCGCGGAAGTCGGTGGAGATCACACTGGTCTTCATCAGCGCCGAGTCGAACAGGTTGCCCTTGAGGTTGAGGAAGCCGGCCTGCTCAACGAGTGGATTGTCGTAGCGGCGGATGACTTCGGGATCCTGCGTCTCGCATCCGGTGCAGTTGTCGGCGAGCGTGCGGCCGTTGACAGTGAGTGCCCCACCGTGGAGCTTGCCGGCGCCGAGCAGCTCGTGGACCAACGCCGGCACACCGCCGGCGCGGTAGAACTCCTCGGAGAGATAGGCCCCGGCGGGCATCACGTTGGCCAGTAGCGGAATGGGGTGGCCCAGCGTCTGCCAGTCGTCATTGCTGATCTCGACGCCGGAGTGACGGGCGATGGCGTTGATATGGATCGGCGCGTTGGAGGAGCCGCCCAGCGCCGAGCACACCACGATGGCGTTCTCGAACGCCTCTCGGACCAGGATGTCGCAGGGGCGCAGGTCCTGCCACACCATGTCGACGATGCGCGCGCCGGTATCGTAGGCGACCATCGAGCGCTCCTTGTAGGGCGCCGGGATCATCGCCGAGCCGGGCAGGCTCATGCCCAGCGCCTCGGCCATCGAATTCATGGTCGAGGCGGTGCCCATGGTGTTGCAATGCCCCACCGAGGGGGCCGAGTCGCTGGCCCGGGCGAGGAACTCGGCGTAGTCGATCTCGCCCGCCGCCAGGCGCTTGCGCAACTCCCAGACGATGGTGCCGGAGCCGACCCGGTCAGCGCCGCGCCAGCCGTTGAGCATCGGCCCGCCCGAGAGCACGATGGCGGGAATATTGACCGTGGCGGCAGCCATCAGGCTCGCCGGTGTGGTCTTGTCGCAGCCGGTGGTGAGCACCACCCCGTCGAGCGGGTAACCGTGCAGCACCTCGACCAGACCCAGGTAGGCCAGGTTGCGATCCAGCGCGGCGGTGGGCCGCCGCGCGTTCTCGTGGATGGGGTGCAGCGGGAATTCGAACGGCACGCCGCCGGCGGCGCGAATGCCGTCCTTGACCCGCTTGACCAGCTCGATGTGGTGGCGGTTGCACGGTGTCAGGTCGGAGCCCGACTGGCAGATACCGATGATCGGCTTGCCGCTGGCAAGTTCTTCCAGGGTGATGCCGTAGTTCATGTAGCGCTCGATGCAGAGCGCCGTGGTGCCCGGGTGGTCGGGGTTGTCGAACCACCAGCGCGAACGCAACTGGTCGGGCGTGATCTTGCGGTCGGTCATGTCGCGATCCTCATGCGAGTCGGCGGTCTTGCCTTGGCCTGGTTGTCCTTGAGGTGCTGATAGTGATACACGAGATAGAGCGGTAGCGTCATTATGTTGCCGGGCGTCTGGAGTGCGCCCGTCGGTCCGAGTCCTTCATCGACAACAACCGCAGGAGCCCCACATGACACTCGAAGGCAAGATGCTGATCGGCCAAAAGGCCGTCAGCGGTAGTTCCCAGCCCATCCATGCCGTCAACCCCGCCACCGGCGAGACCCTCGAGCCCACCTACGCGGGCGGTGGCAAGGCCGAGGTCGAGCGCGCCTGTGAGCTCGCCGAAGCGGCGTTCGGTAGCTATCGCGAGACGTCGCTCGAAGAGCGCGCAACGTTTCTCGAGACGGTCGCCAGCGAGATCGAGGCCATCGGTGACGAACTCATCGAGCGCGCCATCGCCGAGACCGGCCTGCCCCGGGCGCGCCTGGAGGGCGAGCGCGGCCGCACCTGCGGCCAGCTGCGCCTATTCGCTGCCGTGGTGCGCGCCGGCGAGTGGCTCGACGTGCGCCTCGATCCGGCCCTGCCGGAGCGTCAGCCAATGCCGCGCGCCGACCTGCGCCAGCGCCATATCGGCCTGGGCCCGGTGGCGGTGTTCGGCGCCAGCAACTTCCCGCTGGCGTTCTCCGTGGCCGGCGGCGATACCGCCTCGGCACTCGCCGCTGGCTGCCCGGTGATCGTCAAGGGCCACTCCGCCCACCCCGGCACCTCGGAGCTGGTCGGCCGCGCCGTGCAGCGTGCGGTCGACAAGAGCGGCCTGCCCGAAGGCGTCTTCTCGCTGCTGTTCGGCTCGGGCAGCGAGATCGGCCAGGCGCTGGTCGCCGATCCACGCATCCAGGCCGTCGGCTTCACCGGCTCCCGCGGTGGCGGCACGGCGTTGATGAAGACGGCGCAAAGCCGCCCGCAGCCGATCCCGGTCTACGCCGAGATGAGCTCGATCAACCCGGTGTTCCTGCTGCCGGAAGCCCTCAGGGCACGCGGCGCCCAGATCGCTGAGGGCTTCGTCGCCTCGCTCAATATGGGCGCCGGGCAGTTCTGCACCAACCCGGGCCTGGTCATCGCGGTGAAGGGCCCCGAGCTCGACGCCTTCGTCGAGGCGGCGGGCGACGCCGTGAAACAGAGTGGCGCCCAGACCATGCTCACCCCGGGCATCCATACGGCATATGAGCAGGGTGTGGGTCGGCTGGTGTCGAACTCGAAAGTCAGGGAAGTCGCCCGCGGCCAGGCCGGCGAATCCGCTCATCCGTGCCTGGCGGGGCTGTTCGTTACTGCGGCGCAGGATTTCCTCGCGGATACCGAGCTGCAGGAGGAAGTGTTCGGTTCCACCTCGCTGGTGATCGAATGCACCGACCTGGAGGAAGTGAAGCGCGTGACCGGCCAGCTCGAAGGCCAGCTCACCGCCACCCTGCAGATGGACGACGGCGACCTGGACGCAGCCAAACAGCTGCTGCCGATTCTCGAGCGCAAGGCGGGCCGGATACTGGCCAACGGCTGGCCCACCGGGGTCGAGGTATGCCACGCCATGGTCCACGGCGGCCCCTACCCAGCCACGTCCGACTCGCGCACCACTTCGGTGGGCAGCGCGGCGATCTTCCGCTTCCTGCGCCCGGTGTGCTACCAGGCGCTGCCGCAGGAGCTGCTGCCGGAGCCGCTGCGTGACGGCAACCCCTGGGGTGTGTCACGGTTGGTCGATGGCAAACGCGAGGCTTGAGACGTGAACGACAACAAGACGACCGTTTACCTTCCCCAGGACGCGGAGCAGGCCCTGCTGGTGGGCCGTGCATGGCGAGACGACGGCCCGGCCCTGGTGGTGGTGCGCCGAGGGGAGGTGACCGACATCTCCTCCCAGTGCGACTGCATGGCCGACCTGCTCGACCGCAACGATGCCGCCGACTTCGCCCGAGGCGTGGAAGGCGAATCGCTCGGCCCCGTCGCGACCCTACTGGAGAACTCCCTGGCCGAACCGCAGCGACTGCCCTACCTGCTCGCGCCCTGCGACGTGCAGGCGATCAAGGCCTGCGGCGTGACCTTCGCCGTGAGCCTGCTGGAGCGGGTGATCGAGGAGCAGGCCGGCGGTGATGCCACCAAGGCCAGCCTGTTGCGTAGCGAGCTCAACGAGGTGATCGGCCAGGACCTGTCGCGCATCGCACCGGGGTCCGACGAGGCCATGGCGCTCAAGGCGGCACTCCAGGCCCGCGGCGCCTGGTCGCAGTACATGGAGGTGGGCCTGGGGCCCGACGCCGAGGTGTTCACCAAGGCACAACCCTTCTCCTCGGTAGGCTTTGGTGCCCGTGTCGGCCTGCATCCGGCATCGAAATGGAACAACCCCGAGCCCGAAATCGTATTGGCGGTGGATGCCCAGGGCGAACCCAAGGGCGCCACGCTGGGCAATGACGTCAACCTGCGCGACGTCGAGGGCCGCAGCGCCCTGCTGCTGGGCAAGGCCAAGGACAACAATGCTTCTTGCGCCATCGGACCGTTCATTCGCCTGTTCGACGAGCACTTCACGCTGGACAGCGTGCGCCAGGCACATGTCACGCTGCGCATTGAGGGCGAGGACGACGGCTTCCTGCTCGAAGGCGAGAGCGACATGCGCGAGATCAGCCGCGACCCGCTGGATCTGGTGCGCCAGACCGTCGGCGCGCACCACCAGTACCCCGACGGATTCATGCTGTTCCTCGGCACCATGTTCTCGCCGATCCAGGACCGCGACGGCGAGGGCCAGGGCTTTACCCACCATATCGGCGACAGCGTCACCATCGCCACCCCGGCGCTGGGCGCGCTGGTCAATCGCGTCGACCGATCCGATAAGCTGCCGCCGTGGACCTTCGGCATACGCCAGTGGCGAGCCCATCGCCACTAGATCGCTTTAATAGCAATGCTGCATAGGGCGATTCAAGGATCGCCCGATGCGTTGGCCACTCGAATCACTCGTGAAAGGCTTCGGTCGTCTCGCGCCACCCCAATAGGCAGGCATCTGCCACATGACGCAATGGCGCCAGGTCCACCTCCGAGCCCCCGCTGCGAATCAGCTCGGCAAAACGTGCATAGAGCCCGGGGTATTCGCGCTCATCGGCATCGAGAACACACTGCCCGGCGACTTCCAGCCGGCGTCCGCCCTGGGACAGGCTTAGGCGACCGCAATCGGTCTCGACATGTATGCTCCAGGTCGGCGGGCCGGACTGGCGGAAATCGAAGTTAGCCACAATCGGTGTCGCCAAGGCGTCGCTGAAGTCCAGCCGGGCCGCAATCGGCGCTTGACAATTGCAAGGTATCCACAGCCGAGCAACCCGTAGGAAGAAGGCGTGCGGAAGTATTTCGGTGATGATCGACAATGCATTGATGCCCGGGTCGAAAACGCCCATTCCGGCCGGCTCCCAGATCCAAGCCTGACCGGGGTGCCATACACGGACATCTTCTTTCCAATCGATCTCGACTCGCTGCACCTGACGCTCACGCAACCACTCGCGCGCATCCGCCACGCCCGGGGCGAAGCGCGAATGCCAGGCGGCGAACAAGGTGCAGCCCTGGCGCTCTGCCAACAACGCTAAATCTTCGACTTCACTCAGCGTCGCGCCCGGCGGTTTCTCCAGCAGCACGTGTTTGCCCTGCTCAAGGGCCAGATGAGCCTGCGAGTAGCGCAGGCTGGTGGGCGTACAGATGGCCACCGCATCAATCTCCGGATGCGCCGCAAGCATATCATCCAAGGCTGCGTAGCCGGGCACAGATTCGTGGAGTGAATGCGGATCGGCACTGGCAACCAAACGAAATTCGTCACTTTCGGCTAAAGCCGGTTGATGCTGGTCGCGAGCGATCTTGCCGAAGCCGACAAGCCCCAAGTTTATGAAGGACATTACACTTCCTTTTTCGCCCTTTGCTGGAATGAGCCACCATGCCGGCTTGGTAACAAGTCATCAAGTGAGCGCCGGTCAGGCGCTGCTCGCCATGCCTGGCGCACAAACAAAAAAGCCCAGCCCGGTTTCCCGGTCTGGGCCTTGTCTTCTTTCAGCGTTCGCCGCTAGCGGCGAACGGAGCGCTTAAGCGCTGGTGCGGCGACGCACCGGTGCATCACCGTCTTCGCGGCGACGGCGCGGAGCACGCTCGGGGGCACCGCCGTCCTCGCTGATCTCCAGCGGGCGGCCAGCGACGCGGGCACGCGCCATCTTGGCCAGGATGCTCGGCGGAAGCGAACTCGGCAGTTCCACCACCGAGAAGGCGTTGCGGATATCGATACGGCCGATCCGCGAACCTTCGATGCCACCCTCGTTGGCCAACGCGCCGACCAGTTGGCCCGGCTTTACGCCATCCTTGTGGCCGACGGCAACGCGGTAGCGGGTCATGCCTTCGCTCGGGCCGCGGCTGTCACGCTCACGACGCGGCGGCTTGCCGTCACGCGATGCACGCTCACCACCACGCTCGACACGCTCCTTGCGCGGCGCCTGCAGGCGACCGATGGGCGCTTCGTCGGCACGCGCCAGGGCGGCAAAGGCACAGGCCAGCTCCACCGGATCGTGACCTTCCGCCACCAGGCGCTCGACCAGTGCGCGCTGCTCGTCGGCACCGCCGGTCAGGCTGCCGATGATGCGCTGATGGAATACTTCGTCACGATGAGCGCGAATGGCGGCCTCGTCGGGCACTTCCATTTCGCTGAGCTTCTGGCCGGTGGCCTGCTCGATCCAGCCCACCTTGCGGCCTTCGCGGAAGCCGACGAAGGTGATCGAGATACCGGTACGCCCGGCCCGGCCGGTACGGCCGATACGGTGGGTGTAGGCCTCGGCATCCTGGGGCAGGTCATAGTTGAAGACGTGGGTGATGCGCGGCACGTCGAGGCCGCGGGCGGCCACGTCGGTGGCGATCAGCACGTCGACCTTGCCGCGCTTGAGACGCTGAATGGTGCGCTCGCGCAGGCTCTGGTCGAGGTCGCCCGAGAGGCTGGCCACGTTCACGCCACGCGCGGAGAGCTGCTCCATCAATGTGGTACAGGCAGCCCGGGTGCGCACGAAGACGATGGCAGCATCCACCGCCTCGACCTCGAGGATGCGCGACAGCGCCTCCAGCTTGGCGCCGCCGTCGACGCGCACCAGGCGCTGCTCAATATTCTCGCCGGTGGTGGTGCGCGACTCGATCGCGACCTTGACCGGGTCGACCAGGTAGCGGTTGACGATGCGCTCGATCTCGGTCGGCAGGGTGGCGGAGAAGAACACCCGCTGAGCTTCCTTGGGGGTATCGGCGACGACACGCTTGACGTCGTCGATGAAGCCCATGCGCAGCATCTCGTCGGCTTCGTCCAGCACCAGGGCGGAGAGACCGTCGAGCTTGAGGCTGCCACGGTCGAGGTGATCGATCACCCGGCCCGGCGTGCCCACCACCACCTGTGCGCCACGCTTCAGCGCACCCAGCTGTTCACGATATTCCTGGCCACCGCACAGAGTGGCGACTTCCAGACCCTGCAGGTTCTGGCCGTACTTGCTGAAAGAGACGGCCACCTGCTGGGCCAGTTCACGAGTAGGCGCCAGCACCAGCACCTGGGGCTCGCGGCGAGTCAGCTCGAGCCGCGACAGCAGCGGCAAGGCGAATGCCGCGGTCTTGCCGGTACCGGTCTGGGCCTGGCCCAGCATGTCACGCCCTTCCAGCAGTGCCGGAATGGTCTGTGTCTGAATCGGAGATGGAGTTTCGTAACCCAGTGTTTCGACAGCGGCGAGAACGGCAGGCAGCAGAGCAAGATCGCCGAAGCTCGGCGAAGCGACAGAAGTCGAGGTCATCAATCACACCTTGGTAGGCCGGCACTCGCCGGCAAATCACATTGAGGCATCCCCGACACAGCACATTGGCAGGTCGGTGGCTCTGTCATCACGGGCATAAGCAGCCTGGACAGAACGGATCACGTTATCGTGGGATGCCGGTCGCACCTGGCATCCGGTTCGCGCCATCGGGCGGAACCGCTGTGGCGACCTTTTTGCGCCGATGTCGCCCGGTTGGCGGCATCCTGCGGCGCTCCATCTTCACATCTCGGACGTTGCAGCGTTAGCTGTCGGTCTCGGTGATTGCCTCTCGTATGCGTGGCATACGGAGCGAATCGTCATGATGGCGGGGTCAACACATGCGAGGAGCGCGCATGCTACCATCGATACTGGTTCCATGACCAGTACTTTCAACGCTACGATCACACAATCAAGAATTCTTCCGCGAGGAGCCTGCCCGAATGCCCACGCTATGGGTCGATGCCGACGCCTGCCCCAAGGTCGCGCGCGAGATCATCGTACGCGCCGCCGAGCGCACCACCACGCCGACCTGGTTCGTCGCCAATCATGCCATCCCCCTGCCGCCCTCGAAGTGGGTCAAGTCGCTGTCGGTGAGCCACGGCTTCGATGCCGCCGACAACGAAATCGTGGCGCGCCTCGAAACGGGCGATCTGCTGATCAGCTCCGACCTGCCACTGGCTCTCGAGGCCATCGACAAGGGTGCGGCGGTGATGACCACCCGCGGCGAGATCCTCGACAGGAACAATATTCGCGCCCGCGTCCAGATGAGGGATTTCATGGAAACGCTGCGCTCCAGCGGCGAGCACACCGGCGGCCCCAAGGGCTACAGCGATGCCGACCGGCGCGAGTTCGCCAATGCGCTGGACCGGTGGCTGGCCAAACAGCGGCAATAGACCGTCGCTCAAGCCGCCGGGCGACCGGTACTCTTGCGCACGATGAGCTGCGTGCTCAGGATCTGTCGTCGCACCACGGCCTCCCCCGCCAGCAGGCTCAGCAACATGCGCATCGCCTGTTGGCCGATCTCGTGACGGGGCTGGCTGACGGTCGTCAGCTCCGGCTCGCAGTACTCGCTGAAGCCGATGTTGTCGAAACCCACTACCGAGAGCGCCTCGGGTACGCGAATGCCGAGCTGACGGGCTGCCTTGAGCACGCCGATGGCCATCTCGTCGCTATGACAGAAGATCGCACTGGGCCGCGGCTCAGTGCAATCGAGCAGCGTCATCCCCTGCTGGTAGCCCGAACGAAAGCCGAAGTCGCCTTCCACCACGCGTGCCGAGCTCGACAGCCCCCGGGCGGCCAGCGTGTCGTGGTACCCGCGGGTGCGCTCGCGGCAGATGGGGTTGCCGACAGGGCCTGAGACCGAGGCGATGCGCGCATGACCCAGCGAGACCAGGTAGTCGATGGCATGCGCCGTGGCCTGATAGTTGTCGATGGCGACGGTTGGCAGGTCGACGTCGGAGAAGAATTCGCAGGCCATGACCAGCGGCGCATCTGCGCGGGCGTCGGCGTGGCGGACCAGCGCACGGGGAATGTCGGACGTCAGCAGGATGATGCCGTCGGCCTGGTTGGTCGGCAGCAGATTGAAGTAGGCCTCGGCCCTGGCCGGGTCGCGCTCGCAGTCGCCGATCAGCACTTGGTAGCCGGCTTGGTGAGCCACCTCCTCCATGCCGTTGATGATCTCGGAGAAGAAGGGATTAGAGATGTCGGGCAACAGCGTGACGATCGTTCGCGACTCGGCGCGGCGCAGGTTGCGTGCCGCCACGTTGGGAACGTAACCCACTTCGGCGATGGCATGCGCCACACGCTGCCGGGTGGCCTCGGATACCTTTTCCGGGTTGGCCAGTGCCCGCGATACGGTGGCCGTGGAGCAGCCTGCCGCCAAAGCGACGTCCTTGATGGTAGGCATGGATTGTGTTCGCTTTGAAAGAGTTATCTTGGGGAGCGTCTGCTTGGCTCTTGGCATGACGTGGTCATCCCGCCGCGGTAACGCCGTGGCCGGCACCGCCCCGCCACGCACGCTTTATTGTGAGTTGCCCATCGTCAGAATGTAAAGCTTTACACAAAAGCGTAGAAATCGTGCGATCAAAGCGCCTCGCCATTCCTCAGCATGAGCGGCTCGAGCCAACCCTCTTTAGTCTAATACGCGCTACGTTCATGCCAAGAATCACCAAGCCATGAGGCCCGCAGACAACGGGTTTCCTGAGTTTCCTCGGCTACCTTTCACCGCCTCGAACCCCCTCGTCAACAGCTTGACCCTTGTTGACCTTGCTGCTGCAATGTAATCCATTACATCAAACAGACATCAAATGGGCTTCCCGCCCGCGCCGATAACAGCGACAAGCGAGGTGCTCGATGAAGACCATCAAGGGGCCGGCCCTGTTCCTGGCCCAGTACGCCGGCGACGAGCCCCCCTTCGATAGCCTGGAAGCCATCGCCCAATGGGCTTCGAAGCTGGGCTTCGAAGGCGTGCAGATCCCCTCATGGGACAAGCGCCTGTTCGACCTTGAGCGCGCCGCCGAGAGCCAGCCGTACTGCCAGGAAATCCAGGCCATGCTGGCCGTGCACGGCCTGGTCATCACCGAACTCTCCGCCCACCTGCAGGGGCAACTGGTGGCGGTACATCCGGTCTATGACAGCCTGTTCGACGGCTTCGCACCGGCCGAGCTTCACGGAAACCCCGAGGCGCGCCAGGCCTGGGCCGTGAATCAGCTCGAGCTCGCCGCACGGGCCAGCGCCAACCTGGGGCTGAGTGCGCTGGCTACCTTCTCCGGTGCGCTGCTGTGGCCCTTTCTCTATCCCTTTCCGCAGCGACCCGCAGGTCTGGTGGAGGAAGGTTTCGCCGAACTGGCCAGGCGCTGGAAGCCGATTCTCGACGTCTGCGACAGCGAGGGCGTCGACCTTTGCTTCGAGATCCACCCCGGCGAGGACCTACACGACGGCATTACCTTCGAGCGCTTCCTCGCCGCCGTCGACGAGCATCCGCGCTGCTGCATCCTCTACGATCCGTCGCACATGGTTCTGCAACAACTCGACTACCTGGCCTTCCTCGACCGCTACCACCCGCGCATCCGCATGTTCCACGTCAAGGATGCCGAGTTCCATCCCTCCGCCCAGCAGGGCGTCTACGGCGGTTACAGCTCCTGGGTGGAACGCGCCGGGCGCTTCCGCTCGCTGGGCGACGGCCAGGTCGATTTCAAGGGCATCTTTTCGCGCCTGGCGCAGTACGACTTCCCGGGCTGGGCGGTGATCGAATGGGAGTGCGCCCTCAAGCATCCCGAGCAGGGTGCCATCGAGGGCGCCCACTTCGTGGCCGAACACATCATCCGCGTGACCGACCGCGCCTTCGACGACTTCGCCGACGCCGGCACCGACCGCCAAGCCAATCGCGCCCTGCTGGGGCTCGACTGACCCTGAGGAGACCCGACATGAACGCAACACCACGCCAAGAGACGCCGCGGCGCCTGCGGCTGGCCATGGTCGGTGGCGGCCAGGGAGCGCTGATCGGCGGCGTGCATCGCATCGCCGCGCGCATGGACGATCGCTACGAGCTGGTACCGGGGCTTTCTCGTCACAGGCCGAACGCAACCGGGCTACGGCCCGTGAGCTGGGCGTGGCCGAGGCGCGCTGCTATACCGACTACCAGGCACTGCTTGCCGGCGAGGCCGAGCACGAAGACGGCGCCGAGGTCCTCTCCATCGTCACGCCCAACCACCTGCACTTTGCGGCGGCACTCGCCTGCCTGAAGGCGGGTATTCATGTGATCTGCGAAAAGCCGATGAGGCTGAGCGTCGACGAGGCACAGCGTCTGGCCGAGGCGGTCGAGGCCAGCGGTAAGCGCTTTGTGCTGGCGCACACCTACGTCGGTTATCCGCTGGTCCAGCATGCTCGCGAGCTGGTAGCGCGTCAGCGAAGTCAGCGCCGAGCTGTTCAACGCCGTGGCGGGGCGTCAACTCGACGAGTCCGCCGCTCCCGGTGGGAGCGGCGGACCCCGTCATTTTTTCTCGCGAATCCCCTGCCCCGGCAGTCGCTCGCGGTCGTGAGAGCGCTCGAAGTCCAGCAGCGGCCCTCCAGGCACGATGCGCGTGGGGTTGATGGCGTCATGGCTGTAATAGTAGTGACGCTTGATGTGCTCGAGGTTCACCGTCTCGGCCACGCCCGGCCACTGGTACAGCTCGCGCAGGTAGTTAGATAGGTTGGGGTAGTCCTCGATGCGCCTGAAGTTGCATTTGAAGTGGCCGTAGTAGACGGCATCGAAGCGCACCAGGGTGGAAAACAGCCGCACATCGGCTTCGGTCAGCCACTCGCCGGCCAGGTAGCGGTTCTCGGCCAGGCGCGCCTCGACCCGGTCCAGCGCCTCGAACAGCGCCTTGACGTGCTTGTCGTAGACCGCCTGCTCGGTGGCGAAGCCCGACTTATAGACGCCGTTGTTGATGTGCTCGTAGACGTCCTCGTTGACCGCATTGATGGTCTCGCGCAGGTCCGCAGGGTAGAAGTCGGACCGGTTTCCTGTCACCTCGTCGAAGGCGTCGTTGAGGATGCGTACCAGCTCGGCCGATTCGTTATTGACGATGCGCCCTTCCTGCTTGTCCCACAATACCGGCACCGTGACGCGTCCGGTGTAGTGTCGATCGGTCAGGGTATAGAGTTCGCGGTGGTACTCGACGCCGTTGACCGGATCGCCGCTGGCACCTTCGTCCTCGTGGTAGGTCCAGCCCTGATCGAGCATCAGCGGGCTGACGTGGGAGACACCGATGACATTCTCGAGGCCCTTCAGCTTGCGCATGATCAGGGTACGGTGCGCCCAGGGGCAGGCCAGCGACACATAGAGGTGGAAACGCCCCGCTTCCGCCGGCACGGCGCGTTGTCCGTCGGGCCCCGGGCCACCGTCACGCGTCACCCAGTCGTGCAGCTTGGAAGATTCGCGTACGAACTCGCCGCCATGCTTCTTGGTGTCGTACCACTGGTCGTGCCATTTGCCGTCGATCAACAGGCCCATTGCGTTCTCCATAAAGCGTCATTTGGCTAATGAGAGTAACGCCTCCTGCTCATCGCTCAAGCGCAGTTTTTCCGCCTCTACCATCGAAAAAAGCGAACGATCACATATGCCTCGGGCAGGTACTCGCTACTGCTTCGTGTAATGCGCGGGCCATGGCGTGAGTCGCGGGGCCCGCGCGGTCGCGGTCGCGAAAGATCATCTGCATGGGTACCTCCCGGATACCGCCGGCCGAGAGCCGTAGCGGGCGCATCAAGCCATTTTCCAAGTCGTTGTGTATGCGCGTTTCGGGTAGCCAGGCAAACCCCAGGCAGCGTCGGACCATGTCGATGGAGGTTTCGAGATGGCTGACCGTCCAGCGCTGCTCCGCCTTGAGCCAGCCGGCATCCATCGACTGACGCAGCGCCGAGTCGCGTACTACCAGTTGGCGATGGCGCTGCAGGTCACGTAGGTCGAGCTCGCGATCGAGTGCGTGCAGCTCATGGTCGCGGTGGGCCACGGCAATGAAGTGGACCGACACCAGCGGCTCGCCGAGAAAGCCCTGCGCTGCCAGCCCCGAAACGGCCAGATCCGCACGGCCGTCGTAGAGCATCTCGATGCCACCGTTGAGCACGGTTTCATGGAGCTGTACGCGAACGTAAGGGTATTCAGCGGAGAAAAGGCTCAACGCTGCTGCCAAGGCAGCGGTGGGAAAGATCTGGTCGACCGACAGGACCACTTCGGCCTCGAGGCCCTCGGCGAGGCGGCCGGCAACGTCTTCCAGCGCCTCGGCGCTCTCGATCAACTGGCGCGCCCGGCGCAGCATCATCTCGCCGGCCTCGGTCAGGCGCACCTGGCGCCCCACCGGCTCCAGCACTCTGACGCCGAGCTGCTCCTCGAGCTTGTGCACGGCATGGTTGAGGGTGGAAGGGCTCTTGTGAACCGCCTCGGCGGCGCGAGCAAAGCCGCCGTGATCGACGACCGCCGCGAGCATCTGCCACTGGGCCAGGGTGACGCGGGACATATTCGAATTCCTCGAATGATAGCTGCGAAACGTTGCGCTTAATCTTCGAAAAAAACGGTCTAGAATGCCAGGCATATCCACCATTCAGAACCACAATGGGAGACTGCACCATGGTCGCTAGCCCCAACATTCGTCGCATCGAAGGCCTGATCCAGAGTCACCCCAGCCAGGATGGCGACGGCGTGCACATCCAACGCATCCATCGCTTCGACGGCGAACTCGACCCCTTCCTGATGCTCGACGAACTCGGCTCCGATCGGCCCGACGACTACATTGGCGGCTTCCCTTCGCATCCGCACCGCGGCATTCAGACGCTCACCTATATCATCCATGGCGGCATCACCCACGAAGACCACCTGGGACACAGCAGCACCATCCAGGCCGGTGACGCCCAGTGGATGCATACCGGCCGCGGAATCGTTCACGCCGAAATGCCACTGACCGATAGCCAGGGCCTGCATGGTTTCCAGCTGTGGCTCAACCTGGCGGCACGGGAAAAACTGAGCGAAGCACGATACCGCGATGTGCGCAGCGGCGAAATGCCGCGCCTGAAGACAGACAAGGGGGAACTGATTGCGCTCGGTGGCAGCTGGACGACGCAGACCGGAGAGAGCGTCGCGGGCCCGCTGGACTCCCTCGCCGGCGACGGCGCCGTGGCCCATGCGCGGCTCGAGGCCGGCGGTGAGATGGCGCTCGCGACAAGCAGTGAAACGCTGGCGGTGTTTGTCTTCGACGGTGCCCTGCAGGTCGCCGGAGAGAAGGTTACAGCCGGCCAGTTGGCACGTCTCGGCGAGGGCGATACGCTGGCCCTCTCCAGCCGCGAGGGTGCGCAGTGCCTGTTACTCGCCGGCACGCCGCATGGTGAACCGATCGTCCACTATGGCCCTTTCGTGATGAATCACCTTCACGAGATCGATCAGGCGCTGCACGACTATCGCAATGGCAGCTTCACCGACTGATGCATGCTATTCATTTACCGAAAAGGGGTTGTTTCCTACCTTATATTCACGTTCAATGACTTTGTTGAACAGTGTTCGACAACATTCAGACCGCCTGGAGCCTCATGCGAGGGACTCCGGGTGCATCTTGCTGTATGGACGTACAGTCTAGGCAGGCCATATAGCATGGGTTAAGGTTCCCGTGGCTTTATATATTCTTGTCATCTTTTTTTATGGCCTACAAACATGTTGCGAATCCTCCATTCGCTGCCCCGCACGCATAAGTTGCTGCTGTTACCCGTCGCCACCATGGTGACTGTGCTGGGCGCACAAAAGATCGTTACCTTTGTCGAGAACACCCAGCGACAGG